>JBHJJI010000365.1:0-3913 GCA_050042805.1 Leptolyngbyaceae cyanobacterium
AGACTCGACTCGCTGCATCATGTTCATTCTCAAGCGACAAGATGTTGACATCAAAAATGTACAACATCTGAGTAAGGATCAACCGATCCCCATCTTGTATTATCAGGAGCAGACTTTTCGCTTGCTGAGCGTATTTGCGGCGGCTCAGGAAGAGGAAGCGATGGCTTTGTGGCGCGATTTGACCGACAACCGTGGCAAAGCCTGCGTGCTGCTGGAAGAGCCTGAACGGTTTAGCATTTGGGGCAAGGTTCGCCTGGACGAGGTCATTGGTAAAGACCCAGACGCAAGCACTAACCGACCCGCCGAACAATCCCTAATTCAAGGGTCTTTGTTGCTCTTGCAAGCACTGTTCCTTGATATTGAAGATTTGCTGGGCAACAAGCAAGCTGATCTGTTTGCGAAGGAGATTACCGGTGTGTTTTCGCAGTGGCGGTTTCCGCAGGTGACGTCGGCGAAGGCCGTCAATACCTTGCTAACCATGGATCCCCTAGCCACCCAAGTGCCCCCCTGGGAAGAACATCACCTACTGAGGCTCCTCGAAGAAATGCATCGCCTGGGCAAAGATTCCTTTGGCAATGCCAACTTTACAGAGCGATTACTGGATGCGCTGGAAGATCTGCCCACCCGCGATCGCAAGCAGTTTTTGACCTGGCTACAAAACTCTCCCCATAGCAAGCTTTGGAGCTAGCGATCGGAAGTTTGAGACGCATTGGTTTAAGAAACATTGATCTATCGTGCTTTTTAGCCAAGATGTGGCAACCTGTCGTAACGGGCCTAAGCGGGCTAAGGGCAGCAAGCATTTTGGTCTTAGACGCAGCTTTGAGACTAACGTTGTCAGCCTGCCGATCCTGTTGTAAAACAAAACTTGCTGGCTAGGCTTGCTAAGGTTGCGATTGGCAGACCGATGACACTGGCCTAGCATTTAACTTTCTTTGTTGTGTGCTCTGAGGAGAGTATTCCATTGAGCAAGCAGTCTTCTACCACATCTTCTCTACTATCTACCAACGCCCTGCTCACCCTCGGGATTGTTTGGGGATTAATTTCTTTACTCTTTTTCCTCTTTTTCAGCGTGCCACCACCCGGGCAGGATCGTCCCCAGTGGTATTTGAACGGCATCACAGTCCTGGAAACAGGGGCCTTTGTGCTATCGAGCTTGCTCTGCTTTCGAAATTGGAAGAGTGGCCAAATTGTCAGTGGCCGCACCGTCTGGTTTTGGATTGGTCTTGGTCTGTTGTGCTTTGCCTTTGGCAACCTGATGTTTTATCTCTGGGGCAACGTTTGGGGCAAAGATCCGGCGGTGTCTCTCGGTGATGCGTTCTATTTGTTGTCTTATATATTTTTGGCGATCGGCATGTTTCAGGCCGTATTACCGAGACGCCTTAATTTAGAGGTGAGCCAGTGGATTTTAGTGGCCGTGGTGGGTCTTTTGGGCGTCGGTTTGGCGTTCTTTCTGAGCTATCGAGCCGGGGCCGATGTCGAAGAAGCGGTGACGGTACCCGATCCGGTGCCCGTCGAACAGGTCGCACCGGCAGATCCAGCGGCTCCGGTCGATCCGGCGCTAGCGCCGGTTGATCCCGCTGCGCCTCCTGTTGACCCAGCCGCACCGGTTGATCCGGCAGTGACGCCAGATGCGGCCGCAGTGCCCGAAGCCGTTGAAGAAGAAGTGGCTTCCAATGCACCGGGCTGGGTGGTGACGCTCGATGCTCAGCTAGAGCCGTTTGAAGGCACGGTGGGCTTGCTTTATGTGCTCGGTGACTGTCTGCTGTTGGTGGTCGCTGCGACGCTGCTCGTCGCGTTTTGGGGCGGACGCTTTTCGCAGTCTTGGAAGCTCATTGCGATCGCGGCAATCTGTCTCTATATTGCCGACATGTGTTTTGCCTATTACGTCAGTCAGGCCAATTATGAAGAAGGGAGTCTTTGGGAAGTCTTTTGGACGTTTTCGGCAGTGTTCTTTGGGCTAGGGGCTGTGGTGGAATATGCCATTTCGACGCGATCGCGGCGCAGTTCACGTCGCCGCCGCGCTTCTTAACTTTATCGCCGCGCGATGTAAGCAGTTTCCTTTAATCGCGATCCCGCAAAAGCGCTTTGAAATATCATTCAAAGCGCTTTTGTAATGGCGCTGCTTTTTCAGCGTTTGACAGGGTACGCCCGTCTAGAGGGTTGCAATACCAGTTCTCAATGATCGAACTCCTGATGCACTCTTGAAAACGCCGGGGAGCTGAGTTGCAGGGAAGCCAGATCTGTAGCCCTGTTTCAGAGAATCGGTATAAGACTGGAATGCGAGAATGGGGACTGCCGCTCCTCAGCACGCTCCAGAATTAGGAAGAATACAGGGAGCATTATCCCGGTATTAGCAGTTCCGAAACCTTAAGCGATAGTAATTTCAGACGAGAGATACACGTCTTGAATCAGGTGAAACAGCTTCACCCCTTCTTTGAAATCGCGCTGAAAGGTCTTGCGGCCAGAAATCAGACCGCAGCCCCCGGCGCGCTTGTTAATCACCGCCGTGCGCACCGCTTCGGCAAAGTCATTTTTGCCCGAGGCCCCACCGGAGTTAATTAACCCAGCTCGACCCGCATAGCAGTTCAAGACTTGATAGCGGGGCAGGGCAATCGGGTGATCGCTCGTCAACTCACTGTAGACTCGCTCATCGGTACGGCCAAACTTTTGGCCCGTGGCCTTAGCGACCGCCCCATAACCACCATTGGTCGTGGGCAACTTTTGCTTGATGATATCGGCCTGAATCGTCGTACCGAGATGATTCGCCTGCCCGGTTAAATCGGCTGAGAGGTGGTAGTCCTGCTCCTGTTGAAAGGCGCTGTTGCGCAGATAGCACCACAAAATCGTGGCCATACCCAACTCATGGGCGCGGGCAAAGGCTGCTCGCACCTCTTGCAGTTGCCGAGTTGCCTCGCTTGAACCAAAGTAAACGGTGGCCCCCACGGCGACTGCGCCTAAGTTCCAGGCCTGCTCAACGGAGGCATACATGACCTGATCGTTGACGTTGGGAAAGGTCAGCAGCTCGCTATGGTTGAGTTTGACAATGAAGGGGATTTTGTAGGCGTATTGGCGAGCAACGCTGCCCAAAACGCCTACCGTGGTCGCCACAGCGTTGCAGCCCCCCGCGCTCGCCAGCTCAATATTGTTTTGCGGATCAAAGTAAATGGGGTTAGGTGCGAACGAGGCCGCCGCAGAATGCTCAATCCCCTGATCGACGGGCAGGATTGAGAGATAGCCGGTATTGGCTAAGCGACCGGTGCCATAGCGCTGCTGCAAACTGCGGAGAACCTGGGGACTGCGATCGCTCTGGGCAAAATTTCTCTCAACCCAGTCGGGGCCAGGCAAATGCAGCAGCGACTGGGATACTTTAGCTTCGTAGTCGAGCAGATAACTGGCTTCATCGCCGAGCTGGTCGGCAATAGTCTGGGGGGAAGCAGCCGTAACAACCATGGGGGTCTCCTGTGAAAGCTTAAGACTTTGCTGGATGGCAGGGATTGACGAATTCTGAGAAGAGTCGCTGAATGTTTTCTTGATCGCTAACGCGACCGTCAGGCAGATTATCCGCGATCGCCTAAAAGTCTAGGGTATCGACCTTGCAGAATGAGGCTAACAAATCTGGATTAAAACTACCCACAGGTACAGATACAATGTGGCGCAAACCAACCGATCATTCCTGCCCTCTAGTAGACTGCGGGGTGATTTCACCAACCATTGCTGATGGCTAGGGAGCAGTGGGGGCAAGGGGGCAGAGAAACGGTCAGGGGCGTCTTACACCAATTCGCTGAATCAGAGCTACAGATGCTAGAAAAGAGGTGAAGCATTCAGTAATCACCATGTCAGGCGTCTATCACCTTGAGATCACCGAAAGTGAAGCAGCACTCAAAACCCTTTTGAGACAGCAAAAAACCGCCAC
>JBHJJI010000366.1:0-29777 GCA_050042805.1 Leptolyngbyaceae cyanobacterium
ACGGAATGTTTGGTGGGGCGGGCTCAGGGAGCAGAAGCTGGCTCAACCCAGGGGCGTATTATCCTACGTCTGGGGGCGGTACTCAACTCTTTGGCAATCAAGGCTGACTGACGCCTGGTTTTTCCCTGGGTGATTGATGGATTATCTCTATTTGCATGGGTTTGCATCGGGGCCACAGTCGGCCAAAGCGCAGTTTCTCAAGCGTCAGTTTGAGCAGGTCGGCCAGTCCTTAAACATTTTGGATTTGAATCAGGGCGACTTTGCCCATTTAACCCTGACGCGCCAGATTCACCAGGGCCTAGTGTGGATCGCTGAACGCGAGGTAGAGCCAGAAAGCGCTGGAATTCAACCGGTCACAGTCATCGGTTCCAGCTTTGGGGGTATTACTGCGGCTTGGCTGGCGCAGCAGTCCTTAGCTCGTCCTCATATTGATCATTTGGTGTTGTTGGCCCCGGCGTTTCAATTTCTCGATCAGTGGTTGCCGCGCTTGGGAGCTGACACGGTTGAGCAGTGGCATACGACGGGCTGGCTCTCGGTTTACCACTATGCTGAAAAGCAGCAGAGGTCGCTGGCCTACGACTTTGTCACGGATGCGGAGCGCTACGACGAAAGCGAGTTGACGGCGGCGATTCCGACACTCATCGTGCATGGTCAGCAGGATGAGGTGATCAGCATTCAAGCCAGCCGTGATTACGCGGCGACTCGTCCGTGGGTGCAGCTAGTTGAATTGCCTGGCGACCACAGTTTGGCGACTGTACAACCGGCCATGTGGCAAGCGATCCAGGACTTTTTGGCCTTGCCTGCCGCCGCCACTCTTGAACTTTCCGACTAATGCCGATTCTGCCAATTACGACTACAGTGGCCTACTCTCTACCCTGCACTCCTTCACCCTCCACCTCAAACACCGCTAACGCCTTCTAGGAGAACAGGGATAGCCCCCTGTCCGCACCCACGCCTAGTGTTTGAGCAGCAAAAAATAAAGTGCACCATCGGTATTAATCTGACCGGCCTGTTCGCCAGCCTCATCGCCGCTGCCCACAAAAATATCCACCCGACCCGGCCCTTGAATCGCACCGCCGGTATCTTGATTGAGCACGTAGCGGCTGATGGGTGTCGCTTGCCAATCACCTGTAGCACTACGTTCAGGCCAATCGAGGGTGATCAGCGCGATCGCCCCTGGCGGCGTCAGGGTCTTGTCCGTCGCGATGGAGCGGTTTGGTGTCACGGGGACGGAGAAAGTCCCCGTCGGTGGCCCACCCGCCGTTTCTCGAAAGAAGATGAAGCGATCGTTGCGGGGCAAGTAGATATCCAAGTCTTCGGGATGTTCGGCGAAATAGGCCAGCAATCGCTCCAAGGTCATGCCCTCCGCTGGAACTTTGCCATCGTTAATCAGTTCACGGCCCATGCTGACATAGTCGTGTTCGGTGCGTCCGGCATAGCCAACTGACATCGGGGTGCCATCGGTCAGTTGCAACCGCGCCGAGCCCTGCACCTGCACCAAAAAGGCTTCGAGGCGATCGCGCATCCACACCAGCTCTAGTCCCTGCAGGGGGCCATTGGCAGCCTGTAAACCGTCGCGACCTTCTAGGGCCAGTCGGGTGGGGTGGGGCAGGGGCCAGTCGTCTAATTCAGCGGGCCGGCGATACAGCGGATACCGATAGTCGGCGGTGGGAGTGCGGCTGGCGGCATAGGAGGGCTCAAAGTAGCCCGTGAAGTGAACGGTGCCCACTTCATCATTGCCGATGGATTGATAGAGCGCGAATTCTTGTCGCACAGCGGCATCAAATGCGGTGGGTGAATCGCTGGTTAGCAGCAGGGTGCGAAATCGCCTCAAGCTACGGCGCACACGATCGCGGGTAATTGTCGGAATCGCATAATTCTCGTAGGCGGTGGCCGCAGCGGGTGTGTCTAAATAAGCGAGGCTATGGGCGATCGCCGTCAACAGCTGGAGCTGAGCCGATGAAGCTTCCCCCTGCCACAGCAAATCATCGTTGAAGGCGATGTCGGGCCAGCGCTCTAATCCCTGCAGCGGCGGCAGTGCCGGTGTTGACGACTCGGATAAGGGCTCACTGCCCCCCTCGGCAATCACCGGATCTAAGCCTGGATGAATCAAGAGCGCGATCGCCCCGAGCGTGGCTAATGCCCTGAATCGTTTACTCAAAACCGTTCAACTACTTAATACCGTTCAACACTGGAACTAAAGACGGGCTCAACCCGAATGGCTAACAGGCGAGAGGGGCGAATGACCATATATTCGCCCGGATTGATCTTAGGAACAGGGACGCTAATAAACTCATCCGATGTCGCTTTGGGCACAAACTCACCGCTGTACCACTTTTGAAAGTCTTGAATGGTCGAAAATTTGACCTCTTGATGGTGACCGCCATCAAACAGCAGATGGACGTTATATTCGCTGGGAGTTCTGGGGGGTCTTGGCATCGTGTTCCCTGTCTTCTCGAAGATCGCCCCCATAACGTGAAGCTATGACAGACAAATTGTACCCAGCGACGGAGCGATCGCTACTGAGAAACTGACAAATGCTCCCGGCATCACACAAATCGTTTCTTGTAACCTGAGGCGGTCGGGTGCAAAGGCACATCCTGCCCGACGCTAACCCGCTAAAATCCTCCCAAAGATTCACTCATGCGCAGGATTACCAGCGTTGCCAGCGCGACGATGGCAAACCCAATACTGGCACTGATGCGTAATTGAGGCATTCGCCGCAACCCACCAAAGCTATTGACCAAAGCGACTTCAAGCAGAGCGAGATAGAGAACCATCTGATTATTGGTGCGGATATGTAGACTGGTGAGCTTGAAAGCATCAATCCCGCTCAAATCAGCTGTGTTTTCAACCGTGCCGCGCCAGATGAGCTGGGCAATCATGAATTGAGTAAGGCGCTGAAAATCGGCAATCCAGTCCGTCCCATCTCGAAAGGCACTCTCCAGCAGGAGCATGGCTCTGATATTGACAGCAAAGCTCACGAGTGTAACCAACCCGATCAGTAAAAATAATCCCAAGACTAAGGCCCTGGAGCGGTTTGGCATGAGTGTCACGTCTTTAAACTTGTCCTTGAAATCACGCTATATTCTCTGTTCAGCGGTGAGATGTCACCATCGGTAACCTTGTCAGGCCGACCCGTCACTTTCGACCGTTTGCCACCATGCTGGTTTCAGCCGCAAGGCTCGTCGCCGCTGTTCCTACAGAATGCCCCACCAACCGCTCAAAGCTTGGGGCCACGTCTCGTGCAGCAGCCCCCGCCATCGGACATTCCCGATATTGCCACCCGTCGAGCTAATCATGATTTGGGGCGATCCCAACGGCTGAGTGCGGCCCCTTTCTAGGTTGCTGTCCGCCCTGACATCGTTAACACTGTGATATAGCAAACCGCAGTTTGATCAGGTCACCCCCAATGTCTGAAATCACCCTCAGATCAACTTTTGAATTCTGACTGCCGACTTCTTCATGCCGCATTCTGCCATATCCGTTTCCCTGAGCCGCCATGAGTCCCCCGTCCCCCAGCCCCACCACCGTTGATCTTTGCCAATATCTGCAGGTTGATGATGTCATCGACTGGCAACACCCCGACGTGATGAAGCTGGCACAGCGAATTGGCCAGGCCTGTGACACTCCGATCACGATCGCCCAAGCCTGTTTTGAGTGGGTGCGTGACGAGATCTTTCACAGCTCTGACCATCAGATGAATCCGGTCACCTGTCGGGCTTCTGATGTGCTCAAATATCGGACAGGATACTGTTTTGCCAAGAGTCATTTGCTGGCGGCGCTGCTGCGGGCTAATCAGATTCCCGCTGGCTTTTGCTATCAGCGTCTGAGCGTTGATGACAGCGGCCCTCCCTACAGCTTGCACGGCTTTAACGCCATTCATCTCCCAGAATTTGGCTGGTATCGGGTCGATGCCAGAGGCAACAAGCCGGGCGTCGCGGCGCAGTTCACCCCGCCTCAAGAACAGTTGGCCTACGCGATTCGGTTAGCCGAGGAGGCTGACTATCCCAACATTTGGCCTGCCCCTTTGCCGCAAGTGATCGCAGCGCTGCAGGCTCACTCAACCTGGGATAGCTTGCTGCGGGAACTCCCTGATGTTCCGGCAGAGAGTTTTTTCTGAAGCTGCTACTGTTATACCGAGTCTCTAAAACAAGACGCCACATCTGCCCCCCTTGCCCCACTGCTCCCCTGCGTCTCTAAAATTGCCGGGAGTCCAAGCACTGCGAGTTGGTATTAGGCAGGGCCAACATTTTCCCTCAAAGCAGGAAGCCAAGCGTCACTGCTGATGGCGGGTCCGATCACTCAGCAAAGTGCTGATCAATTTGAGCAAATTCTGCCTGCGATAGCTGAATTTCCCTTGCCTGCATATTCTCTTCTAGGTGACTGATCGTGGTTGTGCCGGGAATTAGCAGGATGTTCGGGGCTCGGTGCAGCAGCCACGCTAGAGCAACCTGAGTCGCACTGGCATCATGGTTTTGCGAAATCTCAGCCAGAATGCCACTGGCCTCAGTCAGTGGTGTGCCGCGCTTGAGCGGATGTGCCCCGAGAGAACCATGGGGAATAAAGGCGATATCTTGCTCTGTGCAGTAGTCGAGCAGCGCCTCATGGGTGCGATCGCTCAGACTGAAGCGATTTTGCACTGAAGCAATTGGCACAATCGTCTGAGCCGTCTGTAGCTGTTCGAGGGTGATGTTTGAGAGGCCTACATGCCGAATCTTCCCTTCTTGCTTTAGCGCTGCCAGAGCTTGCACTGATTCCTCAAACAGCACTTTGGGATCAGGACGGTGCAGCTGATAAAGGTCAATCTGGTCTTGCTTTAAGCGGCGTAAGCTGCCTTCAACACCCCGTCGTAGGCTCTCAGGACGGCCATCCGCTTGAATGTTGTTAGGCGCAGGCTTAAAGATGCCGCCCTTTGTCGCAATGACCAGGTTTTGAGCATAGGGAAACAGCGCATCGGCAATGATGTCTTCGTTATCACCAGGCCCGTAGGCTTCGGCAGTGTCAATGAAGTTGACGCCCAGCGCGATCGCGTGACGCAGCAGGTCTTTACCGCCTTCCCAATCAGCGTAGGGGCCGAAGTTGCTCGGTTGGCCGGTCAGGCGCATCGCCCCGTAACCCAAGCGGTTGACGGTCAGGTCACCGCCGATTGCAAAGGTGGGGTTGGCAGGGGAAACAAATGAAGATGAGGTCATGGTCATTCTCCTGAATAAGAATCGATTGCAATTCGGGTGAGGATGAAAGTCTGAGATCGAGGCGATCTTTCCCTTGATAAGAGGTCGCTGTTTTTCCACAGTGCAGACCTCGTTTAGGGAACAATTTTGCGATCGCGAAATGTCTGGAACAACGATAGGAACATCGCTTCGCTGTCAACCACCGAGTGAAATCCAGCCTGTTGCACCTTGGTGGCACTCAGCAAGACATCCCAGTCACACTGAAAGAGGAAATCACCCAAGGGCCAAGCTGCCAGGTCTGTTAAGCCGTAGGCTTGCAGTCCGTATTTCTCGACGATGCGGTTCCACAGCTCGGCTTTGTCGGCCATTACTTCTGTCAGTGCAATAGCTTGCGGTGGGGCATAGGCCATGTCGAAAAACTTGGCGAATTGAGGCCACAAATCAGCCCAGCGGAACGCATCGCCATTGGTCAGGTTAAAGGCTTCATTGGCGGCCTGAGGTGAGGTGGCTGCCCAGGTCATGGCTTCTGCTAGCAATCCGGCATCGGTGACCTGAACGAGAGCGTTGTAGGCCGCGGGTGAACCGGGAAACCGGAGGGGCAAACCGAGTTCCTTCGATACCGCCGCGTAGGCCGCGATCAAGAGAGGCAGGCTAGGAATCCCCACCATGTCACTACAAAATGCTTCGGCTCCGAGAGCCGTCCAACTCCAAGCCTGGCCAGCGCTCTTAGCGGTCAAAAAGTCTTCTTGGTCGAAGTAAAAGTTCGGTGGCATATGACGGGGATCGGATTCTTTAGCGGGAGTCTTAAACGGCCCCAACTGTCGACCATAGACCTTGCCACCCTGGATTAAGACGATGCGCTTGAGCTGTGGGGCGATCGCCTCCACGGCATCGACCACATTCGTCAGCATCGCCAGGTTTTCTGCGACGGGGCCAGAGAACGTCGGCCCGCCGTAAAAAGCGGTGTAAAAAATATGCGTAATATCCGTCAGATCTTGGAGCTGAGCCTGCACGCGATCTCGATCTAGCAAATCGACGGCGATAAATTGAGCCCGGCTGGAAACCTGAGGTTCTTTTCTTGCCAGACCGACAATGTCCCAATCATTGAGTCCCGATAAATACTGGATCAGGTTCTGGCCAATACCGCCTGAAGCCCCGACTACCAAAGTTTTCTTTTTCATCATCATTCACGTTATCTGTGGCCTGAACCCACTATGGCAGCAGCTCTAGGTATTTGGTAGACGAGTGATAAAAATAGCTGTTATGCTTTTTGCGTATGAGCAAATCGTTAGATCGACTCACACTACTACAAACCTTTGTGCGCATTGCCGATGCCGGTAGCATCAGTGCCGCCGCGCGCGATTTGAATCTGTCTCAGCCATCGGTGAGTCGCCAGTTGGCAGAGTTAGAGTCGCGTTTTCAATCGCAGCTGATGCGTCGCACCACCCACGACCTGTCGCTGACCGCCGCCGGGGCTGAACTATTGGCTGATGCGCGGCAGCTACTGGATGAGTGGGAGGCTTTGGAAGAGAAGCACCTAGAGACTACAGAGGCTCTCAGAGGCACCCTGAAGATCGTCGCGCCCGTGGCTTTAGGGCAACTACACCTGTTGGATACGCTGCTGCAGTTTCAGCAGCAGCACCCACGACTGTCGCTCTCTTGGCAGCTTGAAGATCGCCGCATTCGCTTTGCGGAAGTGGGGTGTGACTGCTGGATCAAAATTGGCTCAGTCGGGGATGAATCGCTGATCGTCGAGCCCCTAGGTCAGGTTGAACGCCTGGTGGTGGGCGCTCCAGCATTACTGGCAACGAGCCTCAACCCCAAAGCCCCTGCTAATCTGGCGCAGTTTCCCTGGGTGGCGCTGGAGCCGTTTGAAGGTCAACAGATTCCCTTGACCAACCCCAAAGGGAAAACGGTTGTGGTATCGCCGCCGGTACGAATGACCACAAACAATATTTTTGCGCTTCACAAAGCGACGGTGACCGGGTTGGGCCTGTCCATCATGCCCCGCTGGTTGATTGAAGATGATCTCAACCATCAGACGCTGGTGGATGTATTGCCCCAATGGCGGGCACCCCGACTGACCATTCACGCGGCCTCATTGCCCGGTAGACATCGCCCTCGCCGGTTACAGCGTTTCCTCGAAGTCATCAGAGTGACGGTGCCGCAAATTCCTGGGGTTGAGAAGCCCCTGGCTTGAACATCCTATGCCTGATTTTGATCGAGCTGACGGGCTTGTTCGAGCGCCGCTTTTTCGCGCGCACGACAGAGATAGGGGGCTAGCTGGTCGGCAGACAGGCCTGACAGAATACTGAGATTATCGATCCCCATGCCGCGCATAAGCATCTCGACACACCAGGTCTGTTTGGCTTGATCAGGATTTGTCTGATAGGGCAGCGTCAAGTCTGCCGTCCACACTGCCCATTTTTGGCTGACCTCAGCGGCGGTCATTGCCGCTTCTGCTTCCTCTTGCAAAAACAGGTAAGGGAGGCTATCTTTGCGGCTTTTGACCCATTTGGTCAGGGGATTGTTGATGTAAGAACCGTAGCGTTTGCCCAAAATCCATTGATTAATGGCCCCTTGACGGTTGCCGACCTGTAAGGTGTGCTGTGATTTGTCACTTAAGTGGTGCGATCGCTCCAGCCACTCGATTTCATGGGGTGAGAGTCCGGCCCCAAAGAGCACATAGGCCAGGGCGTAGTCTTCCAGCCCCGTTGCTTTTGCCTGCTTGAGGATTTGATGGGCAATCGGTTCGGGGAGATCTTGAACGACATCGTGATCAGGGCGACTGTTGTCACTGAGAGAACCCTCTGCGGTGGTTGCGGGCGTGGTGCCCCGCAGCAGCAGGTTGACGAGTCCATCCAAAAAGTCTTCGCGATGAGCCCACAGGTGATGGTCATCGCTGGTGG
The DNA here is from genome assembly GCA_050042805.1 of Leptolyngbyaceae cyanobacterium. Lineage (GTDB taxonomy): Bacteria > Cyanobacteriota > Cyanobacteriia > Phormidesmidales > Phormidesmidaceae > Halomicronema. The sequence goes on from JBHJJI010000366.1 coordinate 8,084, forward strand.
ACTCAATCACCACGTACCCAATCAGCAGGGCACCCAAAAAGCCCGCCAGCCGGACGGAGGAAAATGAACTCGCGGGCATGGTTTGTTCGAGATATTGCGCGACGTAGTGACTGGCTTCATCCAATCGTTGGCCGAGGGCCTGACGGTTTTCGCTGGGATATTGATCGGCTTCACCACTCAGCGATCGCACAAACGCGGGGGCTTGCTCTAGCGCCTGCAGACACTCACTAGCGTAGGTTTTGAGCGTTTGGTAGCGATCACCGGTCGCGATCGTTTGCTGCATCAACGTCTCGCCTAAATCGCGAAATGTCGGGGCGGCTTGAATAACTGCCTGCAACAACCCATATTTGTTGCCGAAATTGCGAAATAGGGTCACCTCATTGACGCCCGCTAAATCGGCAATCTGGCGCGTCGTGGTTTGGCTAACTCCCTGCGACAAAAACAGCGCTAGCGCCGCCTGAATGAGTCGTTCGCGTGTGGATAAAGTCGTCATAGACGATCAAAGCAAGTGTCACTTGCATGTAAATGGAAAACACCCCTTGCATGATGGCTGAAAACTCGATACGCTAGCTTTGTGCAAGTGGCACTTGCTTTACCATAACAGGCAGTTGCCTGAAACCATCACATATTCAGAAAGCATCCCATGAACTCAAATCCCCTTGTGGTCAGACCCGGCTATAGAAATACTCTTGACTGGGTTACTGTCCTTTTCTTTGCGGCCTTCCACCTCCTGGCATTGCTAACCCCGTGGTTCTTTTCTTGGTCAGCGCTGGGCGTCATGCTGTTGCTTCACTGGCTGTTCGGCAGCGTCGGCATCTGTTTGGGCTATCACCGACTGTTGAGTCATCGCAGTTTTCGCGTGCCACAGTGGTTAGAGTATGTATTGACCACCATTGGGGCGTTAGCGACTCAAGGCGGGCCAATTTTTTGGGTGGGGGGACATCGTAAACACCACGCCTTTACCGAAGATCCGCAAAAAGATCCTTACTCAGCCAAGCGCGGTTTCTGGTGGAGCCACATTATCTGGATACTGAAACCTCAACACGAATCCTTCGCTTTTAATGAATACTCCAAGTATGCACCTGACTTAGCAAAAAGCCCCTATTACCGTTGGCTTGATCGATACTTTCTGCTGTTGCAAGTGCCACTTGCCATTCTGCTCTATGCCCTCGGCGGCTGGTCATTCGTCGTCTACGGCGTCTTTGCCCGGTCAGTGCTGTTGTGGCATTCCACCTGGTTTGTGAATTCGGCGACCCACTGCTGGGGCTATCGCAATTTCCACGCGGACGACAATGCGCGCAATCTTTGGTGGGTCTCGCTGTTAACCTACGGCGAAGGCTGGCATAACAATCACCACACGTTTCCCCATTCGGCTCAGACGGGTTGGCACTGGTGGGAAATTGATGTGACCTGGCAGACGATTCGACTGCTGCAGAGATTGGGGCTGGCCACGAAGGTCAGGACAATTCCCATTAGCAAGCGAGCTTAATCCTTCACCTGGGTTAGCCAAGCCATTTTTGCAAGCACTGAAAATTCGTTCGACGAAATCGATTCAGGGTTTTGCTGAACGAATTTTTATGCTGTCATCTGCTGCCTATGACTCCATTTCTTCTTCCGCCCTCTGTCGGATCGGTAAGTCAAGGGAAACTGGAGAGGCTGCTTGCAAATGGCGGATCGCATCAGCGATAAATTCCCGCACGAACTGTTCGCGGCGGTTGAGCTGAAACTGCTTTTGCACCACTTCACCCATACCGCCATCGCCCCAGTCTTGGTTTTGGGTGAAATAATCCATAAAGCTTTTGCCCGCAATGCGTGTTAGGTAGGCGGCGCTGATGCCTTGCACGCCCCGACTCGCGATCGCCGTGGGAATCGTGGTCTGTAGCCCCAATGCCAATAGCCCCATCGCCCCTTTCACAATGCCGAGTCCCGTCAAGGTGCGGGCCAGGGTATAGGCCAGTTCTTTGCCCTCTTGGAGAGACAACTCAAATTGATAAACCCGCCCTAGCTCCACTACCATCTGGGCGTTGATGGCCGCAGTCGCGAGCAGATCGATGCCCGGTAGCGGCGTTGCTGCAACCACTGCGGCGTTGATCCACTGGTAGCGTTCAATCACCGCATTCGCGGCCTGGTGGCGTTGGGCTTGAATCAGTTGGCGAGCCGCCTCTCCTAAATGCTGCGATCGCAGCAAGAGCGAATCGGCCAACAGATCGGCCCCCTCATCGCGCAATACCTCAGTCAGGCGCTTTTCTAGGGGCCACAAATCGGGTTCCATCTGGGCGACTTCTCCGGTCGTGAGCGAGATGGGTTGCGGATTGGCGGCAATATCAACCACATCAGCTGCCGCTAAGTCAGGCTGCAAGCGCCCTCTTACCTGGGCCAAAATTGCCTGCAGATCGCTATCAGGAAACAAATCCGCTTTGTTGAGCACAATGATGAGTCGTTTGCCGATGTCCAGCAGCGATCGCGCCAAGGCATATTCCGACTGCCGCAGATCATTGTCAATGACAAACAACAGTAGGTCAGCCTCAGTGGCCAGTTGACGCACTTGCGCTTCTTGACTTGGCCCCTCGGCGCTGGCTTCTAACAAACCGGGGGTATCGGTGAGCCAAATCATTTGGGCTAACTCGGCAATTTTGAGGGGATAGGTCGCGGCCCCTGATGTGGTGCCCATGGGGGCATCGACGGCACCGCCCAAATCCCCTGTCAATCGGTTGACGATGGATGTTTTGCCGACTGAGCCGACGCCAAACAGCACAATGTGAATGTCTCGCTGTTGCCACCGGTCTGTGAGAGTTTGCAACTTTTCTTGCAGCGCAACTTGGGCCACCTCGTCTTGAATCTGCGCCACCTGCTGCTCAATTGCCGCGATTGCCACCGTCGCGACGTCTCCTTTAGCCTTTGGCAAGACGGGGGGCGATCGCCGTTGTGGTCTGAGAAAAGCTCGAAAATAATACAGGCTGCCGATGATCGTGGCCACGGTCAAGCCGATCACGGCGATTAAAAAAATCTGGGCGAGTAATGGCGATAGGAGGGCGATCGCAGCCTGGGCTCGCAGCACGAAATCGATTGCCCACAGCGCCATCCCTAATCCAAACACTGCGGCCAAGCCGATGACCAGGAGCCGAACCCGCTTCATGCCACTTACCTTCCTCTGCGATCGCTGCCTAGAGCGCGTCATCCATTAACGATCAACAGGCTTTGGAGTCCAACCTTACCGCGCCCGCACCAACTCTATCAGTTAGGAGCTGAGAACAAGGCGCTGCAAGCCATATACAACCTAAATGATGACAGCCTCCAGTCTACGTTATCCGTTCAACAAGTTCGGACTAGTCTCTGAGGGTTAAAAAGTATTTTTCAACACCAAATCGCAGGTGACAAAAATAGTTTCAAAGTCTATCCCAGAAAAATATCTATATCGTCTAGAGCCGCATTTATGGTCTTACGATTGATTTAGAAAATCAATAAGTTGGCAAGACGACATCTCTGAGAATGATTTGGTAGTTTTGGACACCTTTAAAGGTGCTAATTTCAAGGTGATAGCTCACTTTTTAGAGAAGTGGGGATCAATTTTGCATCAGCCTAGAATTCAGAGTAGGAAGCATATACCCAAGTTGTTCGTTAAGTTTGCGAGACTCATACTAAATAACGTTAAGATCCTGGGAAACCTATGCAACGAGAGCATTTGAGCATTGGCTCTTGAATAAAATGTGAGGTCGCCTCTCCACGATCATCGGCAAACAGTTGCAAACTGTTGCAGTATGTACCAGCTTGTAAGGGGTTTGGGTTCGATGGTAGTCGCGTTTACAACCAATCACTGTTCAAGAGTGTTAACTTGCAATCAGTCGTCTATTGTGGTTCGCCCTTGAATTCTTATGACTCAGATCATTGACCATCTGCCTTCTGACCAGTCCGTATCTATGCTTTGCTGCTATGTAAATGCCACCAGTAAGATGCAGGTTGTTCGCATTACTAATGTCCACAATTGGTATTTTGAGCGAGTTGTTTTTCCTGGTCAGAGATTAATGTTTGAAGCTGTGTCCGAAGCTCAGCTAGAGATCCATACCGGGATGATGGCCAGTGCTATTCTATCTGACACCATTCCTTGTCATCGCTTAGCCGTTGATCCCGAAGAACGGCAACCTTGGCAACAACAGATGACCTCTGAAGCACCAAACATGGAGCCAGCCGCTGCCTCAGTGGGGTCTTGAGCAAGGTTTCGGTCAGCTTAGGCATTCATCAGGGCAACGCTTCAGTCATCCCTTGAAGGTATGTGACTTTCTTATGCCGTTACGAGCTTCTCGCTTACCTGCCGATGGCGTTTCAGTCATTGGCAGGTTTTGCTAAAACCTGAGCCTGTTTCCCCTTATCTCCGCGTTCCCACACTTTGCAGACAGCCGTTCAACGTTTCTCAATTGCCCGGAGGCTCTCAAACAGGCCAACGTCTTGGTAATGTACGTTCACCGATCCGTTCCCGCTTTAAGCTGCTGCTGCCCGATGTTAAGGAACTAGCAAATTTTCTAGGTATTGGTAAAGTTCATCATCGCTTTGCGCGGCTAAGCGCTTTGACTTGAGCTCAATCAAGGCTGCGGCTAAATTGTCAGCGCGCTTTTTATAATCTCGATGTCCCGCTAACAGATCAAGAAATGCACTCCGCTCGATCTGCTCGCGGCTCACGTCCTCCGCCAAGGGTGAGTCAAAATCTCGATCTTCGACGTCATACTTCAATAGAAAAATCAGAGCCTGACTCATCGACTGTAGAGTTTTCTGCAGTTCTTTTGTGTCCAGTTCCAAGCGCTCAAAGCCCACCTGCCCCTCAATTCGCAATTCAACGATGGGGTTCGCTTGCGGGATCAGCTTGCCATTTTGAATGGCTTCAGCGACTTGGGCTTGGGCCATCGCAATCACTTCGTCTTGACTCTCTTCACCTTTGACTTTGACGGCTAGCCGAACGATTGGACGCTGCTGGTAGTCTTGTTTCAACGTTGCTTCGATACCTTGTTCGGTTGTTTCGACCAGGTAAACACCGCGCCGAAAGCTTCCTTCTTCGACATTGTTGGCTTCTATGGAGCCTGGGTTAAAGACCCAGCCGCCCTCGCTATAGTTTTTGTGAATATGTCCTAATGCTAAATAATCAACCCCGGCTTCCTTGAGGGGTAGCAGTTCTGAATATCTCAGGGCACCGCTATAGCGAGCAATTTGACCTTCAAGACCGTGGTGAAACATGAGGACGGTGGTTTTGGGGCCAGGGGGAAGCGTGGGAATGGCGTCGGCAATTTGAGCGATCGCCTGCACGGCTGCGGCCCCATACCAGGCTGACCCCAGCACGCGCACGCCACAGGGCAAATCGATATATCCTCCCCGGTTTTGGGTGTCGTCCCAAGGGGAATAAAGCGGCTCGCCAGCCGCTAAGTTGCCCGGTTCCAAAAGACGAATCAACCCCCACTGGGATAAGTATTTGAGCCAGCTCGTGGAGGTACCGTAGGGAGTGTTGTCGTGATTTCCTTCAATCGCTAAGACGGGAATGTTGGCGGCTTGAAGTTGCTGAAAGCAAATTTGTGCTTGGTTGAGTACGGCTGGTTGAATCACCCGATGCTCAAACAAATCACCGGCGATAATCACGAAGTCGACGGCTGCTGCGATCGCATACTTTTGCAGCGCATCAGATAGCGCAAAGAAAAAATCTTTGGTTCGTTCAGGGCTGTTGTATCGATCAAACCCAAGATGAATATCTGCCAGATGAAGAAACCGGGCCATGGAGTCTGTCCTCTGCCGCTACTGCTAACAGTCTAATAGCTCGTTCTACGACGGGTGAACGAAAAAAAGCGCGGCATCCCAAAAACCAGGGCTTTTCAAGGCTAAGTCGCAGTCTGGAAATCCCAGTTTAGCGATGACTTCTGTGCTGTAGTACAAACATCCCGCACAAAATTTCGTTCACCCGTTCTACGACTAAGTCGTCAGCTAATGACCCAGTTTCTGTAGAGAAGCTGATGCTAAGCCGCAGACTCTGAAGTCGCTAACGACTCCAGCTGTTCTTGCTGATCCTGGGTGATGCAAGATTGAATCATCGTTTCGATATCACCTTCTAAGGCCGGAGTCAGCGAAAAGTTCTGATTCAATCGATGATCGGTGATGCGATTGTCTTTGTAGTTGTAAGTGCGAATTTTCTCAGAACGAGAGCCGGTGCCCACCTGCGATCGCCGCATTGAGGTGACCGCCTCCTTTTGTTCTCGCAGCTTCATTTCGTAAAGCTTAGCGCGCAAAATCTGCATAGCACGTTCTCGGTTTTGCAGCTGCGATCGCTCTTCCGTGCAAAAAATTCGAATACCCGTGGGCTTGTGAAATAGGTCTACCGCAGTTTCAACCTTGTTGACGTTCTGACCACCTGCGCCGCCGGATCGAGCTGTCGAAATATCCACCTCAGTGGGGTCAATATGAACTTCGACATCATCCACTTCAGGCATAATCGCAACGGTTGCCGTCGAAGTATGCACGCGCCCGCCCGCCTCAGTGACGGGGACTCGCTGCACCCGATGCACGCCCGCCTCATACTTCAACTTGCTGTAGACGTTGTTGCCCTGAATCTCTAAAACCGCTTCCTTGAAGCCGCCCATATCAGCGGTGGACTCGCTGACCAGCTTAATCCGCCATTTCTGAGATTCGGAGTAGCGCGAATACATTCTGACCAGATCGCCCGCCCAAATGCTGGCCTCATCACCGCCAGTTCCTGCCCGAATCTCCAACATGATGTTCTTTTCGTCGTTGGGATCCTTCGGCAACAGTAAAACCTTGAGCCGGGCTTCTAACCCGTCAAGGCGTTCTTCGAGTTCGCTGACTTCAGCCGCCGCCATTTCTTTCAAGTCAGGATCACTGCTCGACTCTCGATAAATCTCACGAGCACCGGTTAACTCTTCCTGCAACGCTTTCCAAGTGTCGTAGGTTGAAACCGTTTCCTCTAAAGAAGAGCGGGCCTTAGCAATCCGCTGAAACTCGTCCGGATCCTTCGCGACGTCCGGATCGGCCAAACGCCGAGTTAACTCATGGAACGTTTGGTTTACCGAGTTTAATTTATCGAGCAGATAAGCTTCGGCCATTTTTTCTTCCGTGACTCGATTACGACCCGCTGAATTCCACTCAACGTGGAGTACAGAAAGTTACTCAGAGTCAGTACTCGTGGTTTCAGTCGTCGAATCAGACATGCCGTACTTCCGCATGAAGCGCTCAACTCGACCTTCCGTGTCGATGATTTTCTGAGTGCCCGTGTAAAAAGGGTGGTTGCCCGACCAAACGTCGACATAGAGTTCTGGTTTGGTTGACCCAACCGTCATAATCAGTTTGCCATCGCAGTAAACCTTAGCTTCGGGATACCACTCAGGATGAATTTCAGCTTTTGGCATCATGACCTCTCAATCAGTAGAAGGAATTTATTGAAAACTTGTCCGGGCAACGTGATCGCGCTAAAGACATTTTTGCAGTCGAAATTGCAATTAGCGTTTGGAGAACTGAGGTGCTTTCCGCGCTTTCTTGAGACCGTACTTCTTACGTTCTTTACAGCGGGGATCGCGGGTCAAATAACCTTCGGCTTTGAGAGGTTTCCGGTTCTCAGGATCGAGCTCACATAGAGCCCGCGCCACTCCCATTTTAATCGCGTCGGCGTGGCCAGTGAGACCACCGCCGTGAACGTTAACCAAAACGTCGTACTCACTTTCCAGGCCCAGCGTTTCTAAGGGAGCCTTAACGGTGGTCAGATAAGCGGCGTTGCCCTGCAGATGGAGTTCGGCAGGACGGCGATTGATCGTGACTTGGCCGCTGCCGGGCACCAAACGTACTCGAGCGATCGCCGATTTGCGGCGGCCCGTGCCCCAATAAACCACGCGATCGGTATTGTCAGTCGCTTGCATTATGATTTTCCTCCAGGAGTCGTGTTGATAACCAGTGTCTCAGGCTGTTGAGCGTCGTGGGGATGTTCACTACCGGCATAGACCTTCAGCTTGGTAAACAGCTTCCGACCCAAAGCATTCTTTGGCAGCATCCCTTTGACCGCTTTTTCGATGATGCGCTCAGGGATTCGATCTTGAAGCTGAGCAAAGGTTTCAGTTTTCATGCCGCCGGGTCGTCCAGAGTGACGACGATAAAGCTTCTGGCTGGACTTGTTGCCAGTCACGACAACTTTTTCCGCATTCACAATGACGACAAAGTCACCGGTATCCATGTTGGGCGTAAAAGTGGGTTTGTTTTTACCGCGAAGAATACTGGCAACCTCGGTGGCTAGGCGTCCGAGGCGTTGATCGGTCGCATCAACGACGTACCATTTACGATCAATTGCATCAACGGGTGGAATGTAGGTTTTAGTCATGGGTTTCTTTTGAAAGGTTCAGAGCAAGGTTGGCAAGATCGTTGAATGGGGTCAAACGACAGATTCTAGACGGCGAGCGGGGGAGAAAACTGAGAAAAACAAAAGTGCGGTTGGGTGTCGTACCAAATATTCGGCTGAAAGGGGAAGTGTTCGTACCCGACTCGCAACAAGCAAAGCCCACTGGCTGGAGCCGCGTATTTTACCTGGTCGCGCTGTTGATTTTGCCAGAGACGAGTAAACTCCTCCACACTGAGCAGTCCCCGCCCGACCTGTACCAAAATCCCCATCAGGAGACGTACCATGCCGTACAAAAAACCGTTCGCCTGCAATTCAACCGTCACAAACTGCTCCCGGCGGCGGCATTCTACATGCTGCAGCTCCACACAAGCGTGCGATCGCTTGGATCCCGATCTCTGAAAGGCCGTCAGGTCATGGTAACCCAGCAAAGGGGCAAGGGCCGCTTGCATCAGCCCTTCGCTCAAAGGCTGATGATAATAATGCCAAGAGAACGGACGAATAAAGAGATTGGGGACTGGATGGGTATAAATGGTGTACCGATACCGTCGCCACTGCGCTGAAAACTGAGCATGCCAATCATCTGGCACCCGCGCCGCTGCCCGAATCACAATGTCCTCCGGTAGGCGACTGTTGAGGATACTCGCCCAGCGCTGGGCAGGAATCATCGTCGGGGCCTGAAAGTGAGCAACTTGAGCCGCCGCATGGACGCCCGTATCCGTTCGCCCCGCCCCGCAGAGCGTCACGGCCCCGCCCAGCACACTGGCGATCGCGGTCTCAATATCTCCCTGTACTGTCCGTTCACGGGGTTGACGCTGCCAGCCGTGAAAATGAGTACCCACATACTGCACAACAATTGCCACCCGTTGGAGTTGTGTCCATCGAGGGGTGCCATGGGCATTCAATTGGTCAGGTAAGGGGGTCGGACGCGACATGATAGAAGGTAACTGCGTGGCTAGGTCAGCTCAATAATGGCCATTTCAGCGTTATCGCCTCGGCGACGGACTGTCCGCAACACCCGGGTATACCCCCCGTTACGTTCACCATAACGCTCCTGAGCTTGCTCAAACAAAGCATGAACCAGCTTTTTATCGTACATGTAGCCTAAGGCCCGACGACGAGCCGCTAGAGACCCATCTTTAGCCAGCGTAATCATCCGGTCAGCTTCTGACCGAACAGCTCGAGCGCGGGCTTTAGTCGTTTTAATTTGACCATTTCGGATCAACTCGGTCGTGAGCGATCGCAATAAAGCTCGGCGTTGATCAGCCGGTTTTCCCAGTTTTGGGACACGACAAGCATGGCGCATGGTCACTTCCCTCCTTACAATTGACACAGCTCAACAATAAAAATCCGAAGCGTGAAGCTTCGGAAAACACTCCCCAACTGCAGTTGGGGAAATTCTTTGACTAAGCAGTCTTGGCCGACTTCTCAGCAGGCAACGTGATGCCCAAACGCTGCTGCAGCGCCTCAATCACCTCATCCGCCGACTTTTGCCCAAAATTCTTGATTTCCAGCAGGTCTTCCTGAGTGAAATCAAGGAGATCCGCCACCGAATTGACTTGAGCCCGCTTTAAGCAGTTGTAGGCTCTCACCGAAAGCTGCAGCTCTTCAATGGGAATGTGATTAGTGGGATCTTCTTCTTTCGGCTCTTCGTCAGATTTTGGCTCCAGCGTCACATCCTTGAGGGGATTGAACAACGAAACCAAAATTGCGGCTGCTTCGCTCATGGCTTGCTGAGGGGTCAAGCTGCCATTGGTGGTGACTTCCATCACTAAGCGGGCTTTTTTCAAAGAGCCGCCTTCCATTACGTCTTCTACGGTGTAATTCACCTTTCTAACCGGCATGAAGATCGCATCGATCTGCATGAAGTCCAAAGCGGCCGCTTCATCGTGACTCCGTTCAATGGCCCGGTAGCCTTTGCCCAGCTCGATCCGAAATTCCATCTCGAGAGTATGTCCCTCTGCCACGGTGGCAACATACTGATCAGGATCGATGATTTCCACTTCAGACGGTAGATCAAAATGTCCAGCCGTCACCTTGGCTGGTCCCTGAACCAGTAAGCGGCCAATCTGTGGTTGAGCAGAGTAGCTCTTGAGGACCACTTCTTTCATGTTCAGTAGAACATCCAGAACGTCTTCGCGAACCCCAGGTACAGTCGAAAATTCGTGAGTTGCCCCGGCGACTCGAACTGCCGTAATGGCTGTTCCTTCGAGGTTTGAAAGCAATACTCGACGCAATGCGTTACCAACGGTAATGCCCTGACTGCGCTCCAGCGGTTCAATCAAAAAACGACTGTAATGACTTTGATCATCGCCAATTGATGACTCAACGCACTCAACCTGAAACTGTGCCACTGATGTGCCTCCCTTGCCTTGTCACTACTCTGAATACACCTCGAATTAAACGCGTCGCCGCTTGGGCGGACGACAGCCGTTGTGAGGAATTGGAGTCACATCACGAATCAATGTAATTTCCAACCCAGCCGCTTGCAATGCTCGAATGGCCGTTTCACGGCCCGCACCAGGCCCACTGACCATGACCTCGATTTGGCGCATACCCTGATCCATGGCGCGTCGGGCGGCGCTATCAGCTGCAGTTTGGGCAGCAAATGGAGTCCCTTTTTTGGCACCCTTAAAGCCACTGGCACCCGCCGAAGACCAGGAAACCGCACCCCCATTGGTGTCGGTAATCGTCACGATGGTGTTATTGAATGTGGACTGAATGTGAGCGACACCGTTGGGCACATTCTTCTTGGTCTTACGTCCACCCGTCTTTTTTGTTGGTTTAGCCATTTACCTGTCTGCCGTCTTTGCTCAGTCACCAAAAAACTGACGTGATCCTGCTCGTCGTCTATTCGCTAGACGTTGAGCTGGGATACGTCAGTCAGTACGTTATTTCTTAGGCGCTTTTTTCTTACCTGCAACAGTGCGCTTGCCACTGCGACGGGTGCGGGAATTGGTTCGGGTGCGCTGTCCTCTCACAGGAAGGCCGGCTCGATGACGCCGCCCCCGATAGCAACCAATATCCATCAGCCGCTTGATGTTCATGCCCTCAAGACGGCGCAGATCCCCTTCGACTTCGTAGTCGCTCTCGACGGAATCACGCAGTCTCGAAACATCTGAGTCAGTCAAATCACGAACGCGGATGTCAGGATTGACACCCGTTTTCTCAAGAATCGCTTGAGACCGACTCAAACCGATACCGTAAATATATGTCAGACCAATTTCGACCCGCTTATCTCTCGGCAGGTCTACGCCAGCAATGCGTGCCACTGACCCCTCTCTCCCCGTTGAATTTCACTATATCGGTGCAGCTTAGTCACAGTGACTAAAGCTACTCGGTGAAATGCTTTTCCACCAATGCCCAGCCCTCTTCGTCCAGCGATCGCTAAAGATACTACTATCCTTGACGTTGCTTATGTTTCGGGTTTGAACAGATCACCATCACTCGGCCTTTACGGCGAATGACGCGACACTTATCACACATTCTTCGGACGGATGCGCGGACTTTCATGTCCTTTACTCAGCACTCCACTACAGAATTGCGATTCTAGCAAAGACAAGCAGCCCAAGTCAAACTATTTTTTAAGAGGTTGGCCGCTAAACCACAAAGACTGCCCCTTGATTGAGAAGAGGTAGTCTTTGTGCGGTGTCTATTGACCATGGATAGCCGACGTCGCGTTAGCGGAGACAGCGTGGCAATTGTTGCCGGGCAGTCCCCGATTAATCAGGATAGCGGCGGACAATTCACGATTGATAGCCGACTAAGGTGTTGAGGATTTGCCGCTAAAGTGCTTATGCACCCCGCTTGAGAGCGGCTTCAACCTGTTTGAATTCTTGCTCTAATCGATTTTTGAGTTTGTCTGGGATCGGACGATTAGGATAGGAACTGTAGTGGCCGGCCAGAGCGTTGAGGGCGGTTCGGGTGGTGGCAAAGGAACTCAGCCCTTCGACGGCGTTGTCACGGCGATAGAACGAGAAGAAATCGTTGATTAAGTTACGAGCGTTGGCCTCTGCAGCGTTTTTGTCAGGATCTTCGGCTGAGAGATTGATCGCCGTCCGTAAGGTCTCAATTACGGTCAACGTATCTTGGCGATAGTCTCCTGACATTTGCCCGCTCACCCCAGCGCTGTTGCAACCGGTAAGACCAATTACAGCGACGAGAATGAGGGCGAAAAAACGGGTCAATAACTGTCTCATGATTACCTACGCAGTTAGCTACAACGGTGCCACACCTTAAAGGGTATGGCTGCTATATTACCTTGTTGCGCTGTCGCTTCGAGGTTTTTCTGTCTGGTGGCGCTACGGTTATTGTGGGGTCAAAGCTGCTGTGACTAGCAGTGAGATCGGTGCCAGAGCATTACCCAATCCTGATCGCGATTAAGTTGGGAAAGTCGTTTGCCAAGTTGCCTGTGCAAGAAGAAACGCTCATCAGCGAGCGCGAGGGCAGGCTTCGTTTTCGGGTTAAGTTTCAGGTGAACGAGCTGGGTGGTCAATCAAAATTCAGACCTGACGATCGCACTGACACGTAATAATGAAGCCTAGCAACTCTGATGTAGTGGAACGGTGTGCTAGAGCCCTATGAATTATTTGATAGCTGTGTTGAGCGATCGCATTCAAGCTGAAGGGGCCTATTCCGCATTGGAAGAGGCCAAGTTCTCAATGGGGGAAGTGGCGATTTTGGGCAAGGGGTACAAAACTGCTGACGAATACGGCCTCATCGACCCGGCCAATGAAGCCTGGAAACAAACGCGGCTGATGATGGTTTGGCTGGTGCCCTTTGGGTTTGTTGCTGGTTTTGGTTTCAATGCGGTCACGGGTCTAGATACGTTTCCCTGGGCGGGTACTTGGGGCAACCAGGTGATTGGGGGGCTACTGGGGGCCGGATCAGGCGCGATGGGGGCCTTTTTTGTCGGCGGTGGTGTGGGAGCTGCATTGGGCAGTGGTGATGCCTTGTCCTATCGCAATCGCTTAGATGCGGGCAAGTATTTGTTGGTGGTGCGAGGTTCCGATGCTGAGATTCGACTGGCAACGCCAATTGTCCGCCGCTTTCGACCGGAGAATATTCAAGGCTATACGGCTCCAGCAGCGAATGCTTGAGCTGCCCAATGCCAAAACCGTGAGGGATATTTTCGGTCAATGCCACTAAGTCGAACCAGGATGGCCAGACCCAGAGCGGTTACCGATATCTGTTGCGGGTCTGTGCTTTCGACTCTAAGCGTTTAAGGAAAAACAGGATGGCTCAGAAACGGCTGGTCATTGAAATGGGCATGGGGGTTGATCAGCATGGTCAAGATCCCACAGTGGCGGCGGCCCGCGCGGTGCGCGATGCGATCGCCCACAACGCGCTACCGGGCGTGTGGGAAGTGGCTGGTTTAGATCACCCCAGCGAGATGTTGGTGGCGGTGCAGGTGGCCGTGCCCTTTCCCGAAACCGTTAGACAGGAGGAGGTCTTGGCTGTTCTACCGTTTGGGCACAAAACGCTCACCCTGGAGTCAGGGGGCATGATCGTACCGGGCAAGGCGATTCCGGAGCTGAATGACAAAAACGACGATACGTACGTGGCGATCGCGGCCGTCACCGTCTTGATTCCGGAGTAAGTCATGGGGCCGGGGTATCAGAGGATGATTGCTTGGGGTAACCCGGATATGCCTGCGCGCATCTCGCCTGAGCCGATAACTAGCGACTCTCAACTTGCAGATTGCTTAAATCAGAGGGGTCGCCCGAGAGTTTGATATGTCGTTCGTTCGCATTGAGATGGCGCAAGATTTTGTAGAGGGTCTCGATCTGAGCGGTGGCGTTGATATGGGCAGCCAAGTCAGCTATCGTCATCGCACCGGAAGCGGCTTTAACGGCCTCTAGGGCATCAGTCTGCAGTTGTAAAATGCCTGCGGCAGCTTTTTTGCCTGCTTCGACCCCCGGTTGGTGGTAAGCATTGATATTGACCAACGCGGCATAAAGACCCACAGCCCTTTCATACAGCGCAATCAGTGCTCCCACAATTGCGGGAGTCACCTTGGGGACGGTGATGGTGATGGAATCTCGCTGATTGTCGTAAAGCGCCTGTCGGGGACCTAACAAAAACCCACAGAGAAAGTCACCTGCTGTTGCCTCCTCATCAATAGCGATGGAATCGCCTTCTCGATCTTTCAACACCTCAATAAAGGTGACAAAGAAATTGTTGACTCCTTCTCGAAGCTGTTGAACGTAGGCATGTTGGTCGGTTGAGCCCTTGTTGCCATAGACGGCGATGCCCTGGTTAACGACTTGGCCATCGAGATCTCTTTCTTTGCCTAGAGACTCCATGACTAACTGCTGCAAATAGCGGCTAAACAGGGCCAGGCTGTCTTTATAGGGCAACAGCACCATGTCCTTCAAGCCCTGGCCTTCGCCGACAAAGTACCAGCTCATCGCTAGCATCGCTGCCGGATTTTTTTGGAGATCTGCCACACGAGTCGCCGCGTCCATCACTTTGGCTCCGTTCAAGATGGCGAGCATGTCGATGCCTTCGCGCGCCGCCGGTAATAGCCCCACCGAAGAGAGTTCTGACGTGCGGCCACCGACCCAGCCATGCATGGGAAAGGTGCCTAACCAGCCCTGTTGGATGGCGACTTTTTCGAGGTTGCTATCAATCCCGGTCACGGCGACGGCCTGTTTCGCAAAGTTCAGTCCCAAGTGCTTAAAGCGGTGTTGAACTTCGATCATGGCGTTGCGGGTTTCAGGCGTGCCGCCGGATTTAGAGGTAACAATGATCAGGGTTGTCGCGAGGCGATCGCCCAATCGATTCAAAATTCGATCAATACCCGCCGGATCGGTGTTGTCAATGAAATGGGCTTTGAGGGGCGGCTGGTCAGCAGTCAGCGCTTCGGACACAAACTGGGGGCCGAGGGCTGAGCCGCCGATGCCAATACACAGCAGGTCGGTGAACTTGTCTTGGCCAGGAGGACATAACTTACCCGTGTGTACTTGCTGGGTGAATATTTTGATGTCTTGAATGGTGGACAGAATATCTTGTTTGAGCGCTGGAGAGGGCGCTCGATCTGGATCGCGCAGCCAATAATGGCCAACCATACGGTTTTCGTCAGGGTTGGCGATCGCCCCTTGCTCTAGGGCGGCCATGTCGGCGAAAGCTTTGGCAAATTTCGGCTGTATCTGCTCTATGAAAGCGGCATCAAACCGGATGCGGCTGATGTCGAGATAGAGGTTGAGTTCCTCGTGATGATAGAGCCAGTCCTGATAACGCTGCCAAAGTGCAATCTCATCCATAACAGTTTTACGGAGATGTATGGGTACAGTCAAAAGTATTCCAACTCAGTTTAAGGAAACACGGTGACTGGGGGCAGAGCTTCCTGGCCACTTTTATTGAAAGTTGTTGATTGTTGGGCCGGTAGATCGCGTGGAATGGCTGGGAACCGGAGTCCAGGGCTTGGAGAGGGCGGGCGACTCAGTCGCAGCGGTGCCAGGTATAGCAGAAGTCGGAATGAAGAAGTCGGAAGTCAGAATTGAGAAGCCTATTTGATGGTGATTTCAAGCATTTGAGGTAATCTGATCAAACTGCGGCTTGCCATAGTCGGCACGGTGTCTGGATTGCCGTTGCGGTGTTCCCGTGACCTCGATGTGAGCGATTGCCGGAACAGGCGACTATGCTCACATCGCGATCGCTGACGTGAACTGAATGGCCGCTAACGCTTTCAAGTCGTCGGCAAAACCTGCACGGTGCCGGCCAGAGAAAGCTGCTCGGCCTGAATTTCACAGGTGGTTAACTGCACCTGTGAGCCTAAGTCGATGACAAATCCCTGCAAACTGGGCAGCGGGGTTGACCCTTCTGAAGCCGGATCCATCAGCCAGTGAGGATCTTTAAGGCAGAGCTGATGTCCATCTTGAATCACCAGCTGTGTGGCGATCGCAATTGGCGGTAGGTCTGCTTGCTGATCGGGCATCAGTCGCAAAATGATGTGGTCGGCTTCGATGCTGGCGGTGGGGCAATAGTGTGGCAACACCGTGCGGTTGGGTAAGGCTTGTAAGACCGCTTGTAGATGAGTCGCCTCTGATTGCGCTTGACTGAGTAGGCGCAGCAGGTCATAGAGACCCGTGCCTAACAGCGGTGACTGCAGGGATTGATTGAAATCAGCGGTGGTGAGAAACACCTGACCACTGATGGGAAAGGCGGCCAGCAAGCGCAAAGGTTTGCGACGCATTACCTGTCCTAAATTGACGCGGATGCCGCTGGCTTTAACGTCAGCTTGACTCAGATGAATGCCCTGATAGATAGCTTTCTGGGCAGATAGGACGACTTTCGGAATGTGACCTGAGAGTAAGTCGCGATCGCGCCCCTCAATCTGGAAGTTCAAATTTTCCACATGGTCGAGTTGTGTTGACAACCAAAATCGAATGGCGGGCGGCAGAATCCGGCTGATTACCCGACTCCCCCTCGACTGACTTGGGGAAAACTCACTCACTTACCCGCTCCTCGCACACACTTTTTCATTCGTTATTCAACCACGCCAGTTGCCCGCTAGCCGATGACCTTGGACGCCTTTGCAATCGGCTGTAAGCGAGTGGAGATCTAGAAGTAATGAATTCATGTCATTTTTAATTGATGGGATCGCAATGTCTTGTTTTCATGACATTGCGATCCCCGAAAAGCCTGTTCTGCCGTGAAAAGTCCCTCGGGGTATACGTCTGAGGGGTTGTCATGATTGGTGAGGATCTGTCATAGTATGGCCAACTCGTGATCCCGAGATTGTGGATTTCGATCCCCAAGCGATTTTTGTGGCCATCTCACCGTGTTAGGAGTGAATCTTTATGTCCCAGTCGATCCCGTCTCTTGATGACATGACGCTACGGCAACTGCGCCGAGTTGCCAGTGAGTATGAGGTCTCGCGCTACAGTCGAATGCGCAAATCTGAGCTGATTGATGCCATTCAGGCGGCTCAGACTCGTCGCACCGCTTCTGTCCCTGCTCCCGCCGCCAGTGTTGATGGCCAAACCGAGGTGGAAGCGTCTAAGTTTATTCCCTCAACTGAGCCGATTCCTGCAGAAGTCTTGGCATCAGTGGATGAAGGTCTGCCTGATTTGCCCAGTGGCTATGGCGAGAGCCGGATCGTTTTGATGCCCCGCGACCCTCAGTGGGCCTATACCTATTGGGATATTCCTAACAGCCATAAAGAAGAATTGCGTCGTCAGGGGGGGGCTCGTTTAGCCTTGCGTTTTTACGATGTCACTGACATCGATATGAATTATCAAGCCCCTCATAGTTTGCAGCAGTACGAATGTGATGAGATGGCTCGGGAATGGTACTTGCCTATCCCAGTCAGCGATCGCGACTATGCGATCGAGATCGGCTACCTGTGCAACGATGGCCGCTGGCTGTTGCTGGCCCGCTCGGCTCAGGTGCACATTCCCCCTGTCTACCCCTCCGACTGGATTGAAGATCACTTCATGACCGTTGGTTGGGATCAAGACCTGCGCGGCACCACGATTAAGACCCTCACTCACCCCACCAAACGAGTCGAAACCGCCTACGGCAGCAATGAGCTTTACGAAGAAATCTTTGGCATGGCTGAATCTGCTGAAGCTCAGCGGGTTGCTGGATCGCTGTTTGGCTCAATGCAGCATGTACCGGGTTCGGCAGTTAGCTCTTTCGCCATGCCGGTGAGTTCCTACGTCTTCCCTTCGGGTGTTGGTATGTGGGCGGGCGAAGTGCCGACCATGTCGGGGCTGACCATGTCAGGGGCTGGCTTCTCCGCGTCGGCACCGCCGATTCGCCCCCGTGAGTTTTGGCTAGTGGCCGATGCTGAACTGAGTGTTTATGGCGCAACGGAACCGGATGCGACCGTGACGATTGGCGGCAAGCCCATCAAGCTCAACTCTGATGGCACTTTCCGATTCCAAATGTCCTTCCAAGATGGGCTTATTGACTATCCCATCTTTGCCGTCGCGGCTGACGGTGAACAAAATCGCGCGATTCACATGAAGTTCAATCGTGAAACGCCCTACCGTCGAACCAATACGAAAGAAGACGCGGTGGAAGAGTGGCTTGTCTAACCGTCTAATCTCCAAAGGTTAGTCAAAAGAGCGTTGCCTTACTGGCGACGCTCTTTTTTAATGAAAGCCATTCTGTGAAACAGACTCCTTGTTAAGGTGAGGATATGGAAATCAAAGACATCACAACCTACCTGCAAGGGCGCTTTGGTGAACAAACGCAAGTGAACCCGCCGGATGCTTGGCAAGTAGAAGCTGCCGATTTTCGCTTGCTGGTGCTGCTCTCGGCAAACCAAAGCTGGTTGCGTCTGCTGATGCCGATCGTCCCAGCTCCAGTTGCTCAACCCTATCTCACCGAAATCCTCCGCGCTAATTTTGACCTAACTCAAGAGGCTCGCTATGCCTTGCATCAAAATGTTTTGTGGGGCGTATTTCAAGATGAGCGAGCGAGCCTGACAGAACCGCGCCTTGAGTCGGCGATTAGTCGGTTACTGGTCATGAAACAGGAAGGTGTTAGTCCTTTCTTCAATACTTTAATCGAGCAGCAGATTCGGCAAATCATTGCCGTTGCCAAGCAGCAAGGGCAATCGTTAGAAGCCACCCTGCAAACCCTCGCTCGCTTTTATAGTGAGGGCATGATGGGTGATATGGCCGATAGTGACTATCAGGGGCAGGCGTTAGAGGCTTGGCAGCGACAGCTGGAACGATTGTGGACTGAGGAGGCGTGATGGATATTGAGACGGTTTGCGATCGCATCCGCCAAGACTATGCGCGCTTTCCTGCTGAACAGAGCTATGACCTCTATGCGCCAGACGTGTATTTTCAAGATCCGCTCAATCGCTTTCGGGGGGTAGAGCGCTATCGCCAAATGATTGGCTTTATTGCTCGCTGGTTTCGCGAGCCCTGTTTGAAACTGCACAGACTTGAGCCGGTAGATGCAACGACCTTTCACACCTACTGGACGTTGAGTTGGATTACCCCACTCCCCTGGCGACCGCCCGTCGCAATTTCAGGCTGGACCGAGTATCGCCTCAACGCCGCTGGGAAAATTGTTTCCCATATTGATTCTTGGAACTGCTCACGTCTGGCGGTATTGAAACAAGTTTTTCGCTTCAACAACTGACACCACAGTCATTCGAGCCGCACCAGGATAGACATCAAGGTTGCTTCGCTGTGATGAGTCTGAGGAGGATTCCATGAGCTCAGAATGAAGGCTCGTCTACAGTTGAGTCGACGCATGAAGCTGGTTGATCTCAATGCCAGACCTACAGACCAGAAGTCAGTCGTGCTTAACCTTCGGCAAGGGTGGAAAACTGGGCAGCTCGACCGCCGACAAAGATTTACGCTTACGCTGAGTGGGACGCAGCGGATGCACGATCGGTGAAGGTGAAGCCTGTGGTGTATTCATGGCATCTAATGCCGGGATGGTTGTGGCAAACGGTGACGGCTGAGGGGCGGCTGAGTTTGGCGTCGAGGAAGCAGACGATGGCACTGCAGGCGTTGAGGGAAAAGACGACTCAGGGCTGAATCCCGAGGTGTTTTCGAGCGCCGCTTTCAGATTTTCAGCGACATCACGGGGCGTCAGGGCAGGAGCAGCGGGCGCAACCGGTTCTGAAGCTGCCGTTTGTATGGGACTGCCCCAAGGAATGGGCTCAGTAAATTGAACGGTTTTTGGGGGCGTCGGTGCTGGAGACGGATGCGAGTTCGCCACGGTGCCGGATGCAGCGGTTTCTACCGTTGATACTGGGTCTCCACCCGTGACGGGAGTGGGATGATCGATGACGCGCTCAACGTCTTGCCAGAGCTGCTTTTCGGCTTCGCTCGTGGGGGCGATCGCCGGTTCTTTGGACGCCGCGGCAGGCTCAGACACGGTTGGCAACGGTGGCGAAAAATCAGTGGCAGCGGGTCGCGTATCGGCGTCAGCGGGCAGTGTTGGCTCAGCTGTGGGCGTCGATTTGCCCCGCATTAGGGAGAGGAGTTGAGGATCGGCCTGGGCTGGAATGGTGCCTGCCGACCAAGGTTGAATGCGTTCTGAACGTGGCATGATGGCGGGATCTAAAACGGCAGCCGACTGACTAGCCGCTACTTCATCGGCGATGCCTTCCTGCTCAATACCGTGAGAGGTATGTTTAAACGCTGAGGTGTCGAGACATTTTTCTAGGGCCGCTTTGAACTGCAGCGTGTAGCGTTGCTGACGTTGCAGACGCGATCGCAAATCAACACAGGTCTCTTCGGCAACCCGCAACTGCTGCACCCGTTCGGTCTTTTCCTGACGCAAGGTGACACATTCTTGTTCGAGCTGCTGACTCCGGGCCTGGTGGGTTTGTAGCTGAGTACTCAAGGTCTCAGCCAAAATGGTTTGACGCTCTAGCGCTCCGTTGGCCTGCTCTAATTCACTCAAAAGTTGAGCCACGGACTGGGTTTGGGCAGCCGTTACTTTGTCGTCATGGGTGAGCCGCTGCGATCGCTCAACCTCTTGCTGCAGAGCTTGCTGCGATCGCTCAAGGGACTCTTCTAACTGGTTCACCCGAGCCAATAGCACCTCATTACACTGATTCAGGTCGAGCACTCGTGACTGTAGCTCAGTGACTCGATCCGTTGAAATCTGCTCAGCTGAAGGGGGGGGTGCCGTAGGATTTGCCGCTACGGGAGGAATACCGGAAAGGGGGACCACTTCCCAGTCATCAGATCTTGGTGGCGTTGACGCCTGTCGTTTCGCGATCGGGGCCGAAGCGTCTACTGAGTTAGCGTCGTTGGAGTGGGATGGCACGTTTCCTTCACTCATATCCTTAGGGAACTGTTAGCAGTTTTCAAAGAGGTCAAACGGCATATGTAGCGTACTGACTTGATTAATTCCTATGGTGTAACACAGAAATCCAGATCTCAAACTTAATTGTCAAGAAATTATCTCTAATGAGGGGGTAGAGCCCTCTTCCGCCGCCTGTTGCTCTCAAGTTAGTTTATTGACATAGAAATCACTGTCCTCAGTGATTTCCCTTACCATCAGTGTGTTTTGAAAGCCAGAGAACGCCAGTGAGGCCAGATTTGTTTGCTATGCAAGCAGGATTGGCTCGCCGGGCACTCAGGTTTTCTGTTTTTAAGCAATCTCAAACAGGTGCAATTGTGGCGTTGGCCACTGTGCTGAGGTCACCTAGAAGCGCTCTAATCCTTAACGTCTCAGCACGATGAGGCTCTGCAGTCCAAATCCTAACCGGACTGGCGACTGCCATAACAGTAGGCACGATAGACGGCGCTAGGAATTGACAAAAAATTGGATGAGGAGTTCTAGATGCAACAAGGCCCGCTCACCGCGCGATAGAATTTGCTCGGGTGAGACGGGAAA
>JBHJJI010000367.1:0-22628 GCA_050042805.1 Leptolyngbyaceae cyanobacterium
AGTGTTAGATCGATGAAGCCTTTCCAGAACGGTTGGCGTGATGCCAAAGAAAATTCGTGAGCTTAAACAACAACTCCGTAAGGCTGGATTTCAAGTACTGCCCGGCAAAGGTAGTCACACGAACTGGGTACATCCGCTTTATCAAGGCAAGATAACGGTTTCTGGAAAAGATGGAGCAGATGCCAAGCCTTATCAAGAAAAAGAAGTTTCAAGCGCCATTCGACAGGTAGAGGAAGCCCAAGATGAATAAGCTGAAGTATCAAATGGTCATTCAATGGTCGGAGGAAGATAGTTGCTTTCTGGTCGGGTTTCCTGATTTTCCGGGCCAGACATGGCGCACTCTCGGCGAAACTTATGAAGAGGCCGTCAGCAATGGCACTGAGGCACTTGAATCTCTAGTCATTGCCTATGAAGCAACTGGCGATCGCTTGCCCCAACCCACGACTGTCTGTACTGCTGCATAACGTTTTAGCTCAATACACTAAATGCCTTTTTGGAACCTTGGAAGTGATTGCTCAGGAATCTGCGCTTAAATAACATCCCATTTTTGGAAACGTTTTCTCTAGGGGTTTGGCAGTGCCAAATCCCTATGATGGCGGCGTTATTTTCAAGTAGCTCCCTAAATGAGACGAGATCGTCATCAATGTGCTGTGGAATATCTTGAGAAGAATACGGACTAATCTGATGGATAGTCGAAAGGATCGACCCGTTGGAGATTCGAGTCAGTGAGTGCACCCTTGATCAAAAAGATGCGGGCGGATAACGGCGTTCTTTTCTGGCGATGATGTTGATCGGAGTTGTCGATGAGTGAGGCCGTGATGGTCATCCGTTCAGCTTTTTAGTCCTCGTCTAAGGCGGGAAAAGCTTCTTCAATCGTCCAGAGAATGCTTTTGTTAGCGATAAACCAGCTGCGCGTTTCGGGCGTCAGGTCATCCCACACTAAATCGAGATCCACATGGGGCGATTCATACTGATATTTTTGGCCGAGCGATCGCAAATTTTCCGCCACGCCCGCCGGAATATCAAATTCTAACCAGTCCACTTCTAAGGCTGTCGCCGAGACCCCACCCCGAGGATCGTAGATGAGCTGTGATACTCGCACGAGATCAGCAAAGTGGGTGGGCTTGAGACCCGTGACCTGTTGAATTTCTCGCACCCGTTCTTGATTGCCGTGAATATTCATGATGCTGCAGGGATTTTGTTTGATGATGAGTTTGATATCTGCCAGGGCGGCTTATGGTTAGCTCGCAGCGCGGTAATTTTTGACCCGCTGATCAGCCCCCACCCCTAATATTTTGGCTAACCAAGGCGGCGGTGACGTGGCGATCGCCCGTTGCAAATCAGCCAAAATCTCCCAGATTTCTCCCCCTTGCTCCACCTTCATCGGATAAATATTGGCTTGCACCACCTTCGCCGCAGCTGGCCCCCCAATTGACATGACATAGAGCAGCGGACAATCTTTGATTAAGGCCACCCGAAATTCGTTCTTACTGTCACTCAAATCAGCTTCCAAAGCCGAACGCACATCAATGAGCTTAATTTCATCCACAGAAAGCTGATAAATCAGATATCGGTGGCAAGAGCCAAAATGACCGTCTAATTTTTCTTGCGTATTCGAGGCCACCGCAATTCTCAGGGAATTGGGCATATCACCTTCCTGATAAGGCTCGATGGGCAGAGGATGTTCACATTCCTCCTGTTCTCCCCACAAAATTCGTACCGCTTCTTTGAAAGCTAAGATATCGGCGTTATCGGCTTCTTCCCCTTCACATTCACCTTCATCGACTTCATAAATATTGCCAAACGATCGTTTGAGCTGAGTCACCGTCAACTGACCCAGCGCTTCCTCGGTCAGATCGCCCTCAATATTGGTTTGCAACGCTTCAATTAACTCCCTGACCGAAGTGTCCGGCAGGGCTCTCGCGGCGAGAGCAATTCTAATTGCAACTTCATCAGAAATGGGTTGAGTCGTCATGGTTTAGGTCTGAGTTGAGGGTTGAAACAAGCGACAGCTAATGAGCTTCCCCACGCAGCACCCTGACCACACTCCTAACATCAATGACCAGGAATCATGGATCAGCACTGCACTGATTGATTGGGGGGTCTAACACCCGCAAAAAGATTCAGATGGGTTGGCGATCGCACTACTTTCTCGCAGTCGTCCGAACCGGCTTTTGCGCAAAAGCTCAAACCCTGCTTTTTTGAGCTTATCGGCTGCAAAAAAGGGGTGAAACTTACGTTCTCTGGTTAGCTGCAAAAACTGTTCGGAGTATGGCTCGACGACTCGCTCAAGAAAGAACCCAACACACTCTCTCCTTTAATTATGCAAGATTTGAGAGGGATTCTGTATGATTTGATTCCAAATATGCCTTTAATTACATTTTCTTAATGCCGCGAAATACTTCTTATTTAAATGTGGAAAATTATCTCGCTTTGGTAAGGTGCTGCCAGCGAGCGCAGACCTTTGTCGCGATTGCTGAGGCGATGAGATGAACGTCCTCCAGTGTGGGTTAGGACTCACTGGAAATGTGATGTCAGCAACAGAAAATGCCGCCAGAAAGTTTGCCTTGAGCATCTGGTGAATGAGGTGCCACTATCGATTTTTTATCTTTGCCATCGTCAGAATAGTCACAGCCAACGCACCTTCATTATTTGGAGGTCACTTCACGCGGTAGTTATGCCAAATCGAGGGGGCGATCGCCTTTGCCTTAATCGACCTGGTGCTAGGTTTGATACCGCTGCCGCTGGTCGTTCGAGGCGATCGCTTCATCAGACGTCAGTCCCTCAGACGCGAACGGGGGTTCAGTCGCCATGGCGATCACCCACTGGGGGTATAAAAAATACGAGATTTAACCACAACTGGGGGCAATTTCTCTTAAGCTTTTGAGAAAGTGTATTACAAGGAAGCATTGATGCCTCAGTTCAGTCCATTGAGCCAAACGGGAATTTCTGCTGGCGTTGCGATCGCACTCATCGCCCCCACTTTTTTAACCATCAGTCCGGTGCAGGCCCAGGCCACCGACGCGTTAGCGGCCCTGCCCCGCGACCCCGATTTAGTTGTGGAATGCGACCTGTTGATTGTCGGCGGTGGCCTCTCGGGTACGGCAGCGGCCTATCAAAGCCTCAAAGCCGGACATACTGTTTGCCTGACTGAACTGACCGACTGGGTGGGCGGACAAATTTCGTCCCAGGGAACGACGGCGCTGGACGAATCTCGCCGCCAGCGCGAACTGCTGTTTTATTCCGAAGGGTATCGCGAGCTGCGCCGTCGCGTCGAAGACAAGTATGGCGAGCTGGATCCGGGCGGCTGTTGGGTCAGCGCCACCTGCTTTTTGCCCTACGATGCTCACGCCATCTTGTTTGACATGCTGGAAGACGCCGCTGACGAAGGCGACGGTGAGCTGAAGTGGTTTCCCTTTACGGTGCCAAAGGATTTGACCTTTAACACCGCCGGTAATCAAATTGACAGTGTGATTGGCATTCAACACAGCCCACAGCCCGATACGCCGCCGCTCAATACCGAACCCCTCTCCGCCATCATTGAAGACGCCTACGAGTACGAAGATTCGGCGCGGCTCGACAAAACGATCATTCAGTTTGTGCCGCCCGCCGATGCGCCCGCTGGCCCGGCCCAGTGGTATGTGATTGAAGCCACTGAAACGAGCGAACTAATTGCCTTAGCCGACGTGCCTTACCGCTTGGGACTCGATCCCAAGTCGCACCTCAACCCCTCATCGCCGGTGGCAACCAACGACCCCTACTGCACCCAGGGCTTTACCTACACCTTCGCGATGGAAAAGACCGAATCGCCGCAGCCGCAGATGATTCCGAGCTATTACCTGCAGTACGAGCCGTACTTTAGCTGGGAGCAAACCCGCGACTACGACGCCCAAGACTATTACGACTACGTGTTTACCTATCGCCGCATCTGGAGCGCCGACCCCGTGCGCGAAGAGCGGATTGCCGGAGTGCCCCGACCGCGACCGGGCGATATCTCAATGCAAAACTGGACCTGGGGCAACGACTACCGTCCGGGTAATGCGGTCGATAACCTGATCTATACCCATGATCAGCTCGAAGCGCAGGGACAGTTGGCCCCTGGCGGCTGGATGGGCGGCCTGCGGCAGGAAACCCTACGACGCGGCGAAGAAAATGCGTTCAGCTTCTACTACTGGTTTTTGATCGGTACCACTGACTCGCAGTTAGATGACAGCCTCAAAGAGCCGACGCCCAACAGCCGCTTGCTGACTGGCTATGATACGCCCATGGGTACGGCCCACGGCTTGTCGAAGTTTCCCTACATTCGCGAGGCGCGACGCATTGTCGGACGGCCTTCCTGGGGCTATGACGACGGCTTTGAAATCAATGAGGTCGATTTCACCTGGATTGACTTTAGCGATCCGTTTTATATCGAAAACCTCGATCCGGCGACTTACGAATCGCTGCGGATTGAGGTGGCGGGGCAGGCCGCCATTGATGCGGTTGTGAATGAAACGCCCACGGGTGAAATTCCCCAGCGGCAGCGATCGCGCATCTATCCCGACTCGATTGGCATTGCCCAGTATGCGATCGACTTTCACCCCTGCATGTTAGAGAGTCCGCCCGAAGCGCCCGGCAACATTGAACGTCCGGGGGTGCGGCAGGCCCACGGGCAGGCGTACCCGACTCAGATTCCCCTGCGGGCACTGATTCCGCAAAAGGTGGACAACCTGCTGGTGGCGGGCAAGGGGCTGGCGATGAGCACGATCGCGGCAGCGGCCTATCGCGTCCATTCCTACGAATGGTCAGTCGGTGTAGGGGCAGCAGTCACGGTTGACTTTGCCCTGCGGAATGAAGTGATGCCCTATCAGCTGGTGGAAAGCCTGCCGAACTTAGATCCGTTGATGTATGAGCTGCGGCGCGAAATCGAATTGAGCGGTAACCCGACCCAGTTTCCCAATACGTCAATTTTCAACGAAGATTGGGAAGATTGGCGTCCTTGGTAAGTCTGTTTTGACGACGTTCTTGTTCGATTTTGCCGGCACGATCGCCGATAGTTTGGCCGCGATCGTGGCGATTACCAATGAGTTAGCCCCGGAGTTTGGCTATCGACCCACGCCCTTGGCCGAGGTCGAAGCGCTGAAGGGGCTGACCGCGCGTCAGCTGATTCGCTATTCGGGCATTCCGCTGCTCAAAATTCCGGCGCTGCTGCGGCGATTGCGGGCCGAGCTGCGATCGCACAGCGAACAGATTCCCCCCTGTGCCGGCATGCCTTCGATCATTCAAGATCTGCACCAGCGCGACTGTGCTCTAGCGGTGGTGACCTCCAACACGCCGGAGGTGGTGTGGGCTTTTTTGGCGGCGCAGGGGCTCGATCACTGCTTTCTCAGTGTGGATGGCGGCGGCACCCTGTTTCGCAAGGGCAGGCTGCTGGTGAAATGTCTGGAACGTCACCAGTTTGACCCGACGGCGACGGTGTACGTGGGAGATGAGGTGCGCGATATTGAGGCGGCGCGGTTCGCGGGCATTCGCGCGGTAGCGGTGACCTGGGGGTTTAACAGTCGGGAGGCACTGGTGGCAGCGGAGCCGGATTGGCTAATCGATCACCCTGAAGCGCTGGGGGCGATCGCGGCGGCGGTATGCGTTAAGTCGATGGACAAAAATAACGGTCTTTAACGCCGCTGGGCTCCGCTCAACAGCTATATCTACGGTTTCGTGTCAGCATTTGAGTGACTCGGTTGATCAACAGTGAGCCCGATGATGAATGCGCCTACGGAATCCGCTTGTTTATGGCAGCCCCCTCTCTCCGGCCTTGAATTGTTTGAAGCCACGCTGTTTTCCCAGCAGTTTGGCAAGCACTTTCATGCGGCCTATACGATTGGCGTGAATGAAAGGGGATTGGGATGCTGTCTGCTGCGGGGCGAAAATCAACAGCATTATCCCGGTAGCGTGAAGCTGCTGAATCCAGGCGAGGTGCATACCGGGCAAGCGGTTTCGGCGGCGGTGGGGTGGTCATTTCGCAATATCTATATTGATTTAGCGGCGATCGAACAGGCCTTGGCTCAGTTCGACTATTCCAGACCTGGCATTCCTTACTTTAAGGAAACGATCGTGTGGGAACCCGAACTGCGATCGCGTTTCTATGCGTTGTTTCAAGCCCTGACCTCACCGCCCTCACCCCTGCAACAACAGTCATTGCTGCTGGAATTGCTGGCTCAAATTTTTCTACGATGTGACTCGTCTTGGGTGGATTTCAAAACACCCGGCGCAGAATCAAAAGCCGTGGCGATCGTGCGGGCTTACCTAGAGGCGCACTATGCAGAACGGGTGACGCTGGATGAGTTGGCCCAGCTGGTGAACCTGAATCCCTACTACTTAATCCGGTGCTTTCGGCAGCAGGTGGGCTGTCCGCCCCACCAGTATCAGCAGCAGTGGCAACTGTGGCAAGCAAAGCAAGCCCTGCAAACACCGGATTCGATCGCCGTGATCGCGATCGCCCACGGTTTTTACGACCAAAGCCACCTGACCCGCGCCTTTAAGCAAGCCTTTGGCGTCACCCCAGGCCAGTATCAAAAGGTCAATTCTGTCCAAGATCGCTAACCGCCGTTCCCCTATTCTGAAGCGATGAGAAAACGGTTCATCACACATAGGGTTAGGGATGGCGATCGCAAAGGATTTCTCCATTTCGGCGGTGATTGCGGGCTTTGTCACCGTGCTGGTCGGATTCACCGGAGCGGGCGTGATTGTGTTTCAGGCGGCGCAGTCGCTGGGGGCAACCCCCGCTGAGATTGGCTCGTGGATTTGGGCGCTGGGCTGGGGCATGGGACTCACCAGCATCGGTCTATCGCTACGCTACCGGGTGCCAATTGTAACGGCCTGGTCAACGCCGGGGGCCGCCATGCTGATTACGACCATCGCTGATGTGACAATGCCAGAGGCGATCGGGGCGTTCCTCATCTCCGCTGCGTTAATCACGATCGTGGGCTTCACCGGCTGGTTTGAGCGGCTGATCCAGCATCTGCCGCTGTCGCTGGCGGCGGCGATGCTGGCCGGGGTGCTGCTGCAGTTTGGTCTGAACGTTTTTCTGGCGATGCAGTCGCAGTTTGTCATGGTATTCGCCATGTTTGGCCTCTACCTGCTGATGCGACGCACGCAGCCGCGCTATGCCATCATCGCCGCCCTGGTGCTGGGAGTGTTAATTGCCGGTAGCCAGGGGCTCTTGCAAGGAGAGGCGGTGCAGCTGCAGTGGGCCGCGCCGGTGTTCACGTCGCCGCGTTTTTCCCTCAGCGCCCTGATGGGGATGGCGTTGCCACTGTTTATCGTCACGATGGCCTCGCAAAACGTGCCGGGAGTCGCCGTGAGTCGCGCCTTTGGCTACCGCGTCCCCAGTTCGCCGCTGATTGGCTGGACGGGCGTGGCGACGTTATTGCTAGCGCCTTTTGGGGCCTTTGCGATCAATCTAGCCGCTATCACCGCCGCCATTTCGATGGGCCGAGAAGCCCATGAAGACCCTGACAAACGCTATATCGCGGCGGTGGCTGTCGGTGTCTTCTACATTGCGATCGGCCTGTTTGGCGCAACGGTCGGCTCGATTTTTGCGGCGCTGCCCCCAGAGCTGGTGTTAGCGATCGCGGGGCTGGCCCTGCTCGGCACGATCGGCAATGGTTTGGTCACGGCGTTAGCGGCAGAAAAGGAACGCGAACCGGCCCTGATCACGTTTTTGGTCACGGCCTCTGGCATCACGATTTCGGGCATCGGCTCAGCCTTTTGGGGCTTGGTGATCGGGGTCTTGGCGTTAGTTGTATTGCGGATAAATCAGGGTGAGGCGGCGAAAACGTAGTGCTCAGCGTAGCGACCACCCTGAGCCCCGAGGCTAAGCATCCATTTGTGACGTCTTTAAGGGATTTCAGCTCGCCCCGATCGCGAGAAGCGAACTTTGCAACCGCCAAAGCCGTGATCTTCCCCAGTCTGAACAGTGATGAGTCGTGACTGATTAAGGATCACTCAACTGAATAGACCGCAAATATCCGATAGGGGCCGGGCTCCGTATTATTGAATTTACCGCTCTCCAATAAATGCTGTGCCGCTTCGAGAGACGGCAGCAGGCAATGTTGATTGGTGGCCACTTCAGTTGCTAGCGCATTGCAGGATAAGGGAGAGCATTCGGCCACAGTCTTGACGCAGAAGGTGACCACATCGTAGCCCTCTAAAACCTTTTGGCTAGGAGTAACGACTTGGGTCACAAATGAAGATTCTGGCTGGAAGCTCTGCCACTGTTGGTGATCGGCATCAAACTCCCAATTGTGAACCTCATAGTAGAAGAACTGGGTACCTTGCAAGTCGATCTCGTGCTCTCGACACACCTGCCGGATGATCTCTGGAGAATCGAAAAACCAGTAACCGTTGTGTTGCCAATAGTTGACGTAATCGGCAAAGTCATCGGATACGCAACTGCTCACCGAGTAAATATCCTGGATTCGTTCGGATGGCAGCCATTCTGGGCGAGGGCTTACCCGTTTTGCCATATACCCGGCTGGAATCATCGTGACCTTTACCGTGAAGCTGCGCAACGGCCAACATTATGGCATCAGTGTCCGATTTTTCATTTATGCGCTTTGTCAGCATCGGATAGGCTTTTCAATTCCGACTTTTGATATGCTTTTTCCTCAAGGAAAACGGGGAGTCATGCAAGCATTAGCGTTCCAAGCCTGATTCCCTTGAGAACATCAGTGTTGAAAGACGATAAAGTCAGCGACATCGGTGATGACACCGCAGTTGAGGAGACGTGAACCGCTCGATGGTGGCCGGTGGCTATGAAGCTTTAACTGGCTTAGGGGCCGGTTTGGGCTTTTTGCTCAGACGCTCTAGGCTCAGAGCCAGTACCCCTAAAGTCACCAAGATGACCCCGATCCATTGAATGAACTGCAGGGTGGATTTGTCGCCGGGGGTGATCAGGTAGGCCAAAATTGCCGTCAACACCGGGCCGCTAGAGGCCACGATGGAAGCTTGGGCCGCACCCATGAGACGGACGCCATAGTTATTGAACAGATACCCTAACAGGGTCAAGCCCCCTAACAAAAGGCCCGCCAAATATAGCCCTGAATAGCTGCTGGGTTCAGCGGTTTCTAACCCGAAGAAGGAGCCGCCGATCAAGATCAAGCTGGTGAGGACAAAAATGGTGGTGAACTGCACCAGGCTCACAGGCACGGGATGCAGCTTACGGAAGCTCAACTGCATTGAGACCAGATACAGGGCAAAGGCGGCACTGGACAGTAACCCAGCAAAGACGCCCCAAGGCGAAACGGCCCCTGAGGCCAGGTCAGTATTGATGCGCGGCAAGGCCGTAAACACGATGCCAATGGTGATCGCAAACATGACTAAGCCCCGCAACGGGGTGGGGCGATCGCCGAATAAAAACCAGGCCAGCGGCACGGTGATTAGCGGATACATAAACAACAGCGTGACGGCCACTCCCGGCCCAATGTCGGAGATAGCTTTGTAGATCAGCACCTGCGACATAAACAGAAAGCACCCACTGGCAATCACTTGAAACAGCGGCCGCTTATCCTGAGCGCCTAAAAACTTGCGGATATCAGCCCAAACTTTGGGATATATTTTGCCCGCAACGAGTACCATCAACGGCAATACCACCAACATTCTCAACCAGAGCAACATCAGCGAGTTAGGAATATTGAGAGGGAAAATACCGTCAACCGGAATCTGCCCGAATATTTGTCCCCCATAGCCAATAATGCCAACCAGAACATTGTGAAAGGACAATGCCATGGTGGATAGGATGATGAAAATCAGCCCTTTTTGAAAAGCACTGGCCGAACTGATGGGGTTGCTTTTCGGGGCGCGTGATGCCGACGCGGGTTCGGATCGTGGGGCTGGCTGCCCCGAGATAGAGTGGCGCGTCCCCTCCTCGTAGGGTGCTGTCGGTAACGCATACGCTGAGTTCGACTGCGGATATAGGGGCACTTGCTGCGCCCCATAGAGCGGCGGAGCCGTGCTGCCGTTGCCATGACCATTCGTCGCCGCCGTCACCGATTGCGGCCGCACGATCTGAGTCTGCAACTGGATGCTAAGACGATTGACTAAAGCATCTAGGATGGCTTCGCCCTGTTGCTCCATGCTGTGCATGCGGCTGATTTGTTGCGACAACGAGCTTTGGTAACTGTTGAGATCTTGCTGAAGCGAGTGCAAGGTATCGTTCAGACTAGAGTCGAGCGAAGACAGCAGTTGATACGCATTGTGCAGAGAGCCGTTCGGCGCGGTGCCCGGCACGGCGGCACCGCTGTACAGGTCTTCTGTAAGACGGCTTTGCAGGTGCCCCGCCAACGCTTGCGCCAGCTTTTTCGCCCATAGCTGCTGCTGGGCTAACTGCTGACGACTCAGTTCAGCCGTTTGTTGGGTCTGCAGTTCAGCGTAGTTACTTTTGAGTGACTGATACTCTTCTTCTAAGATTTCAATATCGTTGAGCAGGCGATGCTTAGTGCCCTGGAGGCGATTTATGTCCTGGGTCAGCTGACCGGAGAGATCACTTTGCAGTGCTCTCAGATCTTGAGAAAGATTTCGCAGCACCTCACGGGCTGCCTTTTCCTCATTTTTTGGGGTTTGCGGTGTCTTGTCCAACTGGCCCATGGATATAGTTGCCCCTAATCTGGCGCGATCGCCGTATGTAGATCGTCACGTAATCGACGTGATGCTGCTTGTGATGATGTTATTGTGCTCAAAATCTTCAAAAAGATCTCATTTAGTTACGAAAAAAAGAGCATGTGAAGGTTTGAATATCGCTTTCACAAACCTTGCTGCGCATTCGTTAAAGGTTTAAGCATCAGCATTTAGCTCGCTCATCTTAAGTCAGGACGGCCGGTTTCAGCCGACAGATGTCTTGACAATCCTTACTGCGAGTGTGACACATCCGGGTGCCAAGGATGGACAGGGGCGAATGTCAGGCCTCCTCAGCTTCGTCAGCGCCCATCAGCTTAGCGGCAATAGCACTGTCGGGAAACGACTCTAATACCAACGTTTTGAACATGACCGTCAGCGGCAGAGCCAAAAAAGCACCGACGGGCCCCAGAATCCACGTCCAAAATACAACGGCCAGAAACGTCACCAACGTGGACAAATCCAGCCCCTGCCCGAGATAGCGAGGGCCAATCACCATGTCAAAGAAATTGTTGATGAGGGCATAGCCGATGAACACGACCAGGGCCGTCCCGATGCCCGACTCCAGCAGGGCCAGAATCAGAGGCGGCATGAGCGCAATGATGTAGCCAATATTGGGGATGAAGTTGAACAGGAAAGAAACAACCCCCCACAACACGGCAAAATCGACGCCCAGTGCCAACAACAAAAGGGTTTGGCCGATCGCGGCCATGGCTCCTAGCCAGCCTTTAATCAACAAATAGAGGCTGACGCTGCGGCCAAAGGCGGTCATGCGGTTGAGCATGGGGCTGCGCTCCCCCAAACTGCGTTTGAGCTTGGCCGAAAAACTGCTGGCACCGACCAGCATATAGATCACAATAAACAGCGTTAGGCCAACATTGCCTAAGGTGCCGATCAGCCCCGTGAGCAACGACAACACAAACTGAATTAAGCGCGAAGGCCGCAGGATTTCCAGGTTCAAGATGTCAGCACTTTCTAACCCGTGACGGTCTAGCCACAGTTCGGCCTGGGTGAACTGGGTTTCTAATAGGCTGCGATATTCGGGCACTGAGTTGGTGAGCTGGGCGACCGAAGTGATCAAAAAGGTGATGAGCAGTAGCCCCGTCGCAATTACGCCCAAAATCACAATCAGGTTGGCGAGCCAAGTGGGCACTCGGCGAGCGCGCATCCACTGCACCAGGGGCGAGGTGACCAGCACGATAAAGAGGGACAATAGCACCGGGCCAATCAGTTCTGAGGCCGCTTTGAGGCCCGCCACAATAATGATGAAGGCCGCGATCGCCACTAGGGGCGGTACGATGCTTGGCTGGTCACGCCCCGTCATAAGGTTTTCTCTGGGTACAACTAAACTGCTCGCATTATGCCAGCAATCTTGCCCTCGACAAGGTGGGGAGGAGCTGAGACTGGGCCATGCTTAAGAACAAGCGGTCGAAACTGACGACGCGGTGTCTTCTCGCCAGTGACAGTTGTCTGGGGTGAGGGTAATCAGGTCTTCGATATTGCGCTGCATGGTGGCACAAATGGCCTCCAGCGGTAAATCGTTGGGATCGCAGCCAAACGGATTTTCGATTTCAATTCCAATGGCTTCAATGCCAAACACGGTGAAGCTGATCAGCCCCACGGCGAGGGGCGTCCAGCCCTGCAGCGCGCCCACCATTTGAAAGGGCAGAGCCAAGCAATAGAGCAACAGCAACTGCTTGAGATGAATCGCATAGGCCAAGGGAATCGGCGTCTTGACAATGCGCTCACAGCCGCCCAAGACATCGACCAGCACATCGACCTGCGCCAGCATCGCGGAGAGCTGATAGGCATTCAGCCGCCCTTGGTTAAAGCACCCCTGCAGGTAATTGGCCAGCCAAAAGGCAATCTCTAACGGCGGGTGATGCATGGTTTGTAGCTTAGCCAACCGCGACGGGGTGACGAAGGCCGCCAGTTCGGCGGTGGCCAAAGGGGCGCTGCGCAGTTGCTGTTTGGTGGCGCGGGCAAAAGCCACGAGGAGGCGCAACTGCTGGATTTTTTCCTGGTGATCGCGGGCCTCATGTTCGTGCACAGCCACCCACATCTGCCGCGCCAGATTACGACTCGTGTTGACCAATTCACCCCAGAGTTTACGCCCTTCCC
Source organism: Leptolyngbyaceae cyanobacterium (assembly GCA_050042805.1). GTDB lineage: Bacteria > Cyanobacteriota > Cyanobacteriia > Phormidesmidales > Phormidesmidaceae > Halomicronema. The sequence goes on from JBHJJI010000367.1 coordinate 12,772, forward strand.
AAAACCGTTCATAGGCCGTGTTGGTGCGAAAAACCAGCAGCAGGCCCAGCACGATACTGGGAACGATGCTGCTCAGTGATTGCAAGGCAACGGGCACCCCCCACCGGTACAACAGGGCAATCAAGACGCCGAACCCGGCACAGAGTAGGGTACGCGGCAACACGGCGGGCACCACTGACCCTTGCCAGCTAAAGAGTGTGCGAAACCAATGGCGCTGGTGATGAGAACTGGGGGATAGGGCATCCAGTTGCGATCGCACCGCAAACCTCCTCGAAAAATCTCTGGCAACACTATGACACTAAAATCCTGTTCATCTCGAATTAGATGATCCCAAAATCGCCGCTGCCACAAATTACGCTCTTTGCGCTTTTTTCGAGAGGCCGAACAAGTGTTATCGAGATCCAGGATGGCTCCGTAGTGCCGGGTGACATAGGTTTTGATCAGGCGCAGTCGAGTGGATAGATCGCTGTCATCATCGGGCAAGGTCAACAAGCAGTGAAAGTGATCGGGCAGCAGCACAAAGGCCTCAATTTGGAAGGGCCGGTTGCGCCGTACCTGAGCGATCTCAGTTCGCAAAGCATCACGGGCGTCTGCGCGGCATAACCAGGGCGATCTCTGATGGGTGACTTGGGTGACGAAGTAGGTGCCCCCGGCAATTTTGGGTCTGCGGTAGTTGGGCATTCAGCATGTCTGAAAACGTTTGCTGTCAGAGTGCCCAAGTTTTAGGCGGTGGGCAGATGCTGCTCAAAATGCTGTTCATCGGTGCGTTTGCTTGTCAGCAACGCACCCTACAGTTGGATTCTTAGGGCGTTTGCTTTCCCAATATGCCGAAACGCGGGTACGTGGCGCCCAACTCTGCCAAAATAAGTGGAGGCGATGCTTTGGTTGCAAATTACACCCAGAGCTAGCGAGAGCCGCGAGGGATTCGCTACAGCATGAGCTTTATTTTCGTCAGCTACAGTCGCACAGATCAAAACTACGTCGGTTCACTCGTACAAGCCCTGCAGTCACACCGGCTGCCGGTTTGGTTAGATGATCGTATCGACTATGGCACGACTTGGCCTCGCGTCATTCAAGAGCATTTAGAACGGTGCGAAGTGTTTTTGCTGGTGATGTCGCCGTGATCGGAGGACTCTCACTGGGTGCCGTGTGAATTGAGTCTGGCTTTGGAACTAAAGAAACCGATCTTTCCCCTGCTGCTCGAAGGGCGGCGATGGCTCTCAGTCGCAGCGATTCAAACGGCGGATGTCAAAGGCGGGAAACTGCCCCCGGCGGATTTTTTCGACACTATCCGTAAATATTTTGCTTCGGCAACAACAACGGCACAGTCTGTCTCCGTTCAAGATGTGGTTGAGGATCAGATACCGGTGAAACTGCCGGTAATGGAGCCAAAGCCGCAAAAGCTGGCAACCTTGACTGATGACTTAAGCTCTGAGAAGGGAATTGAATATACGCGTTTGCGAGACTTGCTCAAAGAGGGCAAATGGCGAGACGCGGATCAAGAAACCTACAAAGTGATGATTCGGGCAGTGGGCAAAGAACCAGGACGGTGGTTTACCAGTGACGAACTGCGGAATTTTCCCTGCGCTGATCTGAAAACGATTGATGGGCTGTGGACAAAATACAGCAACGGACACTTTGGCTTTAGCGTGCAGAAAGACATTTGGCAAAAACACGGTAGCCCCATAGTAGGCGGCAAAAAATGGGATCAATTTTGTGTCGAAGTAGGCTGGCAGTCAGCCGATGCCAGTCAATACCTAGCTAGCGATGAGCTAAAAGCAGACCGTGAGCAGACAGCGGAATTTCCCGTCTTGGGCCGCGACGCTTCTGTTTGGTGGGTGGTGGGTTTTGGATTCTCTTCTCTCGCATCCAGACTTGTAGACTGTAGCAAATAAGCGCTTCAGCTTGATTTCAAGAATTATTACTGACCGCCGGGCCGCAATTTCGGGGTTCAGGCAATTGGCTAATACAAACCTTTTGGCCACGGCTTCAATATCATCCAGTTTCTCGTAGGGTGTGTTGCTGTCAAGCAAACGCACCGTGCTCTTGTGGAGGCGTCTTCAATTCTCCACGCCAGAAATCTTAGCCAGTGCTTCTGAATAGGTTGCCAGATCAACGCGCAGCGCTTCCAATTCGCGACGCAAAATCGGCTCCTGCTCCCAGGCTTTTTCGTGGGCTTGCGGGCTCACCTCGATCGCCCGCTTCGCTTCCCAAGCCTGCAACAACGGATGCCACTTCGATAAAAAAGGCCGCAGACCTCGGTTAAGGACCGCGATCGCAATGCCCCCTACCGAATCATGAGCCGCGCCCACCTTCGGTCCCGCCTTCCGCAAAATCTCACGGGTCGAGCCAAACAGGCTGTAGAGCGAGTTCATCGCCTCGCGCACAGTGCCATGCTCGGCGCTCAAAGACTGCACCGCGACTCGGGTTACCAGCTCGACATACAGTTCCCAGGCAGCGTTTTGCTCTGTGGGATCCGCTTCCCACGAGGCCGAGCCGATGCCAAAGGGCAGGCTGACGGAAACGGACTTGAGAATAGCGGGGGGCGCTTTAGCCATGGGGAGAGACCCAGTAGAAGGGAACGGGAGGGCGCGGTGGACGGCAGGTTGACCGATCCTGGCACCGTTAGAGGGTAGTTTCGAGGGCCGCGCGGGCCTGTTCGCGATCGTCGAAGTGAATCTTTTCGGTGCCGAGAATTTGATAATCTTCGTGGCCTTTACCGGCAATGAGGACACAGTCGCCGGGTTCTGCCTGGGCGATCGCCACCCGAATCGCTTCCGCGCGATCGCACACCACCTGCTCCGCTGGCAGCGTCACGGGAATGCCTGCCACCACATCGGCCAAAATCCGCTGGGGGTCTTCCGTGCGGGGATTGTCAGACGTGGCGATGGCGATGTCGGCCAGGTCGTAGGCGATTTTGCCCATTTGCGGCCGCTTAGTGCGATCGCGATCGCCGCCGCAGCCAAACACACAAATCAGCCGTCCCGTAACAAAGGGCCGCGCCGCCGTGAGGGCATTTTGCAGACTGTCGGGCGTGTGGGCATAGTCCACAATCACACTCACCGCTTGCTCCGGACTCACCACCACCCGCTCCATGCGACCAGGCACGCCGCCAAACTGCGGCAGACAAGCCGTCACCTGATCGAGCGTGACGCCCAGATGCAGCGCTGCCCCCACCGCCGCCAGCATATTCGACAGGTTGAACTGCCCCACCAGCGGTAGCGAAAAGGGGACGCTGCCCTGGGGGGTGTGCAGCCGCCCGCTGACGCCGCTAGCCCCGTAAACTAAGTCGGACGTGTAGAGATCGGCAGTGGCATTTTCGACGCTGTAGCTCCAGCCCTTCTCTCCTACTCGCTGTAGTAGCTGCTGGCCGTAGGCATCGTCTTGGTTGATGACGGCGCGGCCCTGCAGATAGTCGTCGTTAAACAGCAGCGCCTTGGCCTCAAAATAGGCCGCCATCGTCTGGTGATAATCCAGATGGTCTTGGGTGAGATTGGTGAACACGCTCACCGCAAAGGGACAGCCCCAAACCCGCTTTTGCGCCAGCGCGTGGGAGCTGACCTCCATCACCATCGAGCGACAGCCCGCCTCACGAGCCGCAGCCAAATCCGCCTGCAAATCCACGGCAAAGGGGGTGGTGTGGATGGCGACAGTGTCGTGGCCGGGCCAGCGGGCGTAGAGGGTGCCCAACAAACCCGTGGGCTGATCAGCCTGTTTGAGTAGCGCTTCGATCAGGTGAGTGGTGGTGGTTTTGCCATTGGTGCCGGTGACACCGACCAACTGCATGGCCTGTCCTGGCGCGTCATAAAACCCGGTGGCCGCTTCGGCACAGACGATCGCCATATCGTCAAAGGGAATCACCAGCGCCTCGGGGTGATGCTTTTCGGGCGGCCGGTTTTTGTAAGCCTGGGGCGAGACCAAGGCGGCGATCGCCCCTGCTGCGATCGCGCCGGGCCAAAACTCGCCGCCATCCACTCGCGTGCCGGGCATACCAATAAACAGGTCACCGGGTTGGCAGGCCTGAGAGTTGGTGCAGAGCCGTTTCACCGGTTGCGATAGAGCGGCATGAGTCGGCAGGGCGATCGCGGGCGTCACCCCGGCTTGACTCATCTGCGCTAGCAAGCTCTGCAAATCCATGGCAGCCACCTCTCACAAAATTGGATTTCGCTTATTTTGCCGTATCCAGCTCTAAATAAGTCTGTAACATTTTCTCGACGCGCGCGATCGAGGCGCGGGGCGACTGGCGCGGCAGGGCCGTTTCTTGCACCCCAGCGGCGGTTTCCACCACGCGGCAGAGGACAGGAATCTCGTACTGATAGCGGCTAAACCAGTCGTCACGAGTAGTGATGTCGCGCACTTCTAGCGTGAAGTCGAGGTGAGACAACGCCTCTAATTTTTCTTGCAAACCGGCACAGAGATGACAGCCTGGTTTGCTGTACAGCACTAATTTCAAAGCGATACTCCGAAATTGACGAGGATGGATGCGATTGACCTTTACTTTACTATTGCGCGCGATCGCGAGGGGAGGGCGATCGTGCTAAGGGAGTTGCTTGAAAATAATGTCCCGATCGTAGGGGTTTGGCACTGCCAAACCCCTACAGAAAACGTTTCCACAAATGGGATGTTATTTAAGCGCATATCCCTAACCGCGATCCAGCTAGCGGTTTAACGATTATTTACGGTTCGTCAGGAGGGTTGCCGCCCTGAGCTGGAGGTGTAATCCCCCAAATCCCCACCGGATTATGTGTGATTAAATTAATTAAACGGTGTATAAGTAAATGTGGCACTGTAAACACGCAACACAGGTAATGAACTCATGGTTCAGTGCATGACACCCCCAACCCAAATCGCCCCCGCTGACCTCGATCTCGACAGGCTCAATCGAGAGTTCGAGACGGCAACTCCCCAAGACATTTTGCGGTGGGCGCTGCAAACCTTTCCGCATGGGTTAGCCCAGACGAGTGCCTTTAGCATTCCAGTGACGATTCATATGCTCTATCAAGAGCTGAACTCCGAGCGCCCGGTGCCGGTAATTTTTCTCGATACGTTCCATCATTTTCCCGAAACGTTGGCCACCGTTGAGCGGGCTAATGCGCGCTACCAGCTCGATTTGCACATCTATCGCGCCGTTGGCGTCAGCAGCCGCGAGAGCTTTGCCACGCGCTATGGCGACGAACTGTGGCACCGCGACGTCGATCAGTTTCACTACCTCACCAAGGTGGAACCGCTGCAGCGGGCCCTGGCCGATATCGAAGTCAGTGCCTGGGTCTCGGGTCGGCGGCGCGATCAGTCGGCGACCCGGCGGGCTATGCCCATTCTGGAACTCGATGTCGATGGGCGGCTCAAGGTCAATCCCCTCGCGAACTGGACCCGCAAGGATTTGTGGAACTACGCTTACCAGCACAACGTGGTTTACAACCCGCTGCATGATCAGGGCTATGCCAGCATTGGCGATGAGCCGCTGACGACCCGCGTCCAAACCGGCGAGTCGGAGCGGGCCGGTCGGTGGCGGGGCTCGGCGAAAACCGAGTGCGGTATTCATGGTTAGGGACTGGCAAATTAATCACATTTCGCCTTTTGCCCGAATTCCCACTCTCTACCCCCTACCCTCCCACTCATCTACGCCTCCTCAACGGGACTTTATTTTTCCGCCGACCCCTTGTTGACTTCTGGCTCCCGGCTGGGGATCTGTTCAAAACCCGCTTGCACAAACTGATTCTTGCCTTGACCTTTGGCTGAATACATCACCTTGTCCGCCATCGAGAGGGCATGACTGGCATCATCGGGCATGGAGGCAAACGTCACCGCGCCGATACTAAAGCCAATGACCACTTGGTCGCTGTGCAACTGCGACAGCACGGCAAACACCCGTTGCAGCACGATAGTGGCCTGCTGCTGCTCAGTCTGGGGCAAGAGCATAGCAAATTCGTCACCGCCCAAACGGGCCTGGCAGTCGGTTGTGCGCAGCTGTTGTCTCAGCACCATCGCCACGTCTTTGAGCAGGCGATCGCCCGCCGCATGGCCAAGGCGATCGTTGACCTGCTTAAAGTTATCAATATCGAGATAGGCCAGCGTAAAGGGCAGCTCATACCGCCGCGATCGCTGAATTTCCTGCTCCAAAGTTTCGGTGAAGGCTCGCCGGTTGAGCAAAGCTGTCAAAAAATCCGTATTGGCTAACTTTTGCTCCTGGCGATAGGCGGCTTTTAGCTGCGCCAGCAGCGTCACCATTAGTCCAAAGAAAGCCAGTCGCACCGCCGCATTCCAGACTAAAAACGGCACCATGTCTGAGTCTGTAACGCGATGGGTTTCTGCCGCAAACCAGAGCACTGCACTGAGCAAACTGAGCCAATAGCCCAGTTTGGGATTCACATACCAAGAGATCGCGGCAATGGGCAACACATACAGAATCGAAAGCCCCAGGTCAACGTTGAGCAAATAATCAACGCCCCAAATTACGCCCAACATCAAAACACTGCCAACACCCAGTTGCCACTCAGATTGCTGGCGAAGAAAGTGGGGGATTGAGCGTTGAGGCTGTTTCATGATCAATGCAAACGGGTGAGTGGAACGACTCAGGAAAGCTGGGCCTCTTTCTATCCAACACTTTGGTGGTCTGTCAATAGGTTGCTCCCGAACGCTGAACCCAAAAAAAAATACGGTTAAGAAGCCATAAGATGGCCCTGGGGCAGCTAAATCTCTGGCCAGCGTTTAAGATACGGGGCAGGCTAGGGAAAAGGAACATGACCCACCGCCCAGAAATTCACGTGGCGATCGCCCTCTTGATCCGGCAGGGGCAGTTTTTGCTGCAGCTGCGTGATGACATCCCCACAATCTTGTATCCGGGCTGCTGGGCTTTTTTTGGCGGCCACATCGAGCCTGGCGAAACGCCGGCAGCGGGCATCTGGCGCGAATTGCAGGAAGAAATCAACTACCGGCCCCCGGCCCTGTCGCGGTTTATCGAATGGCGCAACGAGCACATTGTGCGCCACGTGTTTTACGGCGAGTTGACGGTTCCCCCTGAGCAGCTAGAACTTAACGAAGGTTGGGATCTGGGACTGTGGACTGTGGACGATATTCGCAAAGGCGAGCGGTTTTCGGCTCGTGCCAACCAAGTGCGTCCCCTAGGGCAGCCCCACCAAGCCCTCTTACTAAAATTTATTGCTGAGCGCGGCGATCTGATCAGGAGCATCGATGCCCCTAGGGTTTGAAATCCATGCCCAAAGATTAAGTTAAAGTCTCCATGACTGAATCCTGAAATTACCGGATAGATCGATGCACGTGACTCGCTGGAAAATGTGACTCGCTGGAAAATGAGCGTTAGCCGGGGACTTGATGAGCCCGCTGCCCTGCTTCTAGCCCTAATAAATTAGGGTTCCCCGAGTTGCGTCCGGTTACCCACTAAAGTTGCCTCGTCCGGAAACAAGGTGAGAGCCAAAGTTGACGCCTCATTGCGGGCGCATCTCACAAAAAGCAGCCCCATCAGTAGCTGACAGGGCTGGAGACGCAGTTAGGAGGTATCTTGACCCTAAAGATAAGGGCAGCTTTGCGCAATGCGAAACTATTTAAGAAGAATTTAAGGCGCGTCGTCGAAAAAGTTGCAAATGTTTATGACTCCCGGCGGCTGGGTGTTGTCGGCTGGCCAATGCCTCGCCACTGGGAGTCATCCAGACGCCAAATAAAAGTTATCAGTGAACAATCAATACAATTTCCGTATTTGCCCAGACTTCCCTTGCGACAGTAGAGATATACCCACTCCATCCCCTGACCTGACTGAGTTTTGGGGGTGATAGGAGGCCACCATGGCGATCGCAACCGTTAATCCCACAACTGGGCAAACCCTCAAGACCTATGCTCCGTTGGATCACATTGCCCTGGAGACCCGCCTGGCCCAAGCCCAAGCCGCCTTTGCCCCCTATCGAACGACGTCCTTCCAGCAGCGCGCCCGTTGGCTGCACGCGGTCGCCGATTTGTTAGAGAGCAACAAACAGGCCTATGGCCAACTCATGACCTTAGAGATGGGCAAGCCGCTGAAAAGCGCGATCGCCGAGGTGTCGAAATGTGCCTGGGTCTGTCGGTTTTATGCCGACAATGCAGCCAGCTTTTTGCAAGATGTGCCCGCCGTGACCGATGCCAGCCAGAGTTTTGTGCGCTATCAGCCGCTGGGCGTGGTGCTAGCAGTGATGCCGTGGAATTTTCCGTTTTGGCAGGTCTTTCGGTTCGCGGCCCCGACCCTGATGGCGGGTAATGTGGCGCTGCTCAAGCATGCCTCCAATGTGCCGCAATGTGCGCTGGCGATCGCCGATATTTTTCACAAAGCCGGATTTCCAGAGGATGTGTTCCAGACCTTGCTGGTGGGGGCCGATGCGGTGGCGGGGTTGCTGGCAGATGAGCGCGTGAAAGCGGCCACGCTGACCGGCAGCGAACCGGCGGGGGCAGCTTTGGCAGCAACGGCGGGTCAGCACATTAAGCCGACGCTGCTGGAATTAGGGGGCACCGATCCCTTCATCGTGATGCCCAGCGCCGATCTGGAGTCCGCCATCACCACGGCGGTCACCGCCCGTTTGCTGAATAACGGGCAGTCCTGCATTGCGGCGAAGCGGTTTATTCTGCACGCGGCGATCGCTGAGCCGTTTTTGGCGGGACTGACGGCGAAGTTCAAGGCCCTGAAGGTGGGCGACCCCAACTTGGGCACCACGGATATCGGGCCGCTGGCCACGCCGCAGATTCGCGATGAGCTAGCGGCGCAGGTCGATGCTTGCGTGCAGCAGGGGGCCAAAGTCTTGGTGGGGGGAGCGCTTGAGGCCTGTCTGACGGCGCTGCCAGAGGCGCTGCGTCAGGGCAACTTTTATCCACCCACAATTTTGGCCGACATTCTCCCCGGCACCCCGGCGGATCAGGAAGAGTTTTTTGGGCCGGTGGCGTTGACCTTTCAGGTCGATAGCTTGGAGGCGGCAGTGCAGTTGGCCAACAGTACCCCGTTGGGGCTAGGGGCCAGCGCTTGGACCCAGTCCGCCGATGAGTGCGATCGCTTCGTCAATGAGCTGGAGGCCGGGGCGGTCTTTATCAACGGCATGGTCAAGTCCGATCCGCGCCTGCCCTTTGGCGGCATCAAGAGATCGGGCTATGGGCGCGAGCTGGGGCGCGAAGGCATTTTGGCCTTTGTCAATGCCAAAACGGTCTGGATTAAATGAGTTCTGGATGGCCTGATGATGGGGTGAGGGGTGGCGTCGGGGGTTGGCATTGTCAGCGCCCGACTACAGACAACGTTTCTGTCAATGGGATGTTATCTCAGCGCAGCTTCCTCAACCCCTTACAGAATTACACGATTAATAAGGAATGAGTGGGGATGAATACTGCCGAACTGCTGGTGCGCTGTTTAGAAAATGAAGGGGTCGAATACATTTTTGGGGTGCCGGGGGAAGAAAATCTGGCCGTTCTGCAGGCGTTGAAAACCTCGTCCATTCAGTTTGTGACGACTCGCCACGAGCAGGGAGCCGCCTTTATGGCCGACGTCTATGGTCGCCTCACCGGCAAGGCTGGGGTCTGTCTGTCCACTTTGGGGCCGGGGGCCACGAACTTGATGACCGGCGTCGCCGACGCTAACCTCGACTGTGCGCCGCTGGTGGCCATCACCGGCCAGGTGGGCACCGAGCGCATGCAGATCGAGTCGCACCAGTATCTTGATCTGGTGGCGATGTTTTCACCGGTGACCAAGTGGAACGCGCAGATTGTACGTCCCGGCATCACGCCGGAGATTGTGCTCAAGGCCTTTAAGCTGGCCCAGACGGAAAAACCCGGTGCGGTCCATATTGACCTGCCAGAAAATATTGCTGAGATGACCGTGACGGGGCAACCGC
>JBHJJI010000368.1:0-10542 GCA_050042805.1 Leptolyngbyaceae cyanobacterium
TCGAGGATCGGTTCAGGGTCGTCATAGCGGGTTTGGATGCCTTCGAGATTGAGGACTCCCAAAGCCCCAAACTTTGACAACTGAGCTGCAATATCGACATTGACAACGCCGTCCATGGCGCTAGCAATGATCGGAATCTCCCGCTCAATGCCGCCAATTTCCCAACGGGTATCGGCCAGTTGCGGATCCAAGGTGCGATTACCGGGTACCAGCGCAATTTCATCAAATCCGTAGGCTCTACGGACCGTTTTTCCCCGACCTAATTCAATATCCACGGCTCTCTCCAACCCAAAAACCATTCAGACAGGCTAACATTTTGTCGCGTGACTCGGGCTATGACAATCGCCCTATCCCAGCGGCAGGGTGTACTTTGGGGCTACTCTGGCAACATCGATTGATGCCAGAACGGATTGTTCGTGAGGCGATGGCAGCGACATCTGGGAGCAGGTGAGCCGGATGGCTGGGCGACCCATTGTTAACAGAGACAGGCGGTGAGGGAAATGACCGAATCGGTTGGCGCGATCGCTAAGAAAAGCTGTGTTTCCTCAACTTATGGGCTGTTTATGGACTGTAGAGTCTGGTCAGCCTTTAATCTAAGTTAATGAATGATAGTAGGACGCTGCCCGTTGCAGACCTGCAAAAGATGACCTGACCAAGGGTTGATGCGAGGGTGCAATTGACGTCTCATAACCTCTCACAAGGAGTCCGCTCGGTGAATCTGTCTTCTTTAGGATTTTTTCGGAGCTTACGGAGTAAGAATCGACAATTTGCGGTGATTGGGCTAGGGCGGTTTGGGCGGGCCGTGTGCGCCACCCTGAATAGCTTAGGGTATGAGGTGTTAGCCATTGATAACCAAGAGCAGCCGGTGACTCAGGCGTTAAAGGATGAAATTGCCGCCCATGCGGTGCAGTTGGATTCAACCCAGCGGCTCGCGTTAGAAGAAGCGGGCATTCCTGACTTTGATACGGTGATCGTGGCGATCGGCAACTATGTCGAAGAAAGCGTTATCACCACGCTCAATGTCAAAGAGCTGGGGGTGAATTATGTGGTGTCAAAAGCCTCGAGTGAAATTCATGGCAAGGTGCTCGACCGGGTAGGGGCTGATCTGGTCGTGTTTCCAGAACATGAAATGGGGTGTAACCTGGCGCGGGCGATTACCCGACCCGGCATTTTAGATCGGTTTGAACTGGACCCTGACAACAGCATTGTTGAGCTGCGAGTGCCCGCTGAGTTCAACCAAAAGACGATCGCTGAGCTCGACCTCAGAAACAAGTATGGGGTCACTCTGCTAGCGCTGACCCAACCCGACAACACTGAGAAATTTGAGGTCAACCCCAGCCCCATCACTCAATTGCAGACGGGAGCCGTCATGGTCGTCATTGGCAACAATCGCGGCCTCGAAAGATTGCCGCTCGAAGAATAGGAGGCCAAACTTGCGAATTATTGGACTGATTAGCGGCACCTCGGTGGATGGCGTGGATAGTGTAATCGCGGACATCCAGGGCGATGGTTATGACTTGACAGTCACTGTGCTCGGGGGACAAACCGTGGCTTATCAACCCACCCTGCGCCAGCAAATTTTAGACGTCTGTGGGGGCACCCGCCTCTCTCTGGCGGATTTGGCAACCCTGGATGATGCGATCGCTCACTGCTTTGCTCAAGTGGCCCAAAGCTTAATGGCCGCTCATGGCCCCGCTGACCTCATCGCTTCCCACGGGCAGACGGTCTTTCATCGTCCTGCGAGGACGACCGGAGCATCGACGGCGTCCTTAGGCTATAGCGTGCAGCTGGGGCGGGGGGAACTGATTGCGGCGTTGACTCAATGCCTCACGGTGAGCGATTTTCGTCAAGCTGACATTGCTGCTGGGGGGGAAGGAGCGCCTTTAGTGCCGCCGGTTGATCTGGCCCTCTTGAGCCACCCCACGCGCACGCGCTGTGTGCAAAACCTGGGTGGCATTGGCAATGTGGCGCTGCTGCCGCCCAGGCGTGCGACCAGCCAGACTCAATCGCCCCAAGTCTTGGGATGGGATACTGGCCCCGGCAATAGCTTGCTGGATTTAGCGGTTGAACATTTTTCTCAGGGGCGACAAACCTATGACCATAATGGAGCCTGGGCTGCCCAAGGGACGCCTTGTGAATCTCTTGTGGCTCAGTGGTTAGACCATCCGTACTTTGCCCAACTGCCTCCCAAGTCAACCGGTCGCGAACTGTTTGGCCCTGACTTTTTAGAGCAGTGTTTAGAGGATGCCGCAGCGCGATCCCTAGTGCCAGCTGATGTCTTAGCCACCCTGACGGAGCTGACGGCGGTCTCGATCGCCCATAGCTACCGCACTTTTCTACCCGCCCTCCCCGATGAGGTGCTGCTGTGCGGTGGCGGCAGTCATAATGCCTATCTGATTGAGCGTCTGCAGCGGCAGTTGCCCCAAGTTCTCATTCAGTCCACAACCGCTGTGGGCGTTCCGGCCGATCTCAAGGAAGCTTTGGCATTTGCCGTACTGGGCTATTGGCGGCAGCAACAGTTTCCGGGCAACTTGCCCAGTGTAACGGGGGCGCAGCAAGCGGTGACCTTGGGCGCGATGGCGGTGCCGATCGCCCTTGCCGGGTAAAAACGCAGTGGTCTAACGGTGCTCCCGACAGCGCTCTGGTGGGGCGGCGGCGGCGGGGGATCAGCCTCATTTGCAGGCCGCCACGGACGTCCTCAGCTGGTGATGCAGATTGTTTTAGTGGTTAAGTGACGCTGATAGCCGCTAAGATTTTGGGCAGGCTGATCGGTGGTTACGTGACCCAGTCACATCGCGATGGCGGTGTGCAGCCAACAACAGTATCAGGAAACTGAGGGTGAACCACACATTTTTAATCGAGCCCGGTCGCTGGAAGCTCCAGGGCAACTGGTTAGAGCGTGATAAACCGCCGATGGCCATTCGGGGCGGCATTTTGATCGCATGGGGCCGGGGCAATTGGTTCACCATGGTGATGAAATTGACGTTTCCTAAGGATAATCATGACGAAATCGCCCTGCAGTATAAGGGGCGCCTCGCGGCTGGCGAACGTCAATATACCTTTGTGCTGCAGCACAGCGAGTTGGGACGCGTTGAAGGCGAGGGCTGGGTGGCCCCCGCTTCAGTGTTGCAAAGATATTGGTGCCTGGGCGATCGCCAGCGGCGCACCGGGTTTGAAACCCTCTACCAGCTAGACTCCAGCCACTATCATCTGTCTAGCGGCATTATGGCCGGACACTACCTCACCACCGCGATTGAAGCAACGCTAGAACGGCAGCCCTAGATACCGCCTTCTCCCCCTTGGGTATCTTGAAGTGGACATCAATCGGGCTGCATCCCCCGCCGGACGTGACATAGTTGCCAGCAATCATCTTCAACCGCAGGCGTTAAAGATGACTAGAATACGATCAAGGTCGGGAATCGTCGGGTGCCGACCTGAGAAGGCTGCGAACTGATTCCCTTTTCTGGTTGAATACCGGCGCTACCTTTCATAATGGGCTCTGGACTGGGCTACCATTGTGGGCTCGCTTGACCGGTCATCGTCAGGTTCAAGATTGCCAATAGAAACAACCCAGAAGGATGCTGTCATCGCTTCTTATCCGCCTAGCGTTATCTCCATGTCAGACCCTAATCTCGGCCAAAAACTTGCGAATCGCTACGAGTTGATGGAACTCGTTGGCCAGGGTGCTATGGGAAAGGTGTATCGGGCAGAAGATACTCTGCTGGGTGGCGTGATCGTGGCTGTCAAGTTTCTCTCCCAGACTTTGCTCACGGGCAAAATGCGCGATCGCTTCGTTCAAGAAGCCACTACCTGCGCTCAGCTGGGGCAAAACAGCATTCATGTGGTGCGGGTCACCGACTACGGCGTCAATGACGAAGATATTCCGTTCTACGTGATGGAATATTTGCAGGGCGACAGCTTAAGTATTCTGATTGGGCATAAAGCCCTGCCGATTCCGCGATTTCTCAGCATCATTCGGCAAGTGTGTCTGGGCCTCAAGTCGGCCCATGATGGCATTCGCATTCGCGGCTATGATCGGCCAGTTTCGATCATTCACCGCGACATTAAGCCCAGCAACATTCTCGTCACCCAAGATCCGACCCTGGGCGAACTCACCAAAATTTTGGATTTTGGCATTGCTAAGCTGATGCAGGCTGATACCGAGCAAACCAGCTCATTCATGGGCACGTTGGCCTATGCCTCACCCGAGCAGATGGAAGGCAAAGAGCTCGACAACCGCTCTGATATCTATAGCCTCGGCATTTTGATGTATCAAATGCTGACGGGCACACTGCCCTTGCGGGCCGCCAACCATACTTTTGGCGGCTGGTATAAGGTGCATCACACGGTACCGCCCCGACCTATCTCTGATATTGAGCCCAACCCCAACGTGCCAAAACTTTTGGAACAGCTGGTCATGAGCTGTTTAGAAAAGCAGGCAGAGAATCGTCCCCAAAATATTGTGGAGATTCTGGAGGCGCTGGAACCTTTAGAGCAGCGCTATGGCTCAGGATTTCGGATGGGGCAACGCATCAGCGCCACCCTGTCTCGGGTGCCGATCGCCCCTGAACCGAAGAAAAAATCGCTCGCGACGCACTCAGAGCGGCTATCAGCCACCGAAAATGCAGTTCGACAGCTCGTTTCATGGCCGGTCAACAAGCCCATCGCTGAGATCGTATTTCCGCACATTTTGCCCAGTCATGCAGGGCCACTGGCGACCCTGTGGGTGATGCTACCCGAGAGCGAAATCACCAAACGACTGCAGGGGACTCGCTACAACACGTTTATTTGCACCATGTCACCCCACCCGATGGTGCTCTGGCTAACCGTTTTATATAGTCCTAAACATGGGCCCCGTTGGCTGCCCTGCTATATCGACCTCAAAACTCAGGCCGGGCAGGAAATGGTCTTTCAATTAGGAAAAAATGGCGTTTACAAAGTGCTGTTTTTTGCCACTCAAGCGCCTCGGGAATGTGCCCACGTCGTCTCCTGTACGATCGCCGAACCGCAGCAAAAGCTCCTGCAATCATGGGTCATGTCGGCCCGCACTCACCTTTCCGTTGCGAGCCCTACTGTCAGCAAGCAAATGCTGAAAGACGAACTCAATAACAATATGAAAGAAAAGGCTTTGCAGCAGCTGGAGGCGCTGTATTTAGATACAGACTCGTGAACTGTCTGTGCCGGTTTGTCTCCAACTGCGTGGGGTGAGTTCAAGGCACAGGGCGGGCTGCCGGATTCGGATTATTTATCTTTGGGGAAATACAGCACCGGGTGCCAACTCTGGCGCAGCAGTTCTCGCGTGAGGCTGGGCACCGACCAGCGCAACAGCCCCCCAATGCCTCGGGACGATGTCGCGATCGCACCAATATCGTATTGGTCAGCCGCCCGGAGAATTTCTTCGAGGGGATCGCCCTCTTTAACAAAAGTCTCAACGTTGACATTTAACTCTCGCAGGGTGTCAGCGGCTTTATGCAACTTTTCTCGAGCGTCTTGCAACGGATTGTCGCCCCGCAGTTCTCGACGAATATTATCATCAATCACCCACAACAGCCAATATTGGTGATTTTCGGGGGGGGGATTTTTCTGAATCTGCGCCTTTAGCACCTCTAAAAATTCGGTAGACCCGACTGTGCCGTCATAGGGAATCAACAAATAATGCAAAAGATTGCGGGAGCGAATGGCCAGTTCTTCGGTGGTGTAAGTCGAAACCATCTGAGGGCGCATGATCATCATCGGCACCGGCGTGCGCTCCACCAGCTTCATCGTGGTGCTGCCAAAGAGCTTCTCGGAGAGCACATTGCGGGTTGGCGTCCCTAAAAAGACGACTTCACAGCCCGATGACTCGATCTGCTGCAAAATATTGTCACTGGGGCGACCACAGGGCACGCTGATTTTGATCTCAGTGCCTTCGGGAACCGTTTGAATGGTCTGCTCTAGCCTGACCTTAGCGGCCTCCATGCCGTCTTCGTCAACCTTGGGAACGCTGCGATCGGTTTGCACCGCCACATTATGAAAAAAAGTAATCTCGGTAATACCGCCCTCAGCCAAACTAGGAATCGTGCAGCCTAAGCGGTACAAACCATCTTCAAAATCAGTACTAATCAGAACTTTGCGAAACATATGCTTTGGCTTTCCGGATCAGGTTAGCGTCCCTATCATGATGCATTTACCTAGCTGCAGCAATCTGATGTGACGGACAGCAACATCCCGGCAATTGCCTGCCAAAGCTTTAATCGAGCCTTAATGAATTCCTGAGATTTTTAAGTATCTCTAAATCAACAACCGATATTTGCTTGAAGTGTAAGTCTGTATCGGGTTAATCCTGGGTACTCCTCGTTTGGTCGTGGCCTCGTCAGCTAAAAGGTAAACGCCCCAGCGCCCCCAGCTCAATTCTCTCAGAATTCAGCAAGAGAAGGAGGTCGTCCCTTTGGTTGCCTAAGCTAATACCCTAGGCCGCTGAAGAATCGATGCCCCACTCATGCTTGATGAAGTGTTTGTACATCGTTTCACGCATCATCATCTGTTCATAGAGCTTGACCAAGAACTCTTGGGCTTGCTCTCGACTCATTTTGTCGACCTGGGTCTCAAAGGAGCGTAGGCTAAACTGCTGCTCCAAGGTGAGCCGTGAAGGTTCATTCATGACTAATCCATCCAACTTGAGAAACAACACCTGCAAAGAATGATCAACAGATTAACCAGCAGGTTATCTCTGTTCTTCCCTCCGCAGGGAGAACTCTCCGCAGGTGCCTAGAAATATCTTACAAAATGTAAAAAAGATTTGACAAATAGGCTACTATTTTGCGGGGAGTGATAAATACGCTACCATCTGAGTATTGTGAGCGGCGATGGCGGATGTGTTGCTGGTCACAGCTGACGTTCTGTTTTGAGCATTTGACGATATGCCAGCCAGCCGGCAAACACCATACACCCGGCAAACAGGGTCAAAAAGGTCAGGTGAGGCGCGATCTCGGCCATCTCGGCTTCACCCAGCAAAATTCCCTCTAAAGACAGAATCATGTGATAGATGGGATTGTATTTTGCCAGGGATAACAGTGTTTCCGGAAACAGACTGATGGGCAAAAAGGCCCCGCCCAGCAACAGCAGCGGGATGCCAAACGCTGCCACGAGGGCATTGATATCTTCGGTGCGGCGGGCAAATTGGGTGCCCAGTACAAACCCTAGACCCACATAGGCGGCGACGCTGAGCAAAATGACGACGAGCGCTAACGGCAGCGAGCCGGCAAATTCGCCCCCCGTGCTCACCACAATTGCCCACACGATTAGCGTTTGCGCCAAGGCAATGCCGCAGTGGGCCACGAAAATTCCCAGAAAATAAGAAATCCCACTCAGTGGCGACAAAAATAGCCGCTTGAGGGTTTGCTGCTCGCGCTCAGCTACGACGGTTGCGACGCTACCGCCTAAACAGCTAAAGAACAACGCCGCACCGACCAGCGTCGGGGGGGCTGCCTGCTGATATGCTGCTGACGTTGTAATTTGAGCGCGCTCAGCGAGGATGAGGCCATTCATCACCAGCATCAAGATCGGAAAAATCACCCAAAAGATCAAACTGCGTCGTCGCCTCAACAACTCGCTCAAGATGCGGTGGGCGATCGCTAAAGTTTCGCGAATAATTTTGCTGATCATGAAGCTATCGCAATGGCTGATCAATTTCAGGGAACTTAGCCAGCCTCTAGTATGCGGCAAGATGTTCCCCCCCGGGCAGTGTCAAGGAGACTGCCCGGGGGGGAACATCTTGCCACTGCCAGGAGATGCAGAGCTAGCGGATTAAGTTGAGTCCACTGGTTTGCCCAGCGCGATCGAATCGTTAAAAGCAGTACCGCTCTCCGCGCGCTCCAAAAATCTGTTATCAATCAAAGCTGATACCCTTGAGTCATTTCGCCCTCACCTCACGTTTCCCAGGCTGTTATGACCACACTGGAACCTGCCGCCCAAGACTTGCTTCAAAACGCCCTCTATGCCTATGTGCAAGCCTATGGTGGAGAGTCGATCTCAGAGGCGCGGGCGATCGCCGGGTCGCTGCTAGCGGTCAAAGAAAAAGCTGGCGACCTGATCGCCGCTGGGCTGGAAATTGAAACCTGGGTCGATGCCATTGTGCAAGATTTTGACCTCAGTGCCGTGGCCGATCGCCTCAGGGATGAAGGGGCGCGATCGCTGGCCGCCCAGGCCAAACACTGGCGCGAAACAGTCGAGATCAAAGCCCAAGCCACCCTTGATGCCTATATTCAAAAATATGTGCCTGAACTCGATACCCAACAACTTCATCGGCTAGTTGCCACCGTCTTGCCCGTGGTCGAAGACGCCAAAATCTCGCGTGACGAAGCCCACCGACTCATTCATGACATCAGCGAACAGCTCGATTGGACAGCCGCTCTAGAGCGCGTGATCGATCCCAAATGGGCGTTGCTGGCGGAGCAAACGATGCAGTGCGTGATCAACCGCGATGTCGAAGCCTCGGTCACCGATGTGATGAACGCCTATGTCTACAAATTTCAGCCCACGGCGGTGGAAATTGGCGAAGGCCTGATTGAACAAGCCGTGAAAGCGGTGACCAAGAGTAAACTCGCACTTGATTTAGATCTTGACCTGAATGCTGAGACCCAAAAACTGCTTGTTAAACAAGTGGTCTTCAAGCTCAATTTGGGGGAAGCTGCCCCACCACCCTCTAAAACTGCGCTGGAAATTGCCCGGCAGGTCAATCACGAGGTTGCTCGCTACCGACAAGAGCACGGACTCGACCCGAGCAACACTCTGCCAGAGATCATCCGCACTGATGACACCGGCAACAGTTCCCAACTTGGGGGGGGAATCAGCGTCGGGAGCGAACTGCAGCCCAGGGCAACCCCCACAGAAGATTTGCCGGAAACACCAGCTTGAAGCGTGCTAACCCTTGAAAAATTGATTGAACTTAATAAAAAAGTCTTTGCCTAGGCAGAACAGGAGGATCTTCGCATCTGTTTTAGGTTCTCAACGATTGTCACTCGCTAGGGCGGTGGGTTCCAGCCTTCTAAAATGCGGCAAACCCCTGATGGCAGGGTTGCTTCAGCTATCCACAGATAATTGGTGATGAGACCATGAGAGTTTTTGTCTTTTGTTCTTATTAAATGTCTAGAGGGGTATAAAAACTATTCAAAGACTCTATTCCTAGCTAAGTCAATATTTAAGTCCTTCTGGACTCTTGAGGGTGCTCCTGGGTGAAATCCCTCGGTTTTAAGCATGTACTTATGTTTTGAGCCGCTTTCTTTGTTCAGGCTCTGTGCCCATAATGCTAACCAAGCCGAAAACCCTCGCTGTTTCAACGCGGCGAGTTTATCTATTTTGCAGCCGTTGCGGCTGGATCAGCTGGCTCATCACTCAGGCCGCAACGCCTTTCTGATTTGAAAAGAACCCTTTGGAGCGATCGCTTGTGAAACTCTCCGTCTACGGCAAAGGTGGCATTGGTAAGTCCACCACCAGTTGTAATATTTCTGTCGCCCTGGCCAAGCGGGGCAAAAAAGTCTTGCAGATTGGGTGTGACCCCAAGCACGACAGCACCTTCACCCTGACGGGCTTCCTCATTCCCACCATTATCGACACGCTCAAAGAAAAGAGCTTTCACTACGAAGATGTGTGGTCTGAAGACGTGATCTACAAGGGCTACGGCGGTGTCGATTGCGTCGAGGCCGGTGGCCCTCCGGCTGGGGCTGGGTGTGGCGGCTACGTCGTGGGTGAAACCGTCAAACTGCTTAAAGAACTCAACGCCTTTGACGAATACGACGTGATTCTGTTTGACGTGCTGGGTGACGTCGTCTGTGGGGGCTTTGCCGCCCCGCTCAACTACTCCGACTACTGCATGATCGTGACGGATAATGGCTTTGACGCCCTCTTTGCGGCCAATCGTATCGCCGCTTCCGTCCGTGAAAAGGCTCGGACGCACTCTCTACGTCTGGCCGGACTGATCGGCAACCGCACCTCAAAGCGTGACCTCATCGACAAATACATTGAGTCCGTCCCGATGCCGGTGCTAGAGATTTTGCCGCTGATCGAAGACATTCGCGTCTCACGTGTCAAAGGTAAAACCATCTTCGAGATGGCCGAAACGGATCCGTCCTTATTGCCGGTGACGCAGTATTACCTCAATATTGCCGATCAGATTCTGGCCCAGCCCGAAGGCGTGATCCCCAGCGAAACGAAGGATCGCGACCTGTTTGCGTTGCTGTCAGATTTCTACCTGAACCCGCCCGAAGATGCGCCCAAAGCAGAATCTGAGCTGGATCTGATGATGGTTTGATGTCCTCAAGACGCTGCGCGGCGATCTCTCTCAAGTCTTCATTCAGCAGATTTGTTGTGATCACTGCGCGGTCAAATTCGCTGTCAAAATTTTTCCCCTTCCCCATGAGTCCCGAGAAACCGTAACGTTGCTGCGATATTCCCTCTCTGTTTTGATGAATTTCATCTATCATGAGGCGTCTAAAAGCAACGGATTGAGGCAAAGCGATGGCCTTCTTCGAAAATTTCGTATCGGTTATTCGCCAAAAGTGGTTG
>JBHJJI010000369.1:0-35916 GCA_050042805.1 Leptolyngbyaceae cyanobacterium
TCGCTTATCGCCTGGGCGCGTCGCCGATGCCATGGCTTCCCTTTTACCTCAGTTGGGCTCGCCTGCTGTAGCGCCCAAACCTCGAGGAAAGTCGCCGGGTTGGCAAAAAGGGCGTCCTCGAAAACGAAAACCGCCTTGTCCTGTAGTCAGAAAGTCCTACATACGAAAGAAGAAGGCCCCGCAACCGCAAGCTTCTTGAACAATTTCGTCTCTGCACGCCGCCATTAGACATGGCGGCGTTCTTTAGGCTGCATAGTCTAAACTCCAGTAAATTGATGCCCCTTCCAGCAAGATGTGGAGATCTTGAGTCGGAGGCTCAGAGTTTGTCAAAAGCCAACTGATCGAGGGAGCCTACGGCGTTTCCCTAACGCAGGGGGTAAGAATCAAGATTGTGAACAGCTGTACAGTAGGGAGCTTAGATCTGCTACGGAACCGTACCAGCTCAAGCAAGATAGCCGATACAGCGATCGTGATTAGAGAGTAGAAAAATGATGATCAACGACTGCTTGAATTTCTTTCATAAAAGTCTCTGTTGAGAATAAATCTTTGCGCTGTTCGAGAGAGCTGAGTAATCTTACCTGCAGATCCGGCTCACTCAAAACGTGAGAAATCTTTTCGACTGCATCTGCCTCATCATCAAATAAGATCTCCGGATTCTCTGCACCGACAATTTCCATTTGCCCGCCCTTTGGTCTCACAAAAGGAATCATTCCAGCCTTTAACATTTCAGCTACAGAAATCCCAAAGGGTTCAGGTTTGTAGTGAATCCCATAGCGGCACTCAGACAATATTTTTAAGTATTCTTGATACGGTAAATCTTGATGGAGATAAATCCATTCGAGATTTTCTTCGACCAATGTTTTGACTTCTTTGAGATATTTCTCAGGATACATGCCGTTACCTGCCCCACCACCAGTAATGTGAAGCTGAATATCAAATCCCCTATCTCTGACTTTCTTGAGGATACCAATAACGCGATGTGTTTGCTTTGCTGCTACAATCCTTCCACTACATAAAAAAGCATTTTTCTTCTTTGGCCATGGCAAAGAATCGATTGTCGTTGTGACAGGGGGGAAAACGACATTTGACTCAATCCCGTAGCACTTTTTTGCATTGTCTGCAGTGTATGAAGAATTAGCAACGGAATAATTTTTCTCAAGTCGCTCGTAAGAGAAATCAACCCATTGCATTAGCTTCTTTAGCCAAGGTTTGGCATTGGGTGTATTGTTCTCAACAACTCTTATCCAGTGGAGGTATTGAATTCCTGGACGGCCCATATCAATTGCGTTAAAAGCTGAGAAAACTGCGTCATATTGCGATGCATCTTGCTTGAATCGCTTAATTGTCCAATACATAAAAGCACTTCGGAATGGCTTGCTTGCAGCCATGAGCAGATAGCCAAAGCTCTCCAATTTTTTGGGTAAGTTGGCTATTACTTTGATGTTTTCTTCCGCAAGCTTCGTGTTATACATCGCATCTAATTTGAAGAAGTCAACTTCCGATAGCGTGTACAGCGTTAGGTTGTATTTCTGACTAAGTGCTTGGAGTATCCATAGGGAGACAGCCTCAGCGCCCCCACCTCTAAAGTAGGGTTGCCATACTGCTACACTCTTTTTACATTCACTGTTCACGAGCAGTTCCATCTAAATGTTGACCCATTCTCAACCTAAAAGTTCTGATGCCGAAAGATTCGAAGCTCAATGATGACTCTTTGGACATTTTGAAGAACTCAACGAGGCCATATCCCAAGACTTTCATATGACGTCTGCAAATAGTCGTCAGATGTGATTGAGGTATGACTAGTTCAACAACTGTCATTATGTTTTTTGGCATCGAGCGCCGTCATCACAGATTCGTAAAACCACTGGTTTCTTGAGCGACATTCTTGCAAGCTGTTAGGGAAAGACTGTATTTTACGGGCATGTTCACGCCAATTCGAGATGTCGCAGGCTAGCTTTTCGCCTTTGTAGTCGAGACTGTACAAAGTTTTCCCCAATATGGAGAATTTCCATCGATTTCGGCTCCACTTTTTCACCGGATATAGTTCAGGTTGGTGTCTAAAGGTGAAAAACTTACTGCTGAAAGGAAAGGCCAGAACCTTTCTTCCTAATAGGGTTCCCCAATATGCACCATGAAAAGAGCTGGTAAGAATGGTCTTGCCAGATCCTAAAAAGTCGAGCACCTTATCGAAGTCAGATTCTTCGTTTGTTATTCTAGGAATGCCGGGAATATTGATTTGAAATTTCTTGTGTGAAAAAATCACGAACTCGTGCATCGCAGTGCGGGACTTATCAAACGATGGGTGCATGCAACTAACGCAAGGAACCCAGGGATGAATCATATTGTCATCACGAACTCCCACAAGGTCGCTATTAGAAGTGTATGGTTTGTAGTCGAAAGATATTTTTTGGGTGAGTTGATAGCTTTGTTGACCAACACCCCAAAAAATATGTTGTCCACAACCTTTATCTGTGTGAACTGCTTCAATGTTCGGAAGAAATCTCTTGAATAGCAAGCCGCCGCCACCAATAATGACGTGGGCATCTTTAATATCTTGCGTATTAACTGTCCGTAAATCTCTTTCTTCACAATCATATCCAGGGAAATCGAAATATCTTAAAGGTGAGGATAGAAGGTCTCCTACATTCTTTTTGTCTAAAACGTGGAAATTGATTATTTTAGGCATGCTGTCGAGTTCCTACCGTATTCTTTGATTTGGCGGAGTAAAGATATGAAATCTCAATAATCGAAATTTTAAAAATTAAAATAAATGCAATAAGGCTCTATCTTTTTGGAAGGAGAAAATCATCACCTTAAAGTTTTGAGAGCCTGATAGTCCTTGAAAATTGACTCTCTGATTAATTTGGAGCCTTATGTTTTTCTATCTTCTCTAATCCTGTCAAAACATTCTGTAAAGATCCAAATATGTTGTCAATAATTTCGATGTTTTCCGAGTCTTTTGTCTCAGTATTATCGTTTAAGAGGGCTAGCAGTCCGGTCATCGTATTCAAGTTAGCTCTGCATTCATAAGAGATTTTGGCGATTTCAAGCGTTTCTTCACCTCCTTGATTTTCGTTGACATGATCAAATTGCAGGCTACAAAGTTTACTGTAAGAGCCACCTGCGGCTAACAACGTTTTGTGTGTTCCTAGCTCTACTACCTTGCCTTTCTCCATGACCGCAATTTGATCAGCTTGCTGCACTGTAGAAAGACGATGGGCAATGACAAGTGTTGTCCGATCGCGGCTTAATTCATCAATGGCTTGTTGAACTAATCTCTCAGAAACAGTGTCTAGAGCGCTGGTTGCTTCATCCAGGATCAATATCTCAGGATCTTGAACAAGGGCACGAGCGATCGCTAAACGTTGGCGTTGTCCACCAGAAAGCATGACCCCGCGATCGCCGATCATCGTATCTAGTCCATGAGACAGTTGCATAATAAAGTCATAGGCATTGGCTCTGTGAGCGGCTTCTAGAATTTCTTCATCGGAAGCATTTGGCTTTCCATAGCAGAGGTTATAGCGAACAGTATTATTGAACAAAAATGTTTCTTGTCCAACGATGCCCATCACCTTTCTAAGTTGAGTTAAATCAAAACTTTTCAGATCCTGGCCATCGATCAAGATTGAACCGGCAGTTGGGTCAAAGAATCGTGGAAGCAGATCAGCGAGAGTAGATTTCCCTGCTCCTGAAGAACCGACTAGTGCCAAAGTTGAACCTTTTGGCAATGTCACGCTGATTTTGTTGAGAATCTGTTCTGTGCTATTGGGGTAGCTAAAGCAAACATCCTTAAATTCAATTCCTCGTTTGAGGGAGGTCTGCTGGATATCACCATTTTGCATAAAAGACTTATTGTCTTTCCGTAGTAGATCGTGAACGATATCAATTGAGGCAGAGACCTGTGCAAACTGGTTTCGAGTACTGTTTAGCTGGGAAACGTATGGAAGAAGGCGGTTGAGTAGAACTAGATAGGTCACCATAATGGCGGCTAGTGAAGCTAACTCGTCTTGAAATAGAATTCGAGCTAACAATATTAAAATGAAAATAATGGAGATATTGGCAACCTCGCCGAGCGGACCAATAATGCTAGAATTCATTTGAATTTTTAGTTTGATTCTTTCCCGTTCATTGATTAAACCGGCAAAGTGTTTGAATTCACGTTCTTCGGCAACCGCAGATTTGACCAGACGAATGCCGGTGATAATTTCTAATAGGCCACCAGAATATAGACTGTTGATGCGAGTTAAAGTGCGACTATAGATCCGTGATCTTCGAACCAAAAACTGGCTAATTAAGCTTGATGCGGGTAGTAAGACAGTCGCTATGCAAGTAAGCTGCCAAGATATTGACAGTAATATTGCCAAAAACACCAATATTGTGGCTACTGTTACACATAGGCGAATGATCGCTGTGATGGCACTGGCTGCACGAGTCATTTCACCGCCTAATCGATTCATGAGTTCGCCTGCTTGACTATTGGAAAAGAACTCTAAATCGACATCGAGAACAATTCCTAAACCCTGACGCTGAAGGTCAGAGATCAAAGCTCGTGAGAGTGTACCTGAAGCTACAGCACTGAAATAGGTGCTCACATTTTTTAGAATAATTAAAAATAGTGCTGCCATGGCCATGGCAATATATCGATAGGTTTCAGGGACATCCTCGAAGGGCGATAAAAGTAACTGAAAAATAGGTGGGCCATCCTTTAAAATGGCATCTTGCCCCAGAAGACTTAGCATGATGGGTACGACTAGAGTCGTTCCGATGCCATTAAATAAAGCTCCAGAAAATCCTAATGCAATACTAGTGATGATTTTAAATGGATACTTTTTGGCTACTCCCCACAGCATTTTTTTAGGCGTGTAGGAACCTTTTTGAGTGGAAGGTGAGGGCAGTGGTTTTGTTGATGTCGTTGTTGATTGCATCTTGTTGTCTATAGAAATTAAATTAAAAAAAACTGAGAACTTAATCCTGTTTTAGTTGAAGATTTGTCTGTTTTGCCGAAGCGACTAGCTGATAGATCAGACTACTCAAAACTTGTGCCATGGCATCAATACTGTATTTATGGATGCACCTGATTCGAGCTTCCTGCCCTCGTGCAAGTGCTTCTGGCATCTTGGAAAAGATCTCACTTATTTGCCGCGCCATGGCTTGACTATCGCCGGCGGGAACCAGGTATCCTGTGTCACCTAAAATTTCCGGAATGTCGCCAACACAAGTGGCTAAAATCGGTTTTGCCATGGCCATTCCATCCGTTAATTTAAGTGGAAACTGAGCCTGGGCGGCAGCCGTGTCTTGTTGAGGAACAACGATGATATCTGCCGCAGATATCACCTCAGGCATTTTGTCGTAGGGCACTTTAGGAATTTGTACAATATGCTGCCCCCACTGGCTTATCAATTGGTCGTCGTAGTCGTCGTAGGGGCTTCCCCCTACGATTACCAGCTTGATATCAGGTTGGTTGAGAATGTCTAAGGCGGTGAGAATATCTTCTAGTCCTTTGTAGGGACGAGGTGCGCCTGGAAACATCAGAACTCGATATTGGTTCAATCCATATTTCTTTCGACTGGCTAAACCATCGTATTTCCCCGGGTTAAAGGCAACTGTATCTTTGCCATTAGGGACACAGGTACCCCCAAAGCGTTTTTGCAAGAAATTAGTATGTACAGTCACGGCGTCGGCATGATGAACCCACTGCTCCATACGCTTTAGATAGATGGGATGGTCGGGCTGACGTAGCGCTCCATCGGGTTTGAAGAGATCACGATACCGTTGCTTGAGAGAGGCCCGATAAGCCCACTGTTCTCCACTGTGCCAACTCATTTCCCAATCATCGATATCCAGAATTAATGGCCGCTGCTTCAGTTTCCGCGCCAGTAGTCCTACGCCAAAACTGCTTGCTTTAGTTTTGTAAGCGTATACAACATCGCCCTCAATGGCTCGAATGAGTTGTAAACCCGAGCGCATGAAACTCGGATAGGTGGTGTAAGGAAACTGCTTGATTGTGATCTCTGGGTCGATGAATAGCGGTAGTTCATCGTCGGTGAATCCTAAGATCTCTACTTGCAAACCTAACTGCTTGAGTGCTTTTGCCAGTAAAAAGGGTCTGACTGCTCCTCCCCAACGCCCTGCGCCTTTAGCGGATAAGTCACCAACGATGAGTGAAATCTTATGGTGAGCCAAGTCTTGCATGGTCTTCGGAGTTGGGTAAGCGTTTGAGATGAGGAGCGAGTCAGTTTCTTGAAGGTTCTCCACCATTGATTCTCCGAAGCTTTGGTATCTATAGGTGATGTTCCAAGATGTCTAGGGACAATAACGGCATTAGGGTACGGCAGGTTAAGGTCGTCGATCGCGAAGAACTTTTGCTGGCTGGCATTGGCAACATTGCCTGTGAGCGACCCTATCAAGTTAGGTGTTTTTCCAAATATTCATCGTGATATTTTGAGTTCTCCTATGGGCTTAGACCCAAGGGCGTGCTTCAGCAAACAGCCCGCGACTGCTTCTACTCTTAATGTGTCAACCTCGCATCAGTAAGGAGTTATGCGGCTGAGGGGAGGTTACTTGACTCAGATTAAATAGATATTGGCAGGCTTGATTGTACTTAAGTGAGAGTACCCAAGAATTTCAGGAAAACGATATCTTCCATGATTCCTTTAGTTGTTGTGAACAGGCCATTCTAAGGGCAGGTGCCCTAGATGACCGACTCGATAATCTCGGAGCAGGCTCCGCGCCGCTCGCTCGCGATCGCCCTGATATCTGACCTCCGCCATGTGCTGTAAGTACGATTCGCCCGTGAGTTCGGCGACGGGAAGGCGGTAGCGATCGCTGAGCGCGGCCAAATAAGACACTTCCTGACGTTGACTTTCTAGGGCTTTGAACAACTCCACCAACCCCCAAGCAATGCGCTGGTTATCATAGGCCGCCTGACCAATATCATCACAAACCGCCAACCTGAGGGCAGCTTCTTGATCTTTCAATTGGGCGGGTAAGATTCCGGGGGCATCCAACAGTTCGAGATCATCGGCGATGCGGATCCAGCGCAGCTGACGAGTGACGCCGGGTTTACGAGCGCTTTCGACCACCTTCTTTTTGACCAAACGATTGATCAGAGCCGATTTGCCCACATTCGGAAAGCCAATGACGACGGCGCGAACTGCTCTCGGGCGCATACCGCGATCGCGCCGCCGCTGGTTCATACTGATGCCTGCGGTTTGAGCGGCTTTAGCAATGCCCGCTACGCCTTTGCCCTGTTGCGCATCGGTAAAGTACGGGGTTTCTCCCTGGGCTCTGAGCCAGGTTTCCCAAGCGGTACGCGCCGCTGACGGAATCATATCGACGCGATTGATCACGAGGATATGCTCTTTGCTGCCGATCCAATGATCGATCCGAGGATGACGAGTCGCGAGGGGAATGCGAGCATCTCTCACCTCTAAAACCACGTCTACCCGTTTCAACTGCTCGATGAGCGCCTTCTCAGCTTTGGCGATATGACCGGGATACCATTGAATTGCAGGTGTCATGAGCAAGGGACAATCCAATAGGCAGGAAGGACAAAAGAACAGTCTTCGGATGCATCAATACGTCAGGGCAATCATCCTGAGCAATTCAGCTTAGCAACTATGACGCCTCGCAGCAGCACGGAAGCTGCGGGGAACTGGAATACTTAGTTTATTGCAGCCATAAGGATCTAGGCGTCCAAACCCTTGATCAATGCCAGAGTAATTTGAAATTGGGCCATGCTAGCAAGCGATCCCAGTTCTTGGTTAATGCCGCTAGGGGGAAATGAGCCGGATTGCCAGGGGCTCGTTAAGGCACGATCAGAACCGGGCAAGGTGCCAGATTAATGACTCGGTTCGTGACACTTTCGGCCATCGTTTCTTCAATAAGCCCAACCCCTCGGCAGCCCATCACAATCAGCTCCGCCTCAATTTCGTCAGCGACGTCACAAATGACAAACGCTGGTTGGCCTTCACGTTCTAAGGTTTTGCTAGCGACCCCGTGCTGATCGAATAAGGCTTGGGCTTGGGCCAACAGCTTGGCGACGGCTTCGGCGGAAGATTGTTGGGGATGAGCAGGATCTTCGTTCGTTTCTACAACTGAGAGCAACACGAGTTGACTTTGGTGCTGGCGAACTAAGTCAATGGTCAAACTCGCGACTTGTTGAGCTTCAGGGCTCATATCAATGGGGAAGAGAATCGTCTTGAACATAGCTCCTCAGACGAATACACAGACTCCGGTAGAATGATTCTCGGGCATGGCTGGTAGCACTGGCAACAGAAATGCAGATTGCTTTGCGCCAGTAGCTTGTGGCCTCAATCTTAGAGTAGATCAAGGTTGGTCGTCTCTTTGCCAAAGCCATGCATAAACGTAATAAATGCAGTTTTAGGAGGTTTGAACCTGTGGCAAAGAAGACAGTGGCAACGTTAACCGAAGCCGACGTGTCGGGCAAGCGAGTGCTAGTGCGGGCAGATTTTAACGTCCCTTTAGATGATCAGGGCCAGATCACCGATGACACCCGGATTCGGGCGGCACTGCCTACCATCACAGCGCTAA
The DNA here is from genome assembly GCA_050042805.1 of Leptolyngbyaceae cyanobacterium. Taxonomy (GTDB): domain Bacteria; phylum Cyanobacteriota; class Cyanobacteriia; order Phormidesmidales; family Phormidesmidaceae; genus Halomicronema. Next base: position 8,554 of record JBHJJI010000369.1, read on the forward strand.
CGGGCAAAGGCGCCAAGGTTGTTTTATGCAGTCATTTTGGGCGGCCCAAAGGCAAAGTTGTTGAGGAAATGCGATTGACCCCAGTAGCGGAGCGGCTGTCAGAATTGTTGGGCCAAGCGGTCGTGAAGTGTGATGACTGTGTTGGCGAAGGTGTCGCAGCGGCGGTGAATGGTTTGCAAAACGGCCAGGTCGCTCTCTTAGAAAACGTGCGATTTTATGCGGGCGAAGAGGGCAACGATCCAGAATTTGCTAAGCAATTGGCGGCTAATGCCGATCTCTATGTGAATGACGCATTTGGTACCGCTCACCGGGCCCATGCTTCAACGGCGGGGGTAACCGAGTATCTGAGCCCCTCAGTCGGGGGCTATTTGATCGATAAAGAGCTGCAATATTTGCAAGCAGCGATCGAAAATCCGCAGCGTCCCCTGGCGGCGATCATCGGTGGTTCCAAGGTGTCCAGCAAAATTGGCGTCATTGAAACCCTGCTCGATAAGGTCGACAAGCTCCTGATTGGCGGGGGCATGGTGTTCACCTTTTACAAGGCTCGCGGTCTCGGGGTCGGCAAGTCTTTGGTCGAAGAAGACAAACTTGAACTGGCCAAATCTTTAGAAGCAAAAGCGAAAGAAAAGGGCGTAGAGCTACTATTGCCGACCGATGTGGTGGTGGCTGACAACTTTGCTCCCGATGCCAATGCTCAAACCGTTAGCGTTGAAGCGATCCCCGATGGCTGGATGGGGTTAGACATTGGGCCTGATTCGATCAAGGTGTTTCAAGCGGCGCTGAAACAATGCAAATCGGCCATCTGGAATGGCCCGATGGGGGTATTTGAGTTTGATAAATTTGCAGCGGGCACCGAGGCGATCGCCCACACCCTGGCAGAACTGACCCCCCAAGGTGTGATGACCATCATTGGGGGCGGTGACTCTGTGGCCGCAGTGGAAAAAGTGGGGGTGGCTGAGCAAATGAGCCACATTTCTACCGGTGGCGGGGCCAGCCTAGAGCTACTGGAGGGCAAAACCCTACCGGGTATCGCAGCGTTAGATGATGCCTAAGTCAACTGCTTAGCGATGAATGAACGCTTGTTCTTGCTGGGATGCTCTCTGGGAGTGTCTCAGCTTTTTTTGTTGATCCTCAACGGTTCTAAAAATGGAATAAAAAGCCACAATCAGCAGGGCTTCGATAAAGACTTTGAGAGAGTCTTCTAAATGGTAAAGGTGAAATTGCACAGTATTGGCGGTCGCAGGATCAAGAAATAGCTCAAGCAATTTTTGGCCATTGGCAAAAAAATCTAGCCCAATCATTAAAAACAGAAGCACAAATGCCCGCTTAAAAAAGGCGATCGCTTGCTTATGAGGTTTCAGCTCAAGACGATTAATCCATAGTATCCAAGCACCAAAAATGCCGTAAAGCAGCACGATGAAATCATCGATACTATCCGTCAAGCTGGTTTCCTGGATATTGAAAATGTCGTGGATAAAGTGATCCGTTACTTCATGCAGTGCGAGAAACTCATCAGCCGCCAGGAAGATAAATCCCCAAGCGATAATGCGCCACAGCAAAGCACTCTGATTTTCGGCTGGTTTTGAGGTTGTCCTTCGAATTTGGGCTGTTTTGTCCGATAGCCAGGCGATCGCCAGTAGCTGAAAGGTGGACAAGAATGTGATGAACCCTCTTTCGCCAAAATGATCTCTGCCACCGTGGTGATAGATGACTAGAGCCAACATAACGGCTAACGCATTCCCAAAAAGCACCCAAGAGAATAGTGATTTTACGCTCATTTAGTTTTGACGACGTCAGATGAAAAGTTGATTTATCAAAAGGAATCGAATTTATCTAAGAGTGGATCAAAGAGAGAATTCGAGACGGTGATTGAGCAATTTGCCTAATGTTTCTACTCATCAAATCTTGTGGATGAGCAACGATTCCACAGCATTTGATGACTTGTTCTGAGCATTGATTCTGGCTACCCCAAAAGTGACTAAGCTAGAGTGCGGTTCACTCCCAAAAAGACGTGTTAACCATACTAGAGGCTTTTGTTAATTTTGAGTTAATTCTAAATTAATCTGATGTGGTAGTGCCACTGGCTGTTATCGATATCTCACGGAATGCTGGAGACCACAGGAGCAGGCGATGAGCAGGGTGATCACTGTGGGTGAGGGCGTGATCGCCAATCTCGCGGGTGTTCAAACCTGTGAATCAGTGACTCAATCCGCGTATGGCGGATTTCCGTTCACTACGACGGCGATAGCCGGTTTGCTGCTGGACAATCCCCGATCTATCTATCGGGTTGCGACGGTTGCTTGGGGCTCCGAATTTGAGCCGATTTCTACAGCTGCTACCCAGGCGGCATTCACTGAGCACTCAGCTAAAGTCGATATCCTGAAAGGGTTCTCTGTTTCGATGTGAAGGATGCCGGTGGCGCAACCGATTGTGAAGGATTTAGTGTTTTTGGGCGGTGGGCATACCCATGCGATCGCGCTGCGAAAATTTGGCATGCAGCCGTTGCCAGGAGTGCGGCTGACGCTGATTACGAATCTGACCGATACTCCCTATTCTGGGATGCTGCCCTGCCACATTTCGGGGCTCTATGACTTTGATGAGTCGCACATCGACCTGCGACCGCTGAGTCAATTTGCTCAGTGTCAACTCTTGATGGATCGAGCCATCGGTATCGATCTGGTGAATCAGCAGGTGATTTGTGCCCACCATCCTCCCGTGGCCTTTGATGTGCTGTCGATCGATACAGGTAGCACCCCGGCGACGCTAGACGTACCGGGGGCTGCGGCCTATGCGATTCCGGCCAAGCCCGTGCCCGATTTACTGGCAGCCTGGGAGGCTTTGCTGGCGCAGGTGCGTCGCTCATCCGGGCCCGTCTCTGACGCTGTGGTAGGGGGCGGAGTGGGTGGGGTCGAACTGACGCTCAACATGCAGCGCCGCCTGTGGCAGGTTTTAAAAGCGTCGGGGCGATCGCGTCAAGACCTGTTGATGCATCTCTTTCACCGGGGAGAGGAGGTGGCGAATGGTCGCAATCGCCGGACTCGGCGGCGATTGCACCAGCACATTGTTGAGCGCGGGGTGCAGCTGCATCTCTCAGAATCGGTATGCGCCATTGAAGCGCTACCGGATGGACAGCGGCAGGTGCGCTGTGAGTCAGGGTTAGCGGTTGACTGCGATCGCGTCTTTTGGGTCACCAATGCGGCGGCTCCAGATTGGGTACAAGCATCGGGCTTGGTCACTGATGAGTCGGGTTTTGTCCTGGTAGAAGACACGCTTCAGAGCTGTTCCCATCCGGCGATTTTTGCCGTGGGAGATGTGGCCACGATGAAAAATCATCCTCGACCGAAGGCCGGGGTGTTTGCGGTGCGCCAGGGCAAACCGCTGTTCCACAACCTGCAGGCTTACTTGATGGGACAGCCCCTCCAGCCCTTTCATCCGCAAAAGCAGTACCTCAACATTATTGACCTGGGCGACGGTCGCGCGATCGCCTCGCGCGGGCCGTTCACCCTGGAATCGCGACTGATGCGTGTTTGGAAGGATCGCATCGATCGCAAGTTTATGGGGCTGTTCACCGATTTTCCGGCCATGCCATCAGCCACCGCCGCCGCCCTAGGGACAGGCGCGATCGCTCCAGACTCGAATCCGATGTATTGTGCGGGCTGCGGCTCCAAAGTCGGCAGTGAGGTGCTGCACGAGACGCTGCGAAGGCTGCAACAGTCAGGGCCAGCGCTGTCCGATCCCCCGGCAAAAGATGTGCTCATTGGCCTGACGGCACCGGACGATGCGGCTATCGTCCAACTGCCGCCGGGCAAATTGCTGGTGCATAGCGTCGATTTTTTTACAGCCCTGGTCAACGATCCCTTTGTGTTTGCGCAGATTGTGGTGAAGCACTGCCTCAATGACCTTTACGCCATGGGAGCCACGCCGCAGTCGGTGTTGGCGATCGCCACGTTACCCCATGCGAGCGCCGATAAACAGTCCGAAACGCTGTTTCAGCTACTCTCGGGTCTGCAAAAAGGCCTGTTCCCTGCCCAGGTGGCGCTTGTGGGCGGCCACACAACCAGTGGAGATCAGCTGGCCTTAGGGCTTGCCTGCAACGGTTGGGTCGATCCCGATGCGGTGCTGCGCAAGCAGGGGATGCAGGTTGGCGATGCGCTGATTTTGACTCAGCCGTTGGGCACCGGCACCTTGTTCGCTGCTGATATGCGGCACCAGGCGAAAGGACGCTGGATTGAAGCCGCGATCGCCCACATGATTCAGTCCAGTGAGGCGGCTCTGCGTTGTCTACAGCAGCACCATGTCACCGCCTGTACCGACGTTACCGGGTTTGGTCTACTCGGCCATCTGCTGGAAATGGTGACGGCGTCCCAAGTCTCCGTCGCCTTGACCTTGGAGGACTTGCCAATCCTCTCGGGGGCGCGGGAGACGCTACAGCAGGGCATTGTCAGTTCTCTGCAGCCGCAAAATCTGCAGGCGGCGCGATCGCTACAGAATGCGGCCACCTATGCGGGGCGACCCGACTATCCCATCTTGTTTGATCCACAAACAGCGGGGGGGCTGCTGGCCAGTGTGCCTGGCGATCGCGCCGCTGACTGCGTGAACCGCTTGCGGCAGTTAGGCTACAACACTGCCACTGGCATCGGTTGGGTAGAAATGGCTGGCCCGGCGGAACTGCCCATTACAATCAAGTCATGGTAATACGGCTCGAAATTGATGACTTTTTGGCAGCGCCAGGGCCGCTGTTAGATGTGCGCAGTCCCGGCGAATATGCGCAAGGGCGAATGCCGGGAGCAATCAGCTATCCCCTGTTTACCGATGAGGAACGGACTCAGGTGGGCACCTGCTACAAACGCCAGGGTAAGGATGCCGCCGTTGAACTGGGGTTTGATCTGCTGGGGCCAAAGTTGGGTGCAATGGTGCGACAGGCCCGGGAGCTCGCCCCCGATAAAATGGTGCGCATGCACTGTTGGCGAGGCGGCATGCGCAGCGGCGGAGTGGCCTGGGGCCTACAGATGGCAGGCTTTCAGGTGACGACCCTGGTTGGGGGGTATAAGGCCTTTCGGCACTGGGTGCGACAGCCTTTCACCACGCCGCGCCAGATTATCGTTCTGGGCGGCATGACTGGTACTGGCAAAACCCAGATTTTGCATGCGCTCGCCGCTTTAGGAGAGCAGGTGTTGGATTTAGAGGGATGCGCTAATCACCGGGGCAGCAGCTTTGGCAATCTCGATCTGCCCCCGCAGCCCAGCACCGAGCAGTTTGAAAATTTGCTCGGCGATCGCCTCGCAGCTCTTGACCCCGCTCGCCCTTTGTGGATTGAGGCAGAAAGTCGCCGTGTCGGTACTTGCTGCGTGCCCCCTGAGTTGTTCCAGCAGATGGAAGCGGCCCCCACGCTGGAGATCGTGCGTCCGGAGTCCGAACGCTTGGATATTTTGGTGGAGGTGTATGGTCAAACCGATCGCGCCGAACTGATTGCTGCCACCGAGCGCATTCGCAAACGCCTGGGAGGACAGCGCACCCAGCAGGCGATCGCCTTGATTCAACAGGAAGCCCCCCGCGAAGTCTGCAAAATCATGCTGGATTACTACGATCGCGCCTATCGCTACGATCTTGACCGGCGCGAGCAGGTGATTCCGCAAATTGACGTGACGGGGCACAGTGCCACCGCCGCCGCCCAGTTGCTGATTGAAAAAGCCGCTTTTTTAGAGTTGGCAGGTCGTCCTTAAAGCGGCTAGATGTGAGAAACCGAACTCAGTGCCTTACCCTGTATCGAAAGGATGGATGGTAACTGGCGGCGTTCATGTTCCTCAAAACGCTAGAACTGCGGCATTTTCGCAATTACGAAACGCAGCGGGTTGAGTTCACAGCGCCCAAAACGATTTTGCTGGGTGAAAATGCTCAGGGTAAATCGAACCTGCTGGAATCTGTGGAGCTGCTGGCAACCTTGAAATCCCACCGTACCAGCCGCGATCGCGACCTGATTCAAGATGGCCATAGCAGTGCGCAAATCGTGGCGGCAGTCAGCCGTGATGTTGGATATGCCGATTTAGCGCTCGTGCTGCGGGATAAGGGGCGGCGCACAGCCATGCGGAGTGGTGAAAAGCTGCGACGACAGATGGATTTTTTAGGGGCGCTCAATGCAGTGCAATTTTCGAGCCTGGATTTAGACCTAGTGCGCGGCGGGCCAGGCGAACGGCGCACCTGGCTCGATACGCTATTGATGCAGCTAGAACCGATTTACGCCTACATTTTGAGCCAGTATCAGCAGGCGTTAAAGCAGCGCAATGCCTTGCTCAAACGCGAGGCGGGTACCCCCGACCCCGCTCAACTGGCCCTTTGGGATGCTCAACTGGCGGCCCTGGGCACGCGGGTGATTCGACGGCGATCGCGCGGCCTGGCCCGCCTCGTACCCATCGCCCAAAGTTGGCACAGTGCGATTAGTGGAGCCACTGAGCAGCTCATCCTCAGCTATGCGCCCAATGTGCCCTTAGTCGCAGACGATCCGAGTGTGATTCAGGCGGCTTTTTTAGACAGAATTCAGCAGCGGGCGATCGCCGAACGGCATCAACTCACTTCCCTGGTCGGCCCCCACCGCGATGATATTGACTTCACCATCAACTCGACGCCAGCGCGCCAGTATGGCTCGCAGGGCCAGCAGCGCACCCTGGTTTTAGCCCTGAAGCTAGCTGAGCTAGAACTGATCGAGTCGGTCGTCGGTGAGCCGCCACTGCTGTTGCTGGATGACGTGCTAGCCGAGCTCGATTTAAACCGCCAAAACCAGCTTTTAGAGGCCATTGGCGATCGCTTTCAAACGCTGATTACCACTACACATTTAGGCGTATTTGACGCTGAGTGGCTGAATACGTCTCAGGTGCTAACCGTGAAGGCTGGACGGCTTGCCGTTTGATCTCGATTCTTGGAAACAGGACGACAAATCTGCCCCCGATCCCGGGGCTTCCTGACGCTGAGCAACAGGAGATACGGCAGCAAGATTGTTCTCGCTATGGCTAATACCGATTCTCTAAAACAAGGCTACAGATCTGGCTCCCCAGCTCCTTGGCTCTCCTGCGTTTCCAATATTGCCTTGGGAGTCCGATCATTTGAGAACTGGTAAAGCATTCGCAGCAACCATTCATCAATGATTGAAGTATCACAGTCGCCAGTCCGGTGCGGTCGAGACTGCGAACCACTTTGCCTGGACGCTAAGGATTAGAGCGATCCTAGGTGTCCTCAGCAAAGTGGACAGTGCTAGTTATAGCGCTGTCGAGACTTGATGTATTGAAAAGCACTTTTATAAAGACCATGCCGTCCGTGTATGAAGCTTTTTGCGTAAGTGTCAGATTGTTGGACAGTGACTAGTGGATGTGGGGACATTGGGTTTGTGTTCCCTCTGAGTAGACTTTCTGAGGCTGATTCGCCAATCGTTGCTACTACGCCCGGTGACAGAGCGGGCCTAAAAATGCGGAATCCTCGGATTTTGCAATGTATAAAAAGCTACGAGCACTGCGCCGATTTTATTTTAATTGGATGTGGTGTTGACCATCAGCCTAGGGTGACCGCTGTAGTTGTCTACAGGCGGTCTACTCTGAGGACGTTTCCTGACCAAATCGTCCCTGTAGATTTAACAATGACTATTGATTCTCGCAAAATGTTGCTTGTCGATGACGATCCTAACGATATTGAGCTGGTGCAGCTGGCGATCGGCGATCTCACCGTCATTCGCACCTTAGATGTCTTAACCGATGGAGCCCAAGCGATCCAATATCTGATCGGTACGGCAGAACAGCCGCCGGTGGCAGCGCTGCCACGCTTTGTCCTGATGGATCTCAAGCTGCCTAAACGCACGGGGATTGAAGTTCTGCGAGCCATTCGCCAAAATGGTAGAACTCAACATCTGCCCGTTGTAATCATGTCGTCATCATCTGAGGATAGCGATTTGACAGCTTGCTACAATCTAGGCGTCAACAGCTATGTGGTAAAACCTCTCGATTTCCAGCGCTTCCAGGAATTTGCGAAGTGTATCGGAGGCTACTGGATGACGATTAACCACCCTCCTCTCGTTTCAAACCTCTAACGGGAATTATGAAGGCAGGTTAGGGACCTCTGCACTTATGGCGAATTGTTTCTTCTCGGCTCCGAGAGTCGTTACCGATATTCCTGATGAAGGGGTTACTACCCCAGTTTCATCTCGGTTACGGCTGCTTGTCGTTGAAGATGTTGCCGAAGATGTCGAGTTGATTGCGCTGTCATTGGATGCGGGGGATGTCGACTACGAAATTCAAGTTGCCGATGCGTTAGAACCGTGTCGGCAACTCCTGAGCGCCGAATCGTTTGATGCGGTGCTAGCCGACTATCGCTTGCCAGGGCTCCAGGCTCCGGACGTTTTTCGTCTAGTGAGTGAGTATCGCCCCCTGACTCCCTTCATTTTAGTTACTGGCAGTTTGGGAGAAGAAGCGGCGGTTGACTGCATCAAAACGGGCATGACTGACTATGTCTTAAAAGATCGGCTGTATCGTCTGCCGACAGTTTTGCGACGCGCTTTAGACGAAGCCGAACTCAAACGTCAGCAACAAGCCGCGATCGCTCAAGTCGAGCAGCAGGCTTGGCGTGAGTCAATCATTAACCGGATCGTCCAGGCGATTCGCGAAACGTTGATCTTAGAAGAGGTCTTGCAGACCACCGTCGATCAGTTACAGGACGCCCTGGAAGTGAGTCGTTGTTTATTTGTGCAGCCCATGGCCCATCAAGCCATGCGGGTGCAGTATGCGAGTTCAGTGGATGCTGAGGCGGAGAGTTTTCGCCTCAAATTTTGTCAGCTCTGCCGGCATTACGAAGCGGCCCTCAAGGCGGGTCAGTCGATTGTGCTGCATCAGTCAGACGCTGACATGCCGGCTACCGTGGCTGAGCTGTTGGTGAAACACCAGCTGCAATCGGTATTGCTAACGCCGCTGAATTATCAGAAAGAATTTTTCGGAGCCTTGGTCTTCCATCAAGACACGAGCTACCGTCACTGGCGGGATATTGAGGTTTCGCTGGTGCAAACGGTGGCCGAGCAATGTGCGATCGCCATTTACCAATCTAACCTCTATGCCCAAGCTCAGGGCGAAATCGAGCAGCGCCGTCGCGTGGAAGAGCAACTCCGCCACGATGCCTTTCACGATGACTTGACTGGGTTGCCTAATCGGGCACTCTTTTTGGATCGACTTAACCATGCGCGGCAAATTGCCCGCCGCAATCAGGATGGCGACAGCGACAATTTACTCGGTGATTTTGCTGTCTTGTTTTTAGATTTGGATGATTTCCGCATTGTGAATGACAGTCTGGGGCATGATGCCGGAGACTTTTTGCTGCAGGTGGTTGCGGCCCGCTTAGGTCAATGTTTACGGGTCGGAGACACCTTGGCTCGTACCAGTGGTGATGAGTTTGCCATTTTGCTGGAAGATATCGAGCAGATTGAAGATATTTTGGCCGTAGTCGAGAATATTCAGACCGTTTTCAAGCAATCCATTGTTTTAGAATCCCAAGCAATTTTTATTAGCTCTTGCATTGGCATTGTGATTGACGCCCCCACTTACAACGACGCTGCTCAGTTTTTGCGCGATGCTGACACCGCGATGTATCAGGCCAAGGGCAAAGGACGCAATAGCTATCAGGTGTTTGACGGGGCGATGCATACGGAGGTGAAGCAACGCCTGCATCTGGAGAACGATTTGCGACGGGCTTTTGACCATAGCGAGTTTTATTTGGTTTATCAGCCCATCGTGCACTTGCCGAGTCACCAAATGTGTGGCTTTGAAGCGCTAATTCGGTGGCATGATCCCATTAAAGGGCTCCAGGCTCCGGATGCGTTTATTCCCGTGGCTGAACGTACGGGGCTGATTATTCCGATCGGGCAGTGGGTTATTCAGGCCGCCTGTCAGCAATGGCGTCAATGGCTGCAGCGTTGGCCAGACGCAATGCAGACCTGGAATATCAGCGTCAACCTATCAGCTAAACAGTTCGTGCAAACTGATCTGACCGCTCAGATTGAGAAAATCCTACACAGCACGGGTATTGATTGCCGTCACCTGCGGGTTGAGATTACCGAGAGTGCGCTGATGGAAAATGAGACCACATCGTTGGCAACGCTCCGGCAGCTCAAATCAAAAAGCATTCAAGTTGCGATGGATGACTTTGGCACAGGATATTCGTCTTTGAGCTATTTGTTGCGGTTTCCCAATGACGTGTTGAAGATTGACAAATCCTTTGTTTCCCATTTAGACAATAGCTCCAACAACCAAGAGATCATTAAAACGATTTTGGCCCTAGGTAAAAATCTGAATATGGAGGTGGTGGCTGAAGGCATTGAGACGGCTCACCAAGCTCAATTTTTGCTGGAGCAGGGCTGTGTTTTTGGGCAAGGCTATTGGTTCTCTAAGCCGTTAACGCCCGATAAAGCAGAAGCCATGTTGGCAGATCATTTCAACGATGTTTGAGGATGATTTTGGAGCATCAATATCGCCTGCGTAGCAGGCGCTGAGCGGTCATGGATTTTCCCTGAAAGCAACCTGGGGTACTTGTCTCTGGGCCTTTAGGACGGGGCCGCGATCGCGCGGCTGGTGGCAGCGCAGGTTTCGCCATCAGAGGTAAATGCCAGCGGATAGTCGGGGCTGAAGGGATCAGCGGTCACGCCTGCGGCGCGAAACCCATAGCCGCGCACCGCTGTATAGGTTTTGATCTCGATGCCTAGGCGATTCACCTCTAGAGTTGTGGGTGCGTCAGTGCGCTCAAACATGGCGAGATGAGTGGGACAAATGGGGTGCCAGCGATCGCCCAGCAAAATAGCATCGCGACCGGCGAGGGCAGCTGGGTCATACCAAAAGTCGAACTGGTCAATGCGCCCCGATAAGGCGATGACCGATGGCTCTCCCCAGACATAGGCCAGCGCTGAGGCGGAGCGATAGTCGGTTGTGAGCAACAGAGGCTTTTCGGCAAAGACGGCAGCCTCCCGTTTGACCCACTCCGCTACGGACTGCCAGCCATAAAGCATCCGAGTGTCGTCGTCGCCCGTGGGGGAGACGAGCGCTGAGAGCGGCAAAACCGTGTAGTGAATTACTAACAAGGCGGCTGCCACGGTGCCCAGGGTGAGCGTGCCATTGAGCAAACGGCGATCGCGCAGTTCATGAAAACGAGCAGGGCTGAGAAAGGCCCCGGCCATCAGGGGGAACAGCAGCGGATAGACCAGAATATTCCAGTAGTAGAGCACAGGGGCTTTGACAGAGAGCAGTGCCAACACCAGCGTCGAGGTGCCGAAAATCACGAAGGCAACGCGCTGATAGGTTGCCCCAAAGCGAGTTGTGAACCCGCGCTGGGTCGCTTTCGCCGTGAGCCAGACATGCATTGGCCCTAAAATCAGGGCACTGAGCAGTAAAAAGCCGATGGGCCCGAACCAGTGGATGGCGGCGGCCTCGGTTTGGACACTGCGCCCGAGATAAAACCGAAACGAATAAAAGTCGTGCTGCCAGTTCCACCAAAATACGGGAGCCAGCATGAGGAAGGCGAGCCCGATCGCCCCATACAAATGCCCCTGCCAAAAGAGCGATCGCCAGCGCCGCTGGGTCGCGATCGCCACCAAAAAGCCGATGCCCAAAAACAGCGCCACGTATTTGCAGAGTCCCGCTAGGCCGATCAGTCCCCCGGCTCCATAGAGCCAGGGATACGCGTCAAGGCGATCGCTGCTGAGAAACCGAATCAGGCAGTAGCTGGCAGCAGTCCCGAACCACACCAGCCAGTGGTCGTGCCAGGCCATCGCCGTGAATAGGAAAAACAGCGGTGAAGTGAGCATCAACAACACCGTGAGCCCCAGCGCATTAGCGGCTTGCTTGCCATAGAGTTGGTGGCAAATAACCCCATACAGCCAAATCAAGAGCCCTGTCGTGATCAGAGTTGGCAAGCGGAGGATGAAATGAGATCGACCCAGCCCCGCCGCAAAAATCCCCTGCACCCAGGCATGCCAGGGCGGATGGTCAAAATATGACCAGTCCCAATGCTGGCCCCACAGCCAGTAATAGGCTTCATCGGGATTGGGGAATGCTCCCATCCAAAAAATCAGCCTCAGTCCAACCAGAAGCACTAAGACCGGTCCATAGCGCCACAGTAGGGTGGAAGTCATAACCGCACCGTCTCAAACCTTAAAGCTGGGCACATCCAGCATAAATCTGAGCCGAGCATTGCTGATTTATCCCAGGAATCAGTTTTTGAAAGCCCTGGCGAAATGAGGGTGGCTTAAATCCGTTCTTCCCTCATTTCAGCCATACCCTGAGTCGTATTTCCCAATCTATTCTCGGTCGCTTAACGAGGGGGTAAGTGAGTGACGGGCGTTATGCCCTAAAGCGCTTCCTTAATCAGCGACTAACAGCCTTTTGGTTAAGCCACCGCGCCCATCCCTGGGGGCTGGCGAGTTCTGTGCTCGCCATGATGACAGCTCTTAAAAGGCGGTAATGTTCTTTCACAAATCTCCTGCTTCCAGGAGATGTAGTCTGTAACGCTTCGCGGTAAACTTTTATCAGCAGTCGACATGAATTAGCTGTTTAGAGGTTCCTATGAAACAGATTGCACGCTCTTTGAGTCGCTTGGGTTTGGCTTGCTTCTCCCTCGTACTCGTGGTAGCTACCTTCGCGGTATTTGCGTCGCCCGCGCTAGCCGCAGACTACGAAGTAAAGATGGGTTCTGATTCTGGTTTGCTGGTGTTTGAACCCGCCAAGCTCACCGTCAGTGCTGGTGATACGGTCACTTGGGTCAATAACAAGATGGCTCCTCACAACGTTATCTTTGATGCAAATCAAATTCCAGGCGCAGACAAGGATTTGGCAGACAAAATTTCTCACAGTCAGCTAACCTTTGCCCCTGGCGAAAACTATGCCACCACGTTTAGCGCTGATATGCCCAGTGGTGATTACACTTACTACTGTGCTCCGCACCGGGGTGCTGGTATGGTCGGAACCATTACCGTCGAGTAATCCCTCCACCCTGTTGGTAAAGTTTATTTGAGATCGAAATTCCCCTTTGGTGTTGGCTGGAGGGGGATTTTTATGTTTGTGCCACCACCTCTGATAACGATCACTAAATCTTCTTTCCACGAAAGAAAAATGTGGATTTGGTCAAAGGCGTGAGTACTCTGAAATCTCGTCATTCACTGCAAAGAAAAGCAACAAAAACGGTGAAATAGCTGCTCTTTCTCAAGACTTCTTTAAAGCTTATCGTCGCTTTGACCTTCCCCCGATAGGGTTAGTCTAGGGAGTTCAGTAAATTGGGTAAGGAGAGAAATGAGTACATTTGAGATCAAAGATCCTGATTATGACTTCAACATGAGTCAGTATTTCGGTCGTGGGTGGGAACTGTTTAAGGCTAATGCATTGCCTTTTGTGGGCTTCACGCTTCTCACCATCGTCATTGCGATCGTCTTGTCAGCGATTTTGCCCTATCCGCTGGGCAGCGGAGACCCCGAGGCAGGGCAGGTCGGAGGCAACGTCGTCGTTAATATTTTGTCGCCGCTCTTAAGTGCCGGTTTCTACATTGTGGCGTTGCAAATTGCCCGCAATCGCCCAACGACCTTCGGTGATTTCTTCCAAGGTTTTAGCCGAGTGGTGCCTATTCTGTTGCTATCTATCGTGAGCACAGTCTTTATCGTTATCGGATTTTTCCTGCTCGTGTTACCCGGCATCTACTTAGCGGTTTCTTATGTGTTGAGTGTGCCACTCCTGTTAGATAAAAGTCTTGATTTTTGGCCCGCGATGGAAACTAGCCGCAAGCTCGTAGGGAAAAAGTGGTTTGCTTTTTTCGGCTTTGTGCTGGTGTTAGGTCTGGTGAATATTGTGGGTGCCTTATTGGTGGGGCTGGGGCTGCTGGTAACGATTCCTTGGACGGTGTGCACGGTGACTGCCGCCTATGAGGATATTGTGGGGCTCAACTCTGTGGCTGAGGCCGCGTAGGTCTTTGATCGCTGCCCATTGGGCGGCTCCAGAATTGCTGCCAGCAACTTCAACCAATGATTCGTACTCGTAGGCTGACTCACACAGCAGCCTGTGAGCAGTTATGAATGTGTGGATGGATAAGAGAGTGCCTGGCAAGCTTGTTCCAGCTGTAGGGCGATCGCAATCATGGTTTGCGTCAGGGCGTGATTGGGATGGTGTAGACAAAAGATACCGCGACTGGCTAGGCCGATCATTTCTTCGCTGTGATAGAGGATGCCTGCCACCGGATATTGGTAGGTGTTCTCTAACATATGCCTGACGACGCTCGTTTCGATCGTGGGCAGCACCAGGGTGGGCACGAGCCAAGTTTTGGTGATCGCCAACTGTTCGATTACCTCTAAAAGCACGGCGGCGCGTTGCAAATCGTGAGTGTCTAATTGCAGCAACAGTAACGAAATATCAGCAAAAGACAACCCAGTTAAGTTGTCGTCACTCATCTCCGGTTGATTGTCGATTAGCAGTAAATCAAGGGCCAAATCTTGGCTTAACTGCTGCAAAACCTCAAACGGTTTATCTTTGCCATAGTGCTGCTGCAACATTTTCAGCTGATCGCTGTGGTTGGCGAAATGACAGCCTAAAGACGAGATATAAATGCCCGCAGAGTCACGGTTATAGATGGCATCATACCGACGAGCATCCGCTCTGAGCAGTTTAGTCGTTTGGGTGTGTGGGCTTAGCCACCAGTAGGCTTCCGCGTCGCTTTTAGGGGTGGCATCTACGCCAAACAGTGTGCGAATACCCCCCGCTTTTTGGTCGGCATCTAATAGGCCGACTCGATAACCATGGTGCATAAAAATGACGGCTAAGTTAGCAATCAAATGTGAGCAGCCAACACTATGCCGACAAGGTTGTAGGGCGATTATCCTGGCCATGGGTTCATGTCACTACGACAGATGCAACTGTGCGTATCGCAACTCTAAACATTCTTAAACAGTGACGGGAATAAATAGAGGATGCTGATACGCAGTAATCCTTTCTAGGGGGAGGGGTTTCGCAGCTCATGACTAGAAAACCGGCGTTAGCAGGGGAGCCTGCCTATCGAAGTTTTAATCCAGGATGGCTTTAGTGTATCCCCATCTTGCTGAATCGCTATCAAAGTGTTGATATTCTCTCATCGTCGCCGCTCTTGCAGCTTGCGATAAACAGCTTTGATGTCGACGTTATGGTGCGCTAGAGCGACCAGGGTATGGTAGAACAGGTCAGCTGCTTCACCGGCGATCGCCTCCGCATCGTCATCTTTACAAGCCATGACCACTTCAGCGCCCTCCTCACCAATTTTTTTAAGAATGCTGTTGTCACCTCCTGCTAATAGTTTGTTGGTGTAAGACCCTTCCCGCGGATGCTGCTGGCGCTCTCGAATCACGCCGAAGACTTGGGAGAGGGTATCGGCCGGGGGCGTCTCAATGTGACCCGCAATCTGATGAAAGCAGCTGCGCTCACCCGTATGACAGGCAATGTCGCCTATTTGCTCAACTGTGACTAATAGGGCATCACTGTCGCAGTCATAGCGAATGGTGTGAACTTTCTGCAGATGGCCAGAACTCGCCCCTTTATGCCATAGTTCCTGCCGTGAGCGACTCCAACACCAGGTCTCGCCGGTGGCCAACGTTTTTTGCAGAGAGGCCGCGCTCATCCAGGCCATCATCAGCACCGTGCCGTCCAAGTAATCCTGCACGATGGCGGGTACGAGCCCTTGCTCGTCATAGCGAATAGCGTCTAAAGGAACCGCACTCTCAGATAAGGACATGGGTGCTCAAGCATAGAAATAACTCTTCGATTATCCCCCGTGGCGACCCCGCGGCTAAGCATTTGGCCCGGCTAATGCAAAGATGGGCTGGGGGCGAGCCTTTCCTTTCAGGCTAAAGTCGCCCAAAGCCTCTGTTTGAAAGGTGGAATTAATGTTGTCGTACATGGACTTATTGATCCAAATCTCGTTTTCACCGGCTCGACTCATGATGCGAGAAGCGGTGTTGACCGTATCGCCCAGAATGTTGAATTCCCGGCGGCCACGACGCTCACCAATCTCCGCCGCAAACACTGGCCCGTAGGTCAGCCCAATCCGGCAGGTCAGCTGAATCGGTCGGCCTTGTACCGTGGGGGGCGCGATCGCCTGCACCAATTCGCGAATGCGACACATGGCCGCTGCCGCTCGATGGGGATCACTCGGGTCAGGGTTGAGCACCCCAAAGTGAATCAAAATCTCTGAGCCGATGGAATGGTAGGTGACTTTTTGCAAAATGCCGCCCTTGAGCTCAACGACGCCATTAATCAGTGAGAACGCATCAGAAAAACACTGCACCAACGCCGCCGTCTCTTCAGGCAGGGCATCGTCTACCGATTCGGGTAGACCAATGAGGTTGACAAAGGCCACCGCAATGGTGGGAAAGGCTGGCGGAATCCGTCGTTCTGAGGCCGTTTCAACAATCAACTGCAGCACGGAACGGGGCATATAGCTGGTCAGGGGTTCAACCCGCTGAATGGCCATATCGATTTCTTTCAGCAGGCCGGGAATGCTGCGGTCGAAAAACATGTAGGTGCTGCGTCGCCGCGCCACGGTGATTTCGTATTCTCCCAACTCTTCGTGACTGAGGTTGTCGATGACGAGCCAGTGATCGTTGTCGGTGGGGGTGAGGGAAATGCGATCGCCCAATTTCTCCTGGACTTCTGGGGTCAGTGAAACATGCCGGATACTGCCGCAGCCCTCTGCCTGCTTAGCTACCGTGACGGCGCGACCCAGCAGCACGTGCGCCATGCGTTGGGGCGTACCAATGTCGGCGGTCACAAACTGCCCAGCGTGAATGCCCACCCGCATGCCTAGCGAGAGTTCGCCGCGATAGGTGGCAATTTTTTGAAACGACTGCATGGCGCGCTGCATGCGCAGCCCGGTATTGATGGCTTGGGTAATGTCGCGCTGCGGATCGCCCGTGGTGAACTGCACGAGCAAGGCATCGCCGGTAAATTCCAGCAGGTTGCCGCTGGACTTACTGACGATTTCAATCATTTCAGAAAAATAACTGTTGAGCACCTGCAGCAACAGCTCAGCGCCGTCTAACCCTTCCGAGGCACAGGCTTCGAGGAGGGGGGTAAATCCGGCTAAATCAGTGAACAGTAGTGTGCCTTCTTGCCAGCTATAGCGGGGGTGACCCGGCGTGGGGGGGGTGTCATACACATCTCGGGGCACATAGTCGATCACGACGTGCTGCACGGTGCGCAGATGCTCAAACACCTTCATTAATGTGGCAGGAGAAGGATCGATCCAGGCGGCGGCGTAGAGATCAGCGGGTAACAACCATCGCAACTGTCGTTCAAGTGATAGGAGGGGGTTTGTCGGCGTATCCGTCACCATATGAGCTCGTGGAGCACTCATCCCTAGATTTCCTTCGCGCTAACAGAGTCTACAGCCCCTAGGGCATGTAATCCGGCCATTGCCACCCTGATGTCATCAGAGTTTGTGTACCCAGGGCGATCGCGACAATTGTCATTCGAGCTAAAAGTGTCGCAAGATTCAAACTGAGTGACAACAGCTCAAAAGCCCGGCTCCCGACCGCTAAAAGCACGATGGCATGAGCACCGCTTAAGGAGCCGCCCGGTCACGTATTAGCCCATCAGCCTAGTAGACTATGGGGTGATTTCACCAACCATTGCCGATGGCTAGGGAGCCGTGGGGGCAAGGGGGAAGAGCGACTGGCATGGACGTCTTATCTTCTGCCGTGGAGTCCTAGGAAAATTGATTGCTGGGTGAGCAACCTTACCAAAGTTTAGGCCCCACTCAGAAAGTTTAGGGAGCTGCCTGCTAGGGTTGAGCATACTTTGCCCCCATCGTTTGCGAATTCTCACCCTATGCCCCAATTAGACCGCATTCATATTGAGGTTACGAATGTCTGCAACTTTAAATGTGAGTTTTGCCCCGATGCCATCATGCAGCGACGACGCGGGCACATGGACTTCGCTCTGTTAGAAAGTCTCTTGGACGC
Organism: Leptolyngbyaceae cyanobacterium; assembly: GCA_050042805.1. Taxonomy (GTDB): domain Bacteria; phylum Cyanobacteriota; class Cyanobacteriia; order Phormidesmidales; family Phormidesmidaceae; genus Halomicronema. The sequence continues at coordinate 26,537 of JBHJJI010000369.1, forward strand.
GATCGCGGCTAACGACTTGGCCCGCATTGTCGCTTTTCACCTGATGGGGGAGCCGTTGATTTATCCCTATATTTTTGCGGCGATTCAAGGTGCCGTCGATCGCTCAATTTGCCTACACCTCACGACTAATGGCAGTACGTTTCGGCTATTTCCCCAACAGATTGACCAGCTCGTGCGATCGCGCGTGCCCAAAGTCACCATTTCACTACAAACGCCTGACCCTGAAACCTTTCAGCTCCGAGGTGCACCGCCCGCCCTGCGGCCTGAAGCTTACTTTGAAGGCATCACTCAGTATGTGCAAGCCAACCTCAAATTGCCGACCTCACCGACGCGAGTACACGTCAAATTTCTTGATACGACGCCCCATCCCTTCTTAGTGCCCCACCGACCAATGGCCGTGGTCGATAGCAAGGCTCACATGACCGCTGAGTTGACCACTTGGGCCAATCGCTTGCTGCACGGTATTACCGATGAAGCAGTAAATTGGCCCCGCATTGAACAGGCGATTGAGCGCTATCGTCCGGGCCGCTGGCAGCTGATTCCCCTGCATCCCAAGTTAGTCCTGGAAACGTTCCCGCTCGATAGCTGGGGCAATGTCGAAGCCCCTACGGTGATACCGGCCCAGTTTGGCTACTGCAATGGGGCGGCTCAGCAGGCAGGCATTCTTTACGACGGTACGGTGGTGCCTTGCTGCAAAGATTTTGAAGGGCAAATTCCCCTCGGTAACGTCACGCAAACGCCACTAAAAACCATTCTCGCCGGCACGCCCGCTCAGGCTTTGCGACAAGACTTCAATCGTTTGCGGGTCAACAACCCAGTCTGTCAGCGCTGCATGGGGGCCGACACCCCAGCCAAATCCTGGCTGCGACAAGTCGGTTCGGTGGTCTATTTCAAGGCCTACAGTCCGCTGATGCGACGCCTCAACCCAGACTGGGGAGAGGTTTAGATCCGTACCAGACCGTACCAAACCGGCTTTGCTGGTAAATGTAAATGAATGTTAAGTTGATGTTTGTAACGACATTGCTTTAGCAAAGGAACTCATTATGGAAATTCGTCAGGATCTTTCCCTTGAGCAGCAGTTTGAGTTGCGAGTGTTCGAGCAAGAAGTTCAGCAGCTATCTCAGGCGGATGCTCAGGCGTTGCTTGTGCAGTTGCGAGAAGCCATGATCTATCAGACCAATTCCTTTCGAGATATTTTGAGAGAAACCTGGAGCATTGAGCGCGGTGCGGATGGTTTGGTCAACGACTTCTTGGCCTAATCCCCAGTCTCGAGATACACCGTGCTACTAGATCCATATTCTCGCCGCTGCGGACTCTGATTCAGGAAATGAGTCCGCAGCGGCGATTATTTTCGCTGTGATCAGTAGACAGTCCTCATTAAACGATGCTGTGGGGGGTGTTGTGGCGACAGCCCAACGCAATGCCTGGATTGGTTTTGGTGCATTATCGCTGAGCGTGACGCACCCTACGATCATTAGGGCGACACATTGCTCGACTCTCTGAAAGAAGATGACAAGTCTGGCCCTCCGCCCCCTGGACTCCCCTGCTTTACGACGATGGATTGGGAGTTCGATTATTGAGAATTGGTAGAGGCCTATCGTTTGAGCCACTCCGACGGTACCGCCTCAGCTCGGTCGGGTGTGCCCGATTCAGTAGGTGTGCTGTTTGGCGAGTACAGTCATTGGCTGCCACGGCTAAACAACATATTCCGAGGCGATCGCGGGCAACCGCTGTAGTGCAACTAAGGCCTGGTAAATCGCCACACAAGCCTCTGCTCTCGTGGTCACCTGATTAGGGCGGAGCGCTTGGCGGTCAGGATAGTTGGCAATTAGATGCTGCACGACGGCCACGGCGGTTTGTTGTAAGCCGTAGCGAGGCAGCGTCAAAGCGTCTGTAAAGGGGCTGAGAACTTGCTCATCGGTCGGCAGGGTGGCCCAATCGAGGCCGTTGACGAGGGCCACCCAGGTTTGCACGCGCAAGAGGGGATGTTCGGGGGCAAAGGTGAGGTCAGGAAAGCCTGCCATAAATTCACCCCGATAGGCTTGTTGAATAGCTGAGGCGGCCCAATAGTCAGACGGCACGTCTTTAAACTGCATCGCCGCTTTGATTGGCACCGGCTGAAAAGCGGCGACAACGAGGGTGGCAAACTCAGCTCGGGTAATTGCATTGTCGGGGGCAAATCGACCGTCTTGCAAGCCATTGACCAGATTGACCGCGGCTAATCCTTGAATAAAGTCGCTGGCCCAGTGTGCCGTCAGGTCGCTAAACAGCGGCTGCGTCGTATCGGGTCGAACGATGTAAGGCGAGGCGATCGCGGGTGATGCGCCAACAGCGACTCGTCCCTGATAAATCAACGCCGACACCTCACCCCGAGTCATCGTCTCTAGCGGTCGCAGCAGCAGCGGGTCAGGATAGTTAACGACGAGTCGCTGGCGGGGCGCGGTTGAGAGAGCATCGACGGCATAGCTAGGAATCTGCGCCCGATCGCGATAAATGCCCACATCATCGACCCGCCCGCCCGTGAGTTGAAGGCCGTTCGCCACCGCTACGATGGCTTGAATCCGCGTGATCGGCTCACTGGGTCGCAGGGTATCGTCTGGAAACCCACTGAGAAACCCCATCCGCTGGGCTTGGGACAGCGCTGTGTAGGCCCAAAAATTGGGAGAGACGTCGGTAAAGCGCTGGGGCGCATTTGGCTCGGGTAAGTTGGGGAAACTGGCGACGATAAAGGCGGCAAATTCGGCGCGGGTGACCGATCGCTCTGGCCGAAAGGTGCCATCGGTAAAGCCTGCCACCGCTCCCGCCTGGGCCAGAGCATCGACAAAAGGGCCAGCCCAGTGCTGAGCCATATCGCTGAATTGGACGGAACCTCGGGGCATCGGCAGCGACTCCGTGGCATCAGCATCGTCGGGCTCAACCGGCTCGCTAGAGGCCCAGCTCGTCGGCTGCTCAAACAGGACTGGGGGCACCGCTGCGGCGTCGGGCAGGGCACTGGCGATGAGATCAACGCGGCCCTGAATTCGCTGGGGCAATACGTCATTGCCGCAGGAGACCAGCGATCGCCCGCTGCCGTTTTGGATATCCATCGCGCCATTCAGGCGCACGATGTTATTGCCCAGGTCTTCAGCCTGGCCAAAATCGGCAGTGGCTTGCCCCGTCAGCGTCAGGCCCACGGTCTGATTTTGCCGAATGCGATTATTGCGCAGCACCGGGTTGGCAGTATCCGCGATCGCAACGCCGGTTACATTGCGTTCTAGGCCGCAAGAGAGAATCAGCGGCGCGGCGGAATCTTCTATCCGCAGGGCAGTCTGATTATTTTGACAAAAGACTCGCTCAAACTGGCCCTTGCTCTGGGTAAACCAGGCGATCGCCGTGCCGCAGTTTTCAAACACGCAATCTTGAACCAACGGCAGCGCCTTGCCCAGGGTCACCGCGCCATACTGCGGACATTTCATCACCACCACCCCAGACAATTGGGGCCGCCCCTCGGCAAGTAATAGGCCGATGCCCTGCGCCTGGGTGTTGATAACAGTCACTTGTTGGAGTTTGGCCCCATCTTGCAAAACGCTGGCGGCGACCTGCCTGCCCAGCACCGGATGCTGCACCGGGCCACTGCCCTGAATAATCGTGGTAGGCCGTCCGCCCCCCGCTTGCCCGACCAGTTCACATCCCGACGGAATCACTAAGGGGAACTGTTCACCACTGTTGGCGGTGTAGAGTCCGGCCTGCAGCTGCACTTGTGTGTCACCCTGGCTCAGGCGTAGCGCGGCGGTAATGGTTTTGAGGGGCTGATTAGGCGATCGCCCATCCCGATTGTCTTGTCCCTTTTCGGCATCGACGTAGAGCACCTGCTGAGCCATTTTGTGTGGGTTAACCGTGCGAAGTAAGTAAATTATGCCGCCAGCCCTGTATCAGCGATCTGGCTTGAAGCGTCTGGAACCAGCGAGCGGCAAGAGAGAGCAAGCTGACGGCTTGAGACTGTTAGACCCAGCTCGCGATCGCTGCCGCCGGGGCCGTTCACTAATGTCGTTGAGGGATCAAGTCAACGCGCCAAAATTTTACTGCAGGTTCTCCCGTCCTCGCTTGGAGGCTCGATAAATCTCAGTCTGCTGATGACTCTTCGCGGAAGTAATGCCACTATTCCAGTTTGCCTGCTCCTTTCCCCCCTGTCCCCAGGCCCAAGACCAGGATATGGCAACTGACGCCGCCGTCTCCTCGGGCGATCGCGGCAGTCCCCAACGGTCTCTGCCGCTGAGAGATTGGTGCCCAGAAAGACGTCTCAAACAGTGAGATCGGAGTAAACTGCAAGCGGTAGACTTGAAGCATACGGATCAGGATTGATTAGTGATTCAGCTGGTGATTGGGTTGAATGTGGCGATCGCCCTGCTCGGGTTTGGTTTGGCCTGGCGCATCTGGCGGCTAAAACGAACGCTGACGTCAGCTTCCGTCGTCATCACCGCTTGGGAACGCCATGTGCATCGGCTGCTCGATCCCCAAATCGCACCGGCTTTAATTTTGCAAGGGCAACGGGCAACGGCCTCCACCCGTCAGCGATATTTCCAGTTACAGCGACAGTTACAGCAGCTACAAAGGATTTTTTCGATCGCCTTGATGATTTTACGGTTTTGGCCCCGAGGCCCTCGCCGATCGCAGAAAAGACCGTAGAATCAGTGACTCAACGGGAGGCCTCTTGCGGCCGCCTCGCAGCGCTCAGACCGACCCCCATCGCAGTGGCTTAACAGGAGTTCAAACCCATGGCAGACAATAAATCCGGAGCATTTTTAGGTGGTGTCGTCATCGGGACGGCCATTGGCACAGTGACGGGCCTACTGGTTGCTCCTCGTCCGGGCCGAGAGACCCGACAGTTTTTGCGCAAATCAGCCGATGCCCTGCCTGAGATGGTCGAAGATCTGGCTACGTCTCTACAGTTGCAGCCCGATCGCCTGTCAGAAACATCGTTGCGCCGCTGGGAAGCCAATCTGGTGCGCCTGCGCGAGGCGATCGCCGCAGGGCAAGAAGCGTCTCAACGTGAGTATGCCGATTTGGTTGGCCCCGACGCGCCTCCCTCAAACGGTTACGAAGACTAATGCCAGATGGTTTTAGGGGCTGTCATCGGTGAGCACTTCAATAGTCTGTATCGCAAACGTTTCAGCCCCTAGACTTTGTGGAGCGGGCACGGTAATGCTGGTGCCACAGGGGTTTGGTAATTCATGGATGACGCGCCCTAGAACTCTGTTGTGATTGATCCCGTTTTTTGGTTAGTGCTCTCGTTCGTGCTGGTGTCGATTAGTTTGACAGCAGTGCTGGTGGTGCTAGTGCCCGCCGTTCGAGAACTCAGCCGCGCCGCTCGCAGTGTCGAAAAGCTGTGCGATACGCTCAACCAGGATTTGCCGCCGACCCTAGAGGCCATTCGCCTAACCAGTGCTGAAATTAATAGTCTCACCGACGATGTCAACGAAGGGGTGCAAAGCGCTGGGCGAGTGGCTCAGCATGTGGATGAAAGGGTCAGCACAATGCGCGTGCAGGCCAAACGGGCGCAGATTGGCACCCGCACTCTGGTCGCTGGTCTCAGTGCGGCTTGGACAACGTTTACTCAACCGGCAATGAACGGCGATCGACCGCCTGCTAAGTCACCCAATCCTGAATCTAGCGATCCGACGCTCCAACATCAGGGCACTCAGGCTGTCGAGCCATCGCCCGCATCATCATCATCATCATCGCCGCCAGCCCCCTCGTCTGAAATCAGTCCCGTTCCCCCATCCTCAATGCCATCGGCTGATGCGCCCCGACTCCCGGATCAACCCCAGATCGTGATGGATACGCCGGGAGACAACGAGATATCTTGAATGCTCTCACAGGGATTTTCTGAGAATCTGTAGACGGATCCCTTAGAATAAGTTAAATATCTGTAACAAACGAGAGCCAGTGTGAGCCAGGCTCTCAAGCAGGCAACTAATTTACGCGTGGAATATATGGGCATTTCGATGGGTTCTTGGGTGAAGGGACAGCCTCTACGGTGGCTGCTCGCGATTTGGGTGAGTGTGGCCTGCTGGTCGTTTGCCGCTGCCCCTGCTGTTGCCTATGACAATCCCGAACTCTTGCCCAAAGAACCCACGCTCATCATTGATCTGGCGAAGTCACTCAGTGGTGCCGAGGAAGAACGCCTCAACGATCGGCTGCAAAATTTTGAAGATGAGAGCGGCTGGAAGCTCCGCGTCCTGACCCAATATGATCGCACTCCCGGTCGCGCCGTGAAGGAATATTGGGGGTTAGACGATCGCAGCGTGCTGCTAATTGCGGATCCTCGGGGCGGCAACCTGCTTAACTTCAGCGTGGGCGATGCCCTGTTTGACCTGTTGCCTCGCACCTTTTGGATTGAGCTGCAAACGCGCTATGGCAACCAATTTTTTGTTCGTGATAATGGGGAAAACCTGGCCATTATTGAAGCCTTGGGGGCGAGCGAAACCTGCCTGCGCAAGGACGGCTGTGTCGTTGTGCCCGGATTACCGCAAGAGCAGTGGATCTTGACGCTGATTACGTCGGTGGTGGGTGGTGTTATTGCTGGCTTCGCCGGTCATCCCCGTAAGCCCGGTCAGGTAATCGCCTGGCAGTGGGTGCTGATCTTTTCACCGCTCTGGGGCATTCTGTTTTTCGCGTTTGGTATCGGCCCTGTGGTCACCCGCACCAGCGACTGGATTCCGCTCACTCGCAACGTGGCCGGATTCGCGATCGGCTTTTTGGTGGCCTTCCTCAGCCCTGGCCTAGGCGGCGACTCCTCGTCTACCTCCGAAACTTGAGAACGCAATTTTGAATCTGTACTCTCCCGAGTTCAGTCTTGTATCGCTGAACTCGGGATTTGTCTGTGTCATCCAACGACAGGGCCGCACAATGCGCTTGCCCTCGTGGGGGAATTAACCAATATCGCGCTCACTCAAGGCAACGTTTCTGAAACCGGAGACTCCGAGTGGGAACACCACGCCAAACGTTTCCAGGCGACTCTCTCAACAACAGTGCCGCCCTCTGCGCTCTACCTGCCGAATTCCGACTCCGCCTTCATAATCCCGTTCCATGCTCATCGCAGCTTCATCAACTCTGTATGAAGTTGCCGTAAAAATACGGATACAGCATTGACGCTTCCCGAACCCCATCCGTTATGGTGCCAGTGAGTTGCGGGGCGAGATGAGATGCTCATCAGGCGATCGCTGACTCGAATAGCGCTGTGATGTTGGAGTGGATGCAATGAAATCAGTCTTTGTTTCTGCTGGAATTGCTGTTGTTGCCGCGATCGCTCCGCTGGAAGCACGGGCGGCCTCCTTTAGTCAGCTGTATGTTTTTGGTGACAGCCTGGTGGATGCGGGCAATATCTTTCGCGCGTCTTCTGCCTTATCAACCATTGGCATTCCCCAATCGCCACCCTACGCACAGCGCTTATCCAACGGGCCTGTCTGGGTCGAGTATTTGGCCGATTCCTTTGAACTAGAACCGGCTTTGTTTGCTGACCTGCTGTTTAATCCGTTCACAACCGATGTGAGTGAAGGCATCCACTTTGGGGTGGGTGGTGCCAGTACTGGGTCTAACAACACGGTTGCCCCCGACTTGCCACTCGACACAGGCGCTTTGGCTCAAGTCACTGCCTTCAGCAACTTTTCTGTTTTCTCTGGGTTGCCGCCTGCGGAGGATGCGCTGTTTGTGTATCTGGCGGGCGGTAATGATTTTGCTGGTAGTGAGGCCGTTCCGGCTGAAACTGACATTACCGTGCCGCTGCAAAATACTTCAGAAGCGCTACAAGCTTTGGTTGGCAGTGGGGCTAAAAACATCCTCGTCAGTGGCTTGCCCGACCTGAGTCTGACGCCGCGTTTTTCGGGAACGCCTGAGGCTCCGACGCTCAGCAGCCGCGTGACTGACTACAATACTGCCCTGTCCGCTTTGGTGGAAGATTTTGTCTCAGCCACACCGGAGGTCAATTTCATAGACTTTGACCTGAATGGGACATTGTTGAACGCGATCGCTAATCCCGACGAGTTTGACTTTGCCAACGTAACCGACGCTTGCCTGACCGATTACAGCTTTCCGATTGATTTGGACGGCTTCACCGTGTGTGATACTGCCGATCAATTTTTATTTTGGGACGATTTTCATCCCACGACTCAAGGCCACAAATTTGTTGCCCAGGCAGCGTTGAGTCAGTTGCATGGGCGCGATCCCAACCCCAAATCGGTCTCAATTCCTGAACCGACAATGGTTGTGGGAATGCTGGCGTTGATGGCGGCGGCGGGCGGCACTCGTTTACTTCGCCGTTGAGCTAGCAAGTTGAAGCAAGATCCACAAATGCTATAGCAAGTCGCAGTTTGATCCGGTTACCTCAAATGCCTGAAATCACCATCAGATAAGATTTTCAACTCTGACTTCCGACCTCTGCATTCCGTAGGGCCTTGCCCTTCCTGAAGGGTATTCTGCTATAGCAGAGTCACACTAACGTTCCAGCTTTTCTGCTGCATGCGCTTCGCCTGTGTAATCGTGTCCTGGCTTACGAGTGTCCGGCGTCTTCACCCCAAATTTGCCTTAGTCGCTGATCGCGACCGCAGCCAAAGCGATAGAACTTGTAGCGAACCGGATGAGTCTCGTAATAGTTTTGGTGATAGTCTTCAGCGGGGTAAAACGTGGCCGCCGCTCGGATGTCAGTAGCGACCTCTGCGGCCAATTGGCCAGAGGTAGACAAGGCTGCTTTTGAGGCGATCGCGACTGCTCGCTGCTCCTCATTTTGATAGAAGATTGCCGACTGATATTGACTGCCCTTATCGCAAAATTGTCCTCGGCTATCCACCGGGTCAACATTGTGCCAAAACACGTCCAGTAGGGTTTCGTAGCTGACCTGAGTGGGATCATAGGTCACTTGAACCGCTTCGACATGGCCGGTTCTACCTACGGAGACTTGGTAATAACCGGGATTTTCCACCGTCCCTCCCGTATAGCCTGAGGTCGTGTCAATCACACCAGATAGCTCATCAAACGGCTGTTCCATGCACCAAAAGCAACCTCCCGCAAAGATAGCCGTAGTAGGAGTGTCTTCGGCCGCAGCATCGACGGGGATGGTGAATCCGAGCCACAGGATGACGACTCCAACCAGCAAACTGATCCAGCGTCGATTCATAGTTGACCCGGTTTTAGAGCAGTGAGCATGAGTTGCTTCTAAAGCCATGACATATTTCTTTCTAGAGGTTTAAGTAATTCTGGCCAAACTCAGTAGATCGAAAACGCTAGGACGAGCAGGGTAAAATCACCTGGCAGCGCTTGGGAAAATGTCGTTCAACCGCATGGGCGAGAAATTCCAGCATGGTTTTCTGTCGAAAGTACTGTGGCAAAACGCGCCGTCCACCGCG
>JBHJJI010000370.1:0-6277 GCA_050042805.1 Leptolyngbyaceae cyanobacterium
GATTTGCTCTATGTCGTGATTGATCCCAGAGCCGGTGTTGAGACGTAGAGGCGACGGCGGGGCGGGGGAGCGGGGGAAGCGTTGATCAGTCTCAGTCAAAGCACATTCATCTAAAACCACTCCACCCGTCACTCAGCCCCCAACGCCCCCCTGCCCCCAACGCTCCTGCCCCTGTCCCAAAATCTTCCAGTCCTCCAGCTCCCCCTGCCCCCAACGCCTGCCATGACCACCACCTTCCAACACACCCGCTACGTCATCAGCGAGAACCTCATCACCTTCGGAGCCTTCGCGCTGTTTTTGGTGTTGGTGTTGTTCGCGATTTTTGGCGACGCGATCGCCCCCTATGATCCACTCGCAAGCAACGCCGCAGTCGCCCTCCAGCCGCCCTCAATGGCCCATTGGTTTGGCACCGATCAGCTGGGGCGGGACGTGCTCAGCCGGGTGATTGTGGCAACTCAGCTAGACTTGGGCATCGCGGTTTTAGCGGTAGCGCTGTCGTTTCTCGTGGGTAGCTTTTTAGGCACCTGCGCCGGTTACTTTGGCGGCTGGAGCGATCGCATCATTTCCCGCTGCATTGACACGCTGATGGCGTTTCCGCTGTTTGTTTTGGCGATGGGGTTGGTGGCGGCCTTAGGCAATACTGTCACTAACATCATTTACGCGACGGCGATCATCAACCTGCCCCTATACACCCGCGTCATCCGCTCAGAGGTACTCGTCTATCGAGAAGCCGGATTTGTGGAAGCGGCCCGCCTCACCGGCAATGGTGAATGGCGCATCATGGCCCGTCACCTATTTCCCAATGTCTTACCCGTGATGATGGTGCACATCTCGCTCAACATGGGCTGGGCCATCCTCAACGCGGCAGGACTCTCGTTCATCGGCCTGGGCGTCCAGCCACCCACTGCGGAATGGGGCATTATGGTCGCCGAAGGCGCCACCTATATTGTGTCGGGCGAATGGTGGCTGGCGTTGTTTCCGGGGGCGGTGTTAATGCTGGCGGTCTTTTGCTTCAACTTACTCGGCGATGGCCTGCGAGATTTGGTTGATCCGAGGATGAGAACGTGAGGGCGGCAGGGCAGGGGAGCGAGGGGGCAAGGGGGCTGACGGGGCGAGGTGACGGATAGAGTAGTTTTTAGAACACTGCGCCAAAACTGAACAATACGCTCCCCTTCCCCTCCGTTCCTCAAGCTCCCCAGCCCTTAATTCTTCTCACTAATTCCTGCCCCCCTTGCCCTGCTGCTCCCCAGCCCCCCCTACCCAAATCATGCCCCTCCCTGACTCCCCACCTTCCCCCTCCCCTCCCCCGACCCCGGTTGCTTCCCAATTGCTGACCGTCGAGAACCTCGATGTCGAATTCCGGACGCGCTCGGGCCTGGTCAAAGCGCTGGCAGCCGTGAGCTTTACGATTCAGTCTGGAGAAACGATTGGTATTGTCGGTGAGAGTGGCTCTGGTAAATCGGTGACGGCCTTTACCCTAATGGGCGTACTCGATCGCGCGGGCAAAGTCACCGGTGGACGGGCGCTGTTCCAGAGCGATCGCGTGGCAGTTGATCTGCTCAAAGAACCCGAATCCTCACTACGACAGTTACGGGGCAAAGAACTGTCGATGATTTTTCAGAATCCTCGCACCGCCCTCAACCCCATTCGTAAGGTGGGTAAGCAAATTACCGATGTGCTGCGCTGCCATACGGATCTGCCCAGCGATGCGTTGCGCCAGCGCGCGATCGCCCTGCTCACCAGCGTCCGCATCCCCGATCCGGAAAAGCGCTACGACGCTTACCCCTATGAACTCTCTGGCGGATTGTGTCAACGCATCATGATTGCCCTAGCACTCGCCTGTTCGCCCAAGTTACTGATTGCCGATGAACCGACCACCGGCCTCGACGTCACCACTCAAGCGACCGTGATGAACCTGATCAAAGATCTCGCCACTCAGCAGCAAATGGCGACTATCCTCATCACCCATGATTTGGCTCTCGCGTCAGAATATTGCGATCGCATCGTGGTCATGCATGCCGGACATGTGGTCGAATCGGCCCCGACCCACCACCTCTTTCAATCGCCCCGGCATCCCTACACCGCCAAACTGATCGCCGCGACGCCCGAACCCCACAAAGCCTTTGCCGAGCTGATTCCAATCGCGGGCAATCTACCCGATCTCAAAGCCACCCACATCCCCCCCTGTCGCTTTAGCCAACGCTGCGATCGCTACGACGCGACCCTCTGCGACCAAACGCCGCTGCCCCGCGAAAACCTCACCGCCGATCACCAAGTCGCCTGTTGGAAACCGTTGTGAAGAACTCAGGAACTGGAGAGAGGAGGAGCAAGGGAGGCAGCTGCTGACGAATAGCCGACAGGCGCACAGATGCCTCCAGCCCCCTGCCTGCTCAACGTTCCATCCACTTCCCCAGCCCCGACGCTCCCCCGCCCCCTAGCCCTCAACTCCCTGGCTCTCCCAACGTCCCCCAGGCCCGACGCTCCCTTGCTCCCAAAGCTCTCCTGCCCCTCAATCCCCCTCGCTCCCCATGCCCCCTCTCCTTCAAGTCCGCGATCTCCGCAAGGTCTTTCCCGTTGGCAAAAATGCTCAACTCCACGCCGTCGATCACGTTTCTTTTGAGATTCAAGCAGGAGAGAGCGTTGGCCTAGTGGGAGAATCCGGCTGCGGTAAGTCCACCCTGATCCGACTGATTACCCGACTGCTCGACGTCACTGCTGGCACGATTCAATTCGACAACACCCTGCTGAGCACCGTGGCCGTTCGCCAATTCCCTAAAAGCCCTTACCGCAAAGACATTCAGCTAGTTTTTCAAGATCCAACCGATAGCTTAAATCCTCGGTTTACGGCCTATGACACCATTACCGAACCGATCAAACGGCTCAGCAATCAACGGGATAAAGCCCAACTGCAGCGGCGCGCCACCGAACTCGCTGACCTCGTTGGCCTCCCGCAAGAATTGCTCAATCGCTTTCCCCACCAGCTATCGGGTGGTCAAAAAGCCCGCGTCGGCATTGCCCGCGCGATCGCCCTCAATCCCCAACTGCTGGTGCTCGATGAACCCACCTCCGCCCTGGATGTTTCGGTGCAGGCTGTGATTTTGCACCTGCTGGCAGATCTCAAAGAACGCTTAGGCATGAGCTATCTGTTTGTCTCCCATGATCTGAACGTCGTGCGACTGTTGTGCGATCGCATCTTAGTCATGTATCTCGGCAAAATCGTCGAATCTGGCCCAGTCGAGCAAATCTTCAACCAGCCCCGTCATCCCTATACCGAAGCACTCATCTCCGCCATCCCCAGCTTTGAGGCTAAGCCACAGCCCATTCCCCTGACGGGCGAACCGCGCAGCCCCATCAACCCCGACCCCAACGTCTGCCGCCTCTATGGTCGGTGTCCCAAAAGCGATACCCTGTGTCAGCAAACCATGCCAATCCTAGAAGAAGTCGCCCCCAACCACTGGGCCGCCTGCCACTTCTCCCCTTAACCGCCACTGAACCGGCATCGCGACAGTTCTAGCCATGACGCAATTTTCCCAAATCATCGCACCCCTGTCCTGCCGCTCTCTCGCCCTTTCGCCCCTTAAGCCCCCCTTGCTCCTCCGCTCCCCCTCCCCTCCCACGCCACGCCCCTCCCTTACTCCCTATGTCCCCTCAACTGCCATGACGCTAGAAAACTACGACCTAGTCTTAACCGGTGGACGAGTTATCGACCCCAGTCAGTCTTTGGATGGCCCTTACGACATTGCCATTCGAGCGGGAAAAATTGCTGCCGTCGCGACTGAGCTGCCACCCCACACGGCGAAAACCACCCAATCGGTAGCTGGACAGCTGGTGTGCCCTGGACTGATCGACCTGCACGTGCATGTTTACGAATGGGTCACCGATTTTGGCCTGTGGGCCGATGATGTTGGCGTCAATGCAGGCGTTACCACCATCGTTGATCAAGGCAGCTGCGGCCCGCTGACCTTTTTGGGATTTCAGGCCAACATTGTCCGCTCCGCCCAAACGGATGTGCGCTGTTTTCCCTCAGTGAATCTGGCTGGCGCGTTGAAAGGCGGCATGGGCACCCCCGCACTCCATAGCCCTGAGATGGTGGATTTAGCTGCGCTGGCCGCGCTGGCCCGAGAATATCCCGAGATTGTGCACGGTTTTAAGGTCCATGGTGAGTCAGGGGCCCTCTCGCGCTGGGGGACGCAAGTGCTTGAGTTGGCACGGCAGGCTGCCGATGCGGCTCAGCTACCGCTCTACGTCCATACCGGCGAACTGTTTGCCGTGGTGGAAGAAAGTCGTCCGCATCCCGATCAGGTGATCGACTACGTCTTGCCCCATCTCAAACCGGGTGACCTGCTGGCCCACTGCTATAGCTGTCGTCCAGACGGATTGATGGGCGATCGCCGCACGCCCTCACCGGCCCTGACTCAAGCGATCGCGGATGGTGTGCGCCTGGATTTGGGCCACGGCATCAACTTTAGTTTTGCGATCGCTCGCCGTTTGATTGCCTTGGGACTGTTTCCCTACACCATCAGTAGTGATGTGCATGGCGATTTCACCCAGCCCCACAACGACGCCACCCTCGACTACAGCCTTTGTGGGGCGCTATCTAAACTGATGGCGTTAGGGATGGATCTAACAGCAGCGATCGCGGCCGTCACACTGCACCCAGCCAGAGTGCTACAGGCAGAAACTGAACTCGGTACCCTGCAGATCGGCTCACGCGCTGATATCACAGTGTTAGAAACCAGCGCAGCCCCGTGGCTTTGCCACGATGCCCAGGGTGAGCAACTCATCGCCCCGAAAAAGCTTAGTCCGGCTTGGGTCGTTAAGTCAGGTCAATTGCTACAGCCCCACCGCCGCCTGCTCCGCGACCTGGTTGCAACCAGTTAAGGAGATTTCTAGCAAAGACGATACCCATAGGGGCGGGTTTTGTGGATGCCTGATAGCAATGATCCTGAAGGTTTCTAGCTAAACCCGCCCTTACCGTGCCGGTATATTCTTTCTCGAAAATTTCCTGAGTCCACTGATAGCCTTGCGTTGAGGATGATCCTCTCCACATCAGGCTCGACGGAACACGAGTGCTTTGCTCAGGAACGATTTTGCTGCCGAGCAAGATGGCTAAAATCGCTACTCGGCGCATTTCAAAGAACAGTTTCCCGGAGCCTGCAAATCTGGCTGCAAAGCTCTGGCAGTAAGGCTGGCAAGCTTTAGAGCTGTCTATTACTCCGGAAAACAACCGGGATTCGGGGCATCGCGACGCGGATAATCCCCTACGATTTTCATGGTTTGGAGGGCCGCGATCGCGTCCGGGACTATTGCCCTTCCATCAATCGACGGTAATTCTGACGAAGCTGCAGATGGCTTTCGGTAATGCGTTCCGATAGATGCTTTTCGACCTGACAAAGCTCTTGCCAAAACGCTGCTGACCGTTGGGTGGTGATGTACTCGCGCCACAGCCTTTGCAGCAGGGCCGCCATTTGCGGATCAGTGGCCTGCACCGACGCGTAGAGTTCGTCAAAGGCAGCATGCGCCGCGTCGTTAGTCTCACTGTCTTGAGCGAGCTTGATGGCGGCTTCCAGGGCGTTGATCGGCGATTGAGTCAAAGTTTTAGTCATGGGGGCGATTATTTCTCAACAGCAGAAAAGTAAGATTCGAATATTAAACGGATAGAGGTGTCCTATACAATGCTTTAACAGAGTATACAGATTGACATCTTTCTTATCTATGGGCAAGAACCGTATTCTTTCTGGCATCCAACCGACCGGCGACCTACATTTGGGTAACTATTTGGGTGCCATTCGCAACTGGGTAGCCCTGCAGGAAGAGTACGACAGCTTCTTGTTTATGGCTGATTTGCACGCGGTCACCGTGCCCCACGACCCCCAACAGCTGGCAGAAAACACCTACAAAGTAGCAGCTACTTACCTGGCCTGTGGCATCGATCCTGATAAAGCGACGGTGTTTGTGCAATCGCACATTTCGGCCCACAGCGAGTTGGCCTGGCTGTTTAACTGCATCACGCCCCTCAACTGGCTAGAGCGCATGATTCAGTTCAAAGAAAAGGCGGTCAAACAGGGTGAAAACGTGACGGTGGGCATGTTTGACTATCCCGTTTTGCAAGCGGCTGACATTTTGCTGTATGAGCCGGATTTGGTGCCAGTGGGCGAAGACCAAAAGCAGCATGTGGAATTGACGCGAGACATCGCCAATCGCTTTAATTTTCAATATGGCAGTGAAGACAAGCCTGTGATCAAGTTGCCGGAGCCATTGATTCAATAGGCAGGGG
>JBHJJI010000371.1:0-17436 GCA_050042805.1 Leptolyngbyaceae cyanobacterium
GGATGAAGCGACTCGCAAAGACAGCGTGCTCGTCGTCGACAGCGATCTAGAAGGCTCTTGCGGGTTGGCCCAAATTCGCAAAGCTCATCCCGAAATCTTCATTAGCGGCGGCATTCAAGAGCGGGGCAACCTCTCAGCCGCTGCCGGTTTCGGCATGGAAAAAGGCAAGCAGGGCATTTTTGCTACCTTTAGCGCCTTCTTAGAAATGTGTATTTCTGAGATCACCATGGCGCGGCTGAACTACTCCAACCTGCTCTGTCACTTTTCCCATGCGGGCATTGATGACATGGCCGACAACACCTGTCACTTCGGCATCAACAACATGTTTGCCGACAACGGGCTGGATGATAGCTACGAAACTCGCCTTTATTTCCCCGCTGATGCTAATCAAATGAAGGCTGTGGTGAAAGCGGTCTTTAACGATCCGGGCATGCGGTTTATCTTCTCGACCCGCTCAAAAGTCCCGATGGTGCTCGATACCGATGGCAATGACCTGTTTGGTGGCGACTATACCTTCACGCCTGGTAAGGATGAGGTGATTCGCGAAGGAGCGGCGGGCTATATCGTCACCTTTGGCGACTCGATTTATCGGGCCCTGGACGCTGTGGAACGGCTGAAGCAGGAAGGCATCGAAGTCGGCCTGATCAACAAGGCCACGCTGAACGTGATTGACGAAGAGATGATGGCGAAGGTGGGCAAAGCCCCCTTCGTGCTCGTGACAGAATCCTTTAACCGCCGCACTGGGTTGGGCAGCCGCTTTGGCTCCTGGCTATTGGAGCGGGGCTATACGCCGAAATTTGCCTTCCTCGGCACCCACGAAGAGGGCTGCGGTGGTCTGTGGGAACAGTTCCCTCATCAGGGCATTGATCCCAACGGCATCATGGCCAAAGTCAAAGAGCTGATGGCGTAGAATCTCGTATAGGACTGACGCAAGAGCCCCCTATATCCCCCAAATCTGGGGGATGGGGAATCCAATCCTCCCCAATGTCGGGGGTTAGGGAGCCAAAGTCGCATTCCACTGCGTCAGTCCTACTCGTATTGATCGTAGGGGTTTGGCAGTGCCAAATCCCTACCGCAAGCGTTAAATGCGGTGTGATTCAAGCACCGTTTTCTAACCTGACAAAGCCTCATGGGGGTGGATAGGGCGATCGCGTCTCCCAATACCCCCAACTCACAGCCGGGATCGCTGTTGCGCGGTTCCGGTTGTTTTGTGTTGCGGCGTTTCAAGATTTGCAAGGGTCTATTGCGTTTCAAGGCGGTTCGTAATGAACTCATGGAGACTAAAAAGATAGTCACGTTTTAGATTTACCTATGTCTAAAGAAAACGCGCTCAATTTCCTCAAGCAAGCTGCGGACAGTTCAGCTCTTTCTGAACAGGTCAAATCAGCGGAGCAAAAGGCCAAAGTCATTGACTTGGCCAAGCAGCACGGCTACGAATTTTCGGAGGACGATATGACCAAGGCGGTTCCGGCAATTCAAGAAAAGCCCGGCTTTTTTGGCGAACTGGCGCAAGCGGTGCTAGAGCTCTTTGCCCCGGCCCAAGACGACTATCCCGCCACAGGAGTGCAACCCTATACCGGCATGCCCACTCGCAAAGGCTAGATCACAATTCCCTCGAACAACATGGGGAGTGATGCCTGATCCGGGTATCGCTCCCCATGGTGTATTGGTCGGGTTGAGCAATGCCAACCCCGATTGACTACAGTCCCAGCAGCGGGGCCGACAACACTCGCGTAATGCGATCGCGGGCATCTTCGAGGTGGGCTTGGGTGGTGACTTCCATACGACCCGCATACTGCGAGAGGGTATCTTCCACATCCTGCTCAATTTGCCGCAGCTGATAGCGGGCTAACACCCGGGCATCTTCTGGGGCGCCCAGCGTTGAGAGCGTGGCCACAAACTCGTTAAAGCTTTGCGCATCCAGCGCATCCCAAAATGTGCGCCGCAACACTAGATTCGACAAGATATTCAGGTGATGCCGCTGTAATCCCCGCCGCAGACTCGACACCGCTGGAGCGTCCGCTGCCGTTGTCACCTCAGACCAGACGCTTTGATAGAGCGATTCATACAGCTCTGCCAGGGGCAGCACGTCTTCAGCGTCGGTTTTGAACTCTAAATCGCGCACCCGGGCCAGGCGATCGGACAAAAAGAGGTCGCTCAGAGCCAAGCTTTGAATACCCAGCACCCGCTCATAAATCGGATAGTCGAGCGGATAGCGGGTGAGGGAGACGCCCCAATGCCGCCAGCGATCCGGGGCTAACTGGTTGATCAGCTGTGACGAAAATTCGAAGGCGTCGGCAGCAAAGACCTGCTCTTTGAGCGCGACCAATGCCTCTCGCTGTTTCGCAGCGGGAATCGGCTCAAAGGGATTGCGATTGCGGTTTTCCCAGGGGTCTAACCGCCGGAAGCGTTGTCCCCCCACATAATCGGTCAGCGTCAGCGTGTTGTTGAAAAAATAGCCAAACACGAGATCGACGCGACGGCGCAAACTGCCATAGCCTTCACCAGGGGCGACCGAGAGCCGATTGAGGCGATCCCAAACGGCCTTAGCATTATCGAGCTGCCATTGGGCATATTGCATCGGGTCATCGCTGAGGTCCCACGCACGCGACTCGGGATCGATGAAATCAAAGATGTCTTCATCAGTCGCGTAGACCAGCGCTGGCTCCGTACTGCGCCGCAGAATGCGGTTGAGCATCTGCTGCTCTTCTCGCCGCAGGGGTGATGGCGGCGCTTGGCGATAGCCATATTCGATCGCCCACAGGTCGTAGGGGCCTAACCGGGTGGGAAAGTAGTCACCCTGAGGCGTTCCCGCTGGGGCAATGTTGGGCGGAAAGTAGTCCATGACGGAACTCACCAAGCCCTGAGTCTGAGTGATCGCAGGCTCGTTGAGAGCAGCCGGAGACAATAGTCGGCTACCCGCAAAATTGTGGCGCAGCCCCAGGGTATGCCCAATCTCATGGGCCGTCAGCGCTACCAGATATTGCTGAATGTAGGCATCCAACTGCGCGCTCGAAAAGTTCGCGCCCGATAAGGTCGCCAGGGCCAAAGCGCCAAAGGCATGCTGTTGGCCGCCAAGATAGCCCGCACACTGGTCATCGGTCAGCCGGTCGGACTGCGGCAGGTCAGTCATCCCTTGCGCCCGCTCCAGCCCGGCTTCGCCCCCTTGCTGCATCGCCATCCACTGCAAATACCAAGCTTGCGATCGCTGCCCACACAGCTGCATATAAAATTCGGCTTCGGGCAGGGTATCGAGCCCCTGCGACTGATATTGCTGCCGCAGCACGCGCACGACATTGGCATCTAAAATCACATCGGCGTCTAAAATCTCCCCCGTCAGCGGATTCACCCGTGAGGGGCCAAAGCCCAAAGCCCACATATTGAGTGAGTCTGACCACCGCACCACGTTGTACCGCACATCAGACGGATCCCAATCCGCGTTATCGGGCATCTGCCGTGCTTCGATCGCCCCTTCAAATCCGGCGGCGGCGAAGGCCTCATTCCACAGCAAAATCCCTTTGCTAATCGCCTCTCGATATTCCGGGGGCACCGTGTTTTCCACCCAAAAGACGATGGGCGCTTTCGGGGGCGACGTCTCAGCTTGGGGATTTTGTTTCTCTAGGTGCCAGCGATTGATATAGCGCACAAACGGATCGGTGCGTGCTGACTGCACCGGCGTCCGAAACACCGTGGGGAAATAGCCCACGCGCTCATCCGCCAAGCGGGGTTCAAAACCGTTGTCGCCCGGCAGGGCCGACAAGCCGTAGCGCACCTCTAACGCAAAGCCGCGACTGTCGGGCAAGCCCTCCAGCACTACCCCAAACAGACCCGCTAGCGGATCGCCAGGCAAGCCCCCGCCCGAAAAGGCTACCGTCGACCCAATCTCCAAATTGTTGGGAAACATCGACAAGGCATCCAGTCGAGAGAGTTCGGGATTGCGGCTGTAGCTGCTCAGCACCCAGCCCAAAGACTGCGTCAGGTTTGCCAAGTCCCGATCCATGATCAGGTTAGACAGATCGATCAGCTGGGCCTGAGTGGCAGGATCGATGCTGACGACATCGATTGCAAAAATGATGGAATCGCTGAACGAGCTATCCTGCAGGCGCTGCTGCCAAGCCTCACCCCCAGGATTGCGAATATAGGTGTTGGGCACCACAACTTGCAGGCGATCGCCCGGCATGGGGCGAAACTGAATGAGCAAATCGTTGACTGGCCAGCCCCGAAACAGTCCCGCTTCGCCGACCCCTGATTCCAATGTGGCGGTCAATAAAAAATTACGATTCAGCTGCTCCGGCGCGATCGCCAAATAGGCTTCCCCCTTTTCAACATTGCTATAAAGCGTGAAGAGACCCGTTTGGATATCGAGATTTGCAGTCACGGTTTCAAAGGGCTGCAGGGAGGCAGCCGCTTCGTCATCCAACGCTCCGGTTTCGTCTATCTCGATCGCTTCGACGGCTTCGTCGCTCTGGGCATAGGCGCGGTGGCTAATGCCTTGTCCGGCAGCAAACGCCAGCACGGCGGTGAGGAGGATGCCTAGCAGACACAGTGCGAAGAATTTAACGAAACGAATCTGACGAACCATGGAACTCCTGCCAAGGGGCAATAACTTTCTCTATAGTGTGACCGCCGCCACCGGGTTTCGGGGCAACTTGCCCAGAAGCTTCAGAAAATTTATGGGTTTAATCGCTCCGCTGGCCTGAGTTTCCGCGATCTCACCCAGGTCTCGGTAACGCGCCCGCTGCCAGCATTCAGCGAGGTGTAAGGGGGCAAACACTGGGGGTATGAGCCGGAAAATGGCAGCCATTCGATGGGCGATCGCAGCGCTCAACAAGACCTCTAATACCAGTTCTCCGCGATCGGACTTTCGAGGCAATCTTGGCAACGCCAAGGAGCCGAGGGGCAGGGGAGCCAGATCTGTAGCTTGGTTTCAGAGAGTCAGTATCCATCCCAGGATCGAGAACGTCCTAGAGCGTTGACGAATGGAGCCTTCAGATGCCGCTCACCGGAACCTCATGGAAAACCGACAATCGGCTCTAAGCTTGCTACGCGGTCGCTACTCCGCAGACCCGTCTTCGAGTTCCTCTTCCAGCTCATCCACCATATTGGGACTAATCAGCGTGATATCAAACTCATCAGGTGGCATGGGCGAAGTCGCATCGCGCCGCAGCTGGTAGTAAATCGCCCGAGCCTGCGGCCCAAACACAATCTCATCTTCATTTTTGAGATCGTGGGCAGCGACTTTGCGGCCGTTAATCAACATGCCGTTGGCGCTGGGCTTGCCCTTCAGGTTACCGTCAACAATCCGATAATAAAAAGTGTTGTCGTCTTTGGGGAGCTGCACCAAAGTGGCATGGTGACGAGACACAAACTGTGAAGACAGACGAATGTCACACTTGGGATCACGTCCGATGGAATAAACGGAACCATCAAGGATGATTTCGCGTCGTCCTTTGCTGTCTTCAACAATAAAAATATTACTGAGTTGAGATTCTGGAGACATGCTCGACGCCTCTTCCTACCATGTGTGACTACCATCAATGCTCTAGACCTTGATGGCCGCGCCAATCAGGTCTTGTAACTTTACCATTACATCCAATTATCAGCCTACTCGGTGAACATTAAAGTTAGGCCTGCCATGCCGGAGGTACGGCTTCCCTGTGATCAAACCCATAGGACTTACGCAAGCGTCCCCTGTATCCCCCAGGCCTGGGGGATGTTGAATCCGATCTCCCCCAGACTTGGGGGTTAGGGGGCCAAAATCGGCTTCAACTGCGTCAGTTCTGACCCCATCAGCGGGGCTCAGTCAGTTAAAAGCTATTCAACCGTACTTAACCAAATCCGCAACAATCCCTAAACTTCTGACTAACGCTCACTAGACCACCCCAGATGTTTGACGTCTACCTATCTATCCATAAAGGGGGCAACTGATAGGTGAGTCAGATCACGTCAGCGTTCGGGCGCGTTATCCATTAACCGCTCCCGTCTTTAACAATACCCGCTGTGTGAACTCAGCTAGGAGCTGTACTCGTTGTTTTGAGAGCCTAGGCAGATTTTTGGCCAAGACGATGCCCGTGGGGGCGGTTTTGTGGATGTCTGGTAGCGATGATCATGAAGGTTTCTGATCCTCTCCGGCAGCAGTAACACGACCATTCCAGTCTCTCTGCCGCCTTGCCCTCACTGCTCCCCGACCATCGGACATGGTTGGTAAAACGAGACAGCAACCGACTAACTAAACCCGCCCTGACAGTGCTGGTATATTCTTTCTCGGAAATTGCCTGATGGCCATAATTGAGGCCCCCCTTAGAGCACCGGTACCGTATTGCCAGAACCTCGGTTTCTCGGGTCGGGCAATGGTGGAATGAGTCCCTTTTTGCCCTAGAAACCAGGGTTCTGTACCGACGTTCTAGGTGTCCCAGGTAGGCTCGTCGGTATCACGCAGTCGCCGCATCAGCCAATCAAAGCGAATGCCGCCGAGCTTCATGTTGTCTGCCATATCGTCCGAAAAGAGGTTTTGATTCAAGGTGGTGGGTTCCCAAAATTCGGCTTCGAGGTGTTCTACGGTGCCTCGGAGGCGAATTGATAGCAACGTTGCCAAAGCCTGATACCACCGTTTGGCAAACCCCGCATCTTGAGCCAGTTTTTGCTCCAACAGGTCACGCGGAATCGCGAGCACCACTGAGGGCTCGATCGCAGTGACAGTGGCCGACGGTGGCAGATGATCGACAAATGACATTTCGCCCACGACCTCACCACTCGATAGGCGAGCAATGGCAGCCCCCTGCGATCGCTCAATCGAGACGACAAATTGACCTGACAGGATAAGGTAGATAGCAGCGATCGCGCCCCCTTCCTGAATTAGCACCTCATCACTATCAAGTTCGCGGCGGTTGCCAGCACTGACCAACCAGTCGACATCTTCGTCTTCCAAAATGCCCAGGATAAACAGGATGCGTTCCATGCCTCTATGCGTCCTAAATGGTTCAATTGCCGGCGTCTTGACTGGTCAATGAGTGAGCTTTTGGGGCAGCGCTCGACCAGCCACAGGGCTTATTATCCATACCTATTTCACACCATAAATTACGGATGTCTGTTCTTTTTGCTGATATTGATACGGTCAAGGTCTGTGCCTATTTTCTGGGCCAAAAGATTGACCTGCAGCCCTTGAGCCACAACGCACCGCTGGCCTTGGAGCCACTCATGATCCCCAACGGTGATCACAGCTGCATCGTTCTGTTTGACTAAGGTGTCGCTGTCTTATTTGGCTTGTCGAGCCCCGAAACCACCCAGTTTTTGACGGATCTGCAGGGTTTGATTGTAAATCCCTTTGCGGAACCCGAGACCGAGGAAGTCTTAATTCGTCTTGCGCCGATTAACGAAGGAAAGGTGGAAGACACCATCATTTTGCTATCGCAGTTTACAGTGCCGATGTTACAGCTGGTGGCCGATGTCCTCGCTAAAAGTGTGGTCTTAGCGGAGTACGAAGCCGAGTCAGCTCAGGTGTTTGACCTGATAGAACCCTTTGCCACAAGCCTGCAAGACCAGAAGTTTAACCGGCGCGGGGCCAAGATCCTGCTCAAGCAAATCGGCAACTGTTTGCTCATTCAACACAAGATTGTGGGCCGGGTAGAAATCGTCGATAAGCCTGAACTATTGTGGGAGTATCCGGATCTGGATCGCTTTTACGCCCGCATTGAAGATGAGTATGAGATCCGCGAACGTCATGTGGCCTTAGAACGCAAGCTCGAATTGGTCTCACGCACGGCGGAAACTGCCCTCGATATTCAACGGCAAAACACGGGCCTCAGGCTAGAGTGGTATGTCGTGATCTTGATTGTGATCGAGGTGCTGCTATCACTCTATGAATTGTTCGTAATTGGCAAATAGACAAGTGGGTAATCTTAATCATCGTAGGGTGCATCATCGCCAGGCGTGACGCGCCAAAGCCAATGCTGGCGGTGCGTTGGGCGACACCACAACACACCCCACAGCATCATTTATAGGAACTTTCTACTTACCAGGAGCCAGACTATGGGAGCCATTGTTGAAGTCACTAGCCCCACCTTTGAAGAAGAGGTGCTGGCCCGATCCTTTCAGACCCCAGTGGTGGTCGATTTTTTTGCGCAGTGGTGTGGGCCGTGCAAAATGCTCAAGCCCATTTTAGAAAAGCTGACAACAGAGTATGACTTTGTCTTAGCCGCTGTCGATATTGATCAAAATCCTGAGCTGGCGCGGATCTATCAGGTCGAGGGCGTGCCCGATGTCAGAGTCGCTCTGCAGGGCCAACTGTATAACGGCTTTGTCGGCATGCTAGAAGAGCCCCAAATCCGTGCGTTGTTAGAACAGCTCAATTTGAGTTCGGCGTTTGATGAGGCGATGGCCCAATTAGAGGCTATCCGCGCCTCGGGCGATCGCCAGCAGCTACGCGAACAATACGCCACCCTATTAGCCCAATACCCCGATCGCCCGGCTCTGTTGTTAGAGGCGGCTCAGTTCTATCTCACGCAGGGCGAACTCACCACCGCCAGCGGTCTGTTAGATCAAATCGATCCGCTGCAGCGTCCCTACGGAGCCCAGGCGACGGCGGTGCGATCGCTGATGGATTTTCATCAAACGATCGCCGAGTTGACGCCGACCACCCCCGCTGATCAGCAGTATCTAGCCGGGGCCCAGGCGGCGATCGCTGGCGAGTATGAAACTGCTCTAGAGCAGTTCTTAGGACTGGTGCAAAGCGATCGTAAATATCGCAACGACGGCGGTCGTAAGGCACTGCTGACACTGTTTGGCCTCTTAGGCGACGAGCATCCCCTGACCCAAACCTATCGCAAGCGGCTCATGCAGGCACTGTATTGAGGTATGGGTAAGCCATCTCTGCTCTTGAGCGATCACATCTTGGACAGGCCGAGGGGCGGGGGAGCGGGGGAGCCAGTGTCCTCCTCAGATGGCCTCAGACAACGGCAACTCAGGCACACATGTCACCAGCAGCCAGCGATCGCCTCAAGAACGCTGGCCCTGCTGAATGGATCCGCATGCCTCTAATGCCGATGCGCCGCAACAAGACAACAAATCTGGCTCACCGGCCCCTGGGCTCCCTGGCGTTGCCAGAATCACATCGGGAGTCCGAGCACTGAGCACAGCTATAGCAGTCGCCAGTTCAATTAGGACAAAACTGCAGAACCACTTGGTTGATGGGTTCAGGATCAGAGCGCTCCCAGGTGTCCTAAGGGATCGGCGCTTAAATAACATCCCCATTTGTGGAAACGTTTTCTGTAGTCCCGATCGTAGGGGTTTGGCAGTGCCAAACCCCTACGATCGGGACGTTATTTTCCAGCAACTCCCTAAGCAAAGTAGCCAGCGCTATATCAGCCTCTACTCGCCTTGCCACGCCGCCTCAAAAAAGTCACGTTCACAGAGCATGGCATAGCGAAAAGTCTCCGCTACCAGCGGACTGTCGGCGCTATGACGATCCACCAAGTTTTCGAGCTGGGTGACTAGCGGGGCAAACTCGTCGCCGCTGTAGGTGCGCACCCAGTCGCGGTAAGCGTTCTCTAAAATGCCTCGGCTGGCCAACGATTGACCGATATAGGCATACAGCCGCATACAGGGCGACATCGCCGCCGCCGTCACCCCAATCTCTTGTCCCCAGGCGATCGCCAGCAAAAAGTCGGTATATCGCCGGGTAGTGCTGCCGGGCTGCACGTCGCTCAACAAGACACCCCACGCTGCTGCATAGGTTTGATGCAGTTTGAGTTCTTCAAGCACACCGTTTGCCAACTCATGAAAGACTGCAAACCCCTGCCAGTCAGGCGACTTCGCCGCCGCAATGCTATAGGCGCGGGCAAAGGATTCTAAAAAGAAGGCATCTTGTCCGACGTAGTAGGCAAACTTTTGCTTCGGTAGGGTGCCGTCGTAGATGCCTTGGACAAAGGGATGTTCGAGGGACGCGAGGGCCAGATCTTGATTTTGTTGCCAGAGACGCTGAGACAAATTCATCGTGATTTAAGCATGAGATATCCCTTCTCTTGTACTGGACTCAGGGCGGCAGCGAAAGTCGAGACGCTGGAAGCACAGGGAGATGACTGCAACGACCTGGAGAATTTCGACTTCACGCCTGGGGCTAGCGACAATCACCTAAGCTTCAGGCCAGTGCGTCAGGCCAACATTCACAGCAACCAACGTTCACAGGAAAAATGCCTCGGTTCAAGCGCGATCGCCTAATAGGGAAAACTGCTGTAGGGAAAACTGCCGTTCTCCTCGGGCGTGCCGAAGCTGCCATCCTCTAACGCTAAGCGTTGGCGCGGTGTAGTTAGGGGCGATCGCTGCACATCTGCTGTGTAAGCCAAACTGGTTTGTCGAGCCAGATCTTTGACCTCTTGCTGGCGTTCGTTGAGTTCATTGTTCAGCTCACGAATGCGGCGAGACAGCAAGCGAATAATGTTAATGGCAATGCCAGGAGTTTCGTCGATCGCCTCGTAGAGCTGCTGCTGAGTCAGCATCAGGCAATCACAAGCATCCAACGTGGTGATCGACGCTGACCGGGGTTCCGCGTCAAACAGCGACATCTCACCAAAACAAGCGCCCTCTTCGAGTTGGGCCAGTTCTTGTTGCCGCAGATGCACACTGACTCGCCCCGATACCACAATGTAGAGAGCGCGACCTTCTTGGCCTTCTGTAAAAATTGTGTGGCGCTCAGGAAACGACAGCTCATCCATAATGGACGCTAGTCTGACCAAAAAGTCATCCCTGAGCTCCTTAAAGATCGGGACACCTCGCACAAACAGTAATCGATCAACACTCGTCAGCATAAAGGTAGATAGTTAGCCAAAACTCGGACAACCCAGCATTAAACCTACAATGCCCAAAGCGTTGACTCCTGTTTTAGAGCACTCTTCATAAAGAATCAAGGATAGAGCAGAAACTGGCAGCTGCATTCAAACTTGTGGCAAAAGCAAGAAAGCGGTTGCTGACTCATCCTGGACAGCGACAATCAGATAATTTTATTCTGATAGGACATTAATCCTAAGCTTTGAAGACAACCATGCTAAAAATGGATGTCAAGCTTTTGCGGCTTTTGCTGGGATAAGCGGGGGCTTTCTCATACACTTGTGTCATAAAGTATTTCATTTGGCCCATCAGGTATCTGAACATGGCACCAAAATGCGTTGTATCGACTGATCGGCGCGATCGCGGCTAGCCCCATGACAGATACGTCTAATCGCTGTTGAGAACCGTGAATGGCTGTGTCATGAATGAATTAGCTGCGAAATTACTGCGGCACGACTGCACTGGAAGGTAGAGATATGGTCAAAGTGGTGTCTGTCCACTCCTTTCGAGGAGGCACCGGCAAATCGAATACAACCGCGAATTTAGCAGCGACGGTGGCCCGCCATGGCAAGCGCGTGGGCATCGTTGATACCGATATTCAATCTCCAGGCATCCACGTGCTGTTTGGTTTCGATGAAAGCCATATGAATCTCGCCCTCAACGATTATCTGTGGGGTCGCTGTTCAGTTGAAGAAGCCGCCTATGACGTCAGCCATGTGCTCCACGGCACGGGGGCTGAAGGCAGCGCAATTTATTTAATTCCCTCCAGCTTAAAAGCCGGAGAAATTGCCCGCGTCCTGCGGGAAGGCTACGACGTCGGTCTGCTCAACGATGGCTTTCAGGGGTTGATTCAACAGCTGAATCTAGACTTTTTGTTCATTGACACCCATCCTGGCCTGAACGAAGAGACGCTGCTATCCATCACCATTTCCGACGTGCTGCTGCTGATTATGCGTCCCGCTCGCCAAGCCTTTCAAGGCACTGCGGTGACGGTCGATATTGCTCGCCGTTTAGAAGTGCCCAAGATGCTGCTCATGGTCAACAAAGCGCTGTCTTCCTTTGACTTTGCCGCCCTGAAATCTGAAGTCGAAGCCACCTATGGCGTGCCAGTGGCCTCAATTTTGCCGCTTACCGAGGAAATGATTCAGCTCGGCAGCAGCGATATTTTTAGCCTGCGATTTCCCGATCATCCACTGACGCAAATTTACGCCCACATTGCCAATCTGCTGTTGGATTAGGGCTGAGGCAACGGCGGCATCAGTGGCCACACCCTGATCTTGAGCTGGGGGCAACGGGGACAGGCTCACTGAACTGAACGGGTGATGCTATGCCGCTTCTCTGAGACAAGGCGACAAATCGGGCTCCCCAGCTCCTCGACCTTTCCAGGATTTCATCAAGCGTTCGATCACTGAGCGTTGGCATTACCACCTTGCCCCCTCAACCGTGAACCTTAAACCTCAGTCGTATCAACGCACCGCCATCGAGAGAAACTGGCACGCCTCGTTTAGTCATTCGCTGGGGGCCGAGTAAGCTAAGCTGGCTAATGAAAAGTGCCCTAGCGAACAAAGGATCTGTCGTGCTGATTCGGACATCTTTACTCTCTGCCTTAACCGCAGTCGGACTGTGGACAATGGCTCCCCCCGTGATGGGCCAAGCCCTCTTGCCGTACGTCCTGCCGTTAGATTCAGAACGGTTAGAAGAGCAAGGGTTAGTACTGGCTCAAGAAGCCGCTCAGTTCGCTCAGCTACAGCAATATGACATCGCCCTCGCCCAGGCTCAATTGGCCGCTCAACTGGTGCCCGATAGCGCTGCCGTCTGGGGGCTGCTGGGGACTTTGTACCTACAGGTTGAGGAGTTTGACGACTCGATCGCGGCCCGCAACCGCGCCAAAGCCCTAGAAGCGGATAACTCAGCGGTATTGTTCGCCTTGGGCACGGCTCATTTTCGCAATGGTGAGTACCAACAAGCGTCTGATTTTCTGGAGTCGGGCTTGACGCTAGAGCCGGATAATCCGGGGGCGCTGTTTGACTTGGGCAATACCTATTTCAAGCTCGATCAGTTTGCACCGGCGATCGCTCAATATCAAAACTCGGTAGATATCGACCCAGAATATTGGCCTTCGGTCAACAACAATGGCCTGGTGCAGTAAGAGCAGGGGGCCGTTGACGATGCGATCGCCCGCTGGGAAGAATCGTTAGCGATCGCCCCGATGGAGCCCGAACCCGAACTGGCAATCGCCGTCGCTCAATTTGCTAAAGGCAACGAAGCCGCTGCGTTAGAAATCGGGATTCCCGCCTTAGAAAAAGACAGCCGCTATGCCGACATTGAGTTTTTGGTTGAGAACCTGTGGGGACCGCGACTAATCGCCGATACTCAAGCGTTCTTCCAGCATCCTGACGTGCAGGCACTGTTACCTCAACTTTAAAGCGCTGCGCTTAAATCACATCTCAAGATCAACAACCTTGCTATCAGGATTGGGCAGTGCCCAATCTCTTCTCGGTAGGCTATTTTAAGCAACCCCTGAGGCAGGATTTCGCCCATGCAGGTACAAATCGGTGTTCCCGAACTTTGTGCGGTCATTCGCGATCGCATTGCGGGCGCTCCCCAAGGTCAGCTATCCTTCGCCGACTTTATGGAGCTAGCCCTCTATCACCCTCAGTGGGGCTACTATGCCGCCCAAACGTCACAGCTCGGTCAAGCGGGCGACTTTGTCACATCGGCTCATCTAAGTGGCGATTTTGCCGAGTTGCTGGCCGACCAGTTTGTCGATATGTGGCAGCGGCTGGGAGAACCGCGCCCCTGGCAGCTGGTGGAAGTGGGGCCAGGGCAAGGGCTCATGGCCGACAGCATTCTGCGACATCTGCACACCCACCATCCCGATTGCCTCTCAGCACTGCACTACACTCTGGTTGAGACTTCCCCGGCTCTCCGGATGGCCCAGCAGCAGCGACTAGACCGTTGGCAGGCACACCTCTCGCTGCGATGGAGCACCCTGACCGATCTGCCCACTGAGTCAGTCACGGGCTGTATTTTTTCCAATGAGCTGGTGGATGCCCTGCCGGTGCACCGCGTCACGCTGACGACTCGTGGCCTGCAAGAGCATTATGTCACCCTGTCACCCGAGCCGCAGCGACCGTTCACGACGGTGCTGGCGGCTCCCTCAACGCCCGAGTTGGCCACCTATTTTGACGATGTCGGCATTCAGCTCACCTGTCCACCCTATGCGGCAGGCTTTACTACAGAGGTCAATCTGGCAGCGCGGCGGTGGCTACAGCAAGTCGCTGACAAGCTTCAGCGCGGCTACCTGCTGACGATTGACTACGGCTACGAGGCCGATCGCTACTACAGCCCGGCGCGATCACAGGGCACGCTACAGTGCTATACCCGACATGCCCACCATGACGATCCGCTAGTCAACATCGGCCAGCAAGACATCACCGCCCACGTGGATTTCACCGCCTTGCAAATTCAGGGAGAACAGTCCGGACTAGTGACCTTGGGCCAGGTCCCCCAAGCCCTGTTTTTAATGGCGCTGGGGCTGGGCGATCGCTTGAATGCCCTAGCCCAACTGCAGGCCACTGACCGCGATACCCTCAACCGGGCTTTGCACCGTCGTGACGCTTTACATCAGCTAATTAGTCCCCTGGGTTTGGGACAGTTCAACGTGTTGGTGCAGGGTAAGGGGTTGACCAGCGATGCCCAAACACAAATTCAGGGCCTCACTCAACCGGCTTTCGGCTAAGCATTCGCTCAGCTACTGCAGCTTGCTCTGCAGCGATTTGAGATATTCG
Source organism: Leptolyngbyaceae cyanobacterium (assembly GCA_050042805.1). Taxonomy (GTDB): domain Bacteria; phylum Cyanobacteriota; class Cyanobacteriia; order Phormidesmidales; family Phormidesmidaceae; genus Halomicronema. Next base: position 14,613 of record JBHJJI010000371.1, read on the forward strand.
GTATTGACGCCCGACTCACGGGTGAGGGCAATCTTGCCCGTGCGGGCAATTTCTCGCAGGCCAAAGCGCCCTAAGACCTGAACGATCGCGACCATTTTGCCGGGGTCACCCACCACTTCAATCGTGACGGAATCTTCCGAGACATCCACTACACGTGCCCGAAAAATCTGTACCAGCTCCAAAATTTCTGACCGGTTGGCGCTCGTCGCATTCACCTTGATCAGCATCAGCTCGCGCTCAACACAGGGCACTTCAGTAATGTCCTGCACTTTTAAAACGTTGATGAGCTTGTAAAGCTGTTTGGTGAGCTGTTCAATCACCTGATCATCGCCCGGCACCACCATCGTGATGCGAGAAACGCCCATCTGCTCAGCGGGTCCCACCGCCAAGCTTTCGATGTTAAAGCCCCGACGGGCAAACAATCCGGCAATCCGCGTCAAAACGCCTGCCTCATCTTCAACCAAAACCGACAGTGTGTGTTTCATAATCTCGGCAGCACCTCGCGTCCCCGCAGGGGTGGAGTTTTTGTAGGGCAAGACGTGATCGTAGCCTGACGCCAGGCTTTTGTTAAGCGTCTGGTGGGGGTTGCCGATCAGCTCAGCGAGGAAAATAAGCGGGTGGGCAGGGGCAGTGCGCCTTGAGGTACCTGGCAACGTGGGGAGCGGCGGGACAGGGGCATTAGATCAACGCACTGTATCAACACATCGAGATCAGCCTCTGCAGAACCTTGTCAGCTTGTCAAATGTAAACATTTTTTTGCACTTCGCAAAGATGAAATATGCAGCGCTGGAATTCGCCTCTATACTCGATGGGACAAGGGTCTACGATCAAAATCACGCTGCGTCTCCAGCGACAGGTTGTTCCCCTCTGGACGAAAACTCAGTTGACCCATTACGCTAAATCAGATTTCGAGCTTCTCGTTTGCCCTCACGTCTATTTCTCTGTTGAGCATGCGTAGTCGACCCCCCCGAAACGTTCCCCCCATCAATGAGAACATTCGTTTTCCGGAGATCCGTCTGATTGGCGATGACGGCTCTCAGCTCGGCGTCATGCCACCCCGCGACGCGCTGCAGATCGCCGAAGAAAAAGGCTTGGATCTCGTGTTAGTCAGTGACAAGGCCACGCCCCCCGTATGCCGCATCATCAACTACGGCAAATACAAATTCGAGCAGGAAAAGCGGGCTCGAGAGGCCCGCAAGCGACAGCACCATGTCGAAGTCAAGGAAGTCAAGATGCGCTACAAAATTGACGACCATGACTACAACGTGCGCGTTAAGAATGCTCAGCGGTTCCTCAAATCTGGCGACAAAGTGAAAGCCACAGTCATGTTTCGGGGCCGCGAGATTCAACATTCTGACCTGGCAGAAAAACTCTTGCGCCGCATGGCCCATGATTTAGAAGAATTTGCCGAAATGCAACAAGCGCCAAAGCGGGAAGGGCGCAATATGATGATGCTGTTATCGCCGAAGAAATAGCCATCTCAATGGTCACTAGGGCGATCGCTGCTCACAGTTCTCCCTAACCCATGAAATCGAGTCGGATTGCATCTCCCCTAATTCCTGCTTGGCAACAGCGGCTGTTGCGCATTATTAACCTGCGCCCCAACGAGGCGGAGCGCACCTTATTAATGTTTGCCTTTTACACCGCCACCTCCATGGGGATCCTGTGGCTGGAGGTCAGCTCAGCGGCCCTATTTTTGGATGAATATGGTGCGTCTTCTTTGCCGTGGATCTACATTTTTAGCGCCGTCGTGGGGTTTGGCCTGAGCTTTGTCTACTCGTGGATGCAGCGATTTTTGCCCCTGCGGTGGGTGATTGTGCTGATCGCCGTGGTCATGGCCATTCCGGTTCTCCTATTTCGGTGGGGGCTAGATGTGCCAGCCTTGCTGCCCTTGACCGTTTTTGGCATGCGGCTGTGGATGGAGGCAATTTATGGGCTCAACGAACTCAACGTCTCGATTACGGCTAATCAGCTCTTCAACATTCGCGAAATTAAACGCACCTTTCCCCTGATCAGCAGCGGCAATTTAGTCGCCGATGTCTTGAGTGGCTTCTCTGTCTTATTGCTGGTTAACTTGGTCGGGCTGAAAAATGTGCTGCTGCTGTCGTTTTTGATCATGCTGGTGGGGGCTGGCATTCTGCTGATCATCAGCCGCAACTACGAGCACGCGTTTCCCGACTCGCTCAAGCGGCAGGCGGAGGCGGGTGAAGACGCCCACAAAGCGCAGCGATCGCGCGACAAGATTAGCCAATATGTGGTGATGCTGTTCAGCTTTTTTGTGCTGGCGCAAATTTTGATGTATCTCATCGAGTTTGAATATCTCACCCAGCTGGAAGCCACGTTAGAAATTGAAGAAATCGCCGCTTTTCTCGGCATTTTTAGCGGCCTGCTCGGCCTGATTGAACTATTGACCCAGTGGTTTACCTCCAGCCGATTAATTGAGCGGCAGGGGGTATTTGCGGTGCTGTCCATCTTGCCCCTGGTCATCGTGGGCATCAGCATCATGACAATTGTCGGCAGCTATCCCATCTTTTTTGGGCCGATCGCGCTGTTCTTTGGCCTAGTCATTCTCAAATTTTTCGACGAGTGGCTGCGCTATACGCTGGTGGCGAGTACCCGACCGGTGCTGTTTCAACCCATCCCTGACAGCCAACGCACCATCTTTCAATCCCTGGTAGGCGGCATTGCCGAGCCGCTCTCCATGGGGGGCACGGGCATTTTTATTCTGCTGAGCATCGGCTGGGCCAACTGGTTGGGCTTCACCAGTCAGCAGTTGCAGACCCAGTTTTTCTTAATTGTGATCGTCTTCTTGGCGGTCGTTTGG
>JBHJJI010000372.1:0-22573 GCA_050042805.1 Leptolyngbyaceae cyanobacterium
CGTAGCCGTTGGCCCAAAACACTTCCACAGCTCGGTCGAGAGCCACGGCAGGGTCGAATTGCTTATCGGGACCGCGAGTCATGGAGCACCTCTGGGTGTTTAACCATGACGCTAAGCTAACACAACTTAAACCGATTGGTCAATGTTTTTATTTGCCTATTTTTTGAGCTTGCCACAGTGGCCATAGCAGAATTGCTCTAAAAAAATCGAGTTCCAAGATCCCCGGTTTCTTCGTGATGACTCACCAGTAGCCAATTTTCCGACAGAAACCGGGGATCTGACGACCCATTTTTATTCTTTGAGGGTTGTCGCCGCGTCATGGACGATTGGTATTGCTCCCCCTGAGGAGATTTCCAACAAAACGGTGCTCGTCGGGGCGGGTTTTATGGCTGTCTTGTCGCAACAACAGCAAGGTTTCTAGCTAAACCCGCCCTTGCAGCCCTCGTCTATTATTTTTCCAAAGCTGTCTAAATGCCCAAATCTTGGAGAGCGAGGCGAATCTGCTCTAGGCGGCGACGGTTGACGCCGAGGTCGGATTCTCCCAAGCGAGCCGCCGATCGCAGATGAATCACCGCCTCATCTGCTGGCAAATAAAATTCGGCATCGTCAACAAACCCCATGAGGCGGCTGGTCGATTGGGTGCGAATGTAATCGTCGGTCTGACTCACGATCTCAGTGCGAGGAACGACGCCCAGGACCTTCACAAGCAGCTCCCGAGCCGTGGCGCGATCGCCGGTGTAGGAAATCGGCGCGATGGCATGATCGGCGTCGGCATCCTGGCTCACGACACAGTTCGGACTGGCCGGACAGGGCAGCAGGTGACCGGCTTTGAGGCCCAGTTCCGGTACGTCGCCCGCAAAGGTGGTGCCCAAACCAGGCAAGGTCGCCACGGGGATCGGGGCAGCTAACGCGGGTGCTGTCGATAGGGGAACAATCCAGAGCGCGATCGCGACGGTCCAAACAGCGACGGTAGACAGCAGGTGGCGGCAAAAACGCATAGAGATTAAGTCCAGTAAAAAAGGGTTTGCGAGGTCAGCGTTAGGTCAATAGTTGAAAATAAATGGCCAGGGGCAAAACCACAAAGCCCATCGCGATCGCCACGCCCAGCACCAAACTCAAGCCATAAATGCTCCAGCGTACTGCTTGGGTCAGCAAGCCCAGCGACTGCAGGGCGCTCCACAAACCGTGACGCAGATGGACTCCTAGAAGCACCATAACGCCGGTGTAGCTAAAGGCGTAGATGGGCTGCTGAAATTTTTCAACCACGAGGCGAGCCAGATCGCGGCTGGGCTCTCCCTGAACGGTAGTTATGTAGTAAGTGCCAAACTAAAAGTTCACCAGGTGAATGATCAAAAACGTGAGTAACACCGACCCCGTCACAATCATGGTGCGCGAACTGACGGACTGCAGACTCGGCTCACCCCGGCTGGCATACACCGCATAGCCTTCCGGTCGTGCCCACCGTCGCCGCCAAAAAATCTGGAGGCCCGCGATCGCATGCACTAAAAAGGTGCCCGCCAGCATCGTTTCCACTAGCCACAGCAGCAGCACCCAACGCTCTAGGTAATAGGCATAGGTGTTGTAAGCCTCGTGACTGACGAACATCAGCAGGTTGCCCACCATGTGCACGGTGACAAAAAAGGCGAGCCCTAGGCCGGTGAGGCCCGTGAGCAGCTTTTTGCCTATGGGCGACGCATAAAATTTCAAGAGGGCGGGTGAACTAGCGGTGTTTCGCATAATGAAGGAATCCTGGGCAGACAGTGCCCGACGGTTCGACTGATGTTTGAGTCAGGGCCAAGCAGTGTCCATGATGACAGACCCGAGCGGCTGTAGGAGACCCTGGCTCCTGATTAGGGATATGCGCTTAAATAACATCCCATTTGTGAAAACGTTTTCTGTAGGGGTTTGGCACTGCCAAACCCCTACAATCGGTACGTTAGTACGTTATTTTCAAGCAACTCCCTTAAGGCGGCCATTTAGCCCAGAGAGGGGTGGCTTGACGACGGGTTGTCGAAGGCCGTTACTTTGAGGGTGGCAATTTGCCAGGGTGCAAGGTGGTGGGGATTCCCTACATCAACCAGTGGAGCTTCTAGCAGATCGGTGCGTTCAAAGGTGAGTGATGGAGCTGTCAGGGTGGCCGAGCGGCCATACAGTTCCCACAGACGCAGGATGTACTGGTCGTCGCCATCCTCAGCGAGTTTCAACGCGGCTAGATGCATCCCAGCCGTGCCGATGTCTAGAAAGGTGTCCTGGCCCGCGATCGCGGACGAATCTGAGCCTAAGTCATCGACGGTATCGCTGGCGATCGCGGTTTGATCCCCCGTTTTGGCACCCACCACGACTGGGAACTGGTTGTTGAAGGCGATCGCTTGGTGGGGCGTTTGGGCCGTGCACCAGTCCCCCCCGTGGGGATAGAGCGCATAGGTGAACCGATGCCAGCCGCGATCGGCCTGGGGATCGGGCCAGAGGGGCGCTTTGAGCAGGGTAAGCCGCAGCTGATCGGGCTGCGCGTCGAAGCCATGTTTGTAGTCGGTCAGAATGCTCAGTCCACCCGTCTCATCACTCAGGTCGGCCCAGCGATAGGCGGGCACCTCCCACTTGGCCTGCTCATGAGGATCGGTAGAGCGCGTGGGTCGAGAAATGGCTCCAAAGGGAATTTCGTAGGTGGCCTGATCGACCTCAACGGTGAGGGGAAAGGCCACCTTGAGCACCACCTGAGTGGCCCGCCAGTCCGCCAGGGTAGCTACTTTGAGGTAGGGAGAGGCCGCGTCGAGCACGTAATCTTGCTGAATGACAGAATCGGCAATGTGTCGCACCACCCGCAGCCGCAGCCGCAAGGGGCCGGACTCTAGCCACTGAATGGATTGGAGCCGCGCCGCCGGGAGGGGATGGTCTTGATAGTTGGGCGCAATATCCCAAGCGTCCCAATATTGCCCCGCATCCTCAAAAGCTTGGAGCTGGTTGGCGGGCGATCGCAGCCGATTCGTTCCGGTAGCTTTGTCCCACAGTTCCACCAAGTTGCCGGTAGTGGCATCCACCACTGCGCAGACCGCCTCATTTTCGAGCCGGTAGTCCGGGTTTGGGGAAGGTGGCGGCGTTGGGAGTGCAGTCGGCTGTGGCACTAGCCAATAAAGGCGATAGCCGACGGCGGGCACGGTGGTTAAAAACAACAGTCGCGGTGACTCATCGATCTCTACGTTGGGGGAACCAGGACGCTGGTCGGCGAGATCGCTGTAGTGACTGATTTGAACCGTGACCTCGGTGGCCGCTTGGGGATCCCAGACTTGCCAAGCGGGGACGGTGGTAGGCAGGGCAGACAGGGCAATTTCTACCAGGTTGGTCTGTGACCAGTTGAGGGAATTGAAGAGGAAAAGCGGGATCGCGGCGGGGTGAGGCGCGCTTGGTCGGGGCAGCGGCGCGGCGATCGCCTGCAGCGCCTCAATCCGGATCTGAGTAACGGCGTCATCGGCTTGCTGCCAGTCTTGATTCGCGGTCTCAAACACTTCGGGAATCGCCGTTCCCGGCAAAATATCGTGGAACTGGTTGAACAAAACCTGCTGCCAGGCGGCGGTCAGGGCCGCGCGAGGATAGTCGAATCCAGTGCGTTGGTGGGCGATCGCGGCAAACAGTTCGGCCTCCCGGAGCGCGTCTTCACAACGGCGATTGAACCATTTTTGATCGGCGTGGACGGTGTAGCAGCCCCGGTGCAGTTCCAGGTACAGCTCATCTTGCCAAACGGGGAGCGGACTCTCGGGATGGTGCGGTGGCAGCGGGTCGGGGCAGAGACGCTGCAGATGTTCTAACGGCGATGTAAAGGTGAGTTGCGGGAAGCAGGGAGACTCGGCCCAGCGCTGGGCACTTTCGAGCATGTCACGGGTGGGACCGCCGCCGTGGTCGCCCATGCCCGGTAGCCAGAGGGTGTCGGTGAGGCCGGTTTGGCTTTCCCACTGGGCGCTGTGGTGGGCGATCTGCACGGGATCAACGTCGGTACCGATGGGGGGCAGGGTGAGGCTGCGCAGGGCCGTGCCGTCTAGCCCCTGCCACCAAAACAAACTGTGGGGAAAGGTCGTGGTCTCGTTCCAGCGGAGTTTTTGGGTGGCGAAATAGTCGATGCCGCCCAGCTTGAGCAACTGCGGCAGCTGCCATGAAAAGCCAAAGCTGTCGGGCAGCCAAGCGATCGCGCTCACTTCTCCAAACCGCGACTGCGTATAGCGCTGACCATACAAAATCTGCCGCGCCAGCGACTCGCCGCCCAAGGTATTCAGTTCCGGCTCGACCCACAGTCCAGCATCAATCGACCAGTGGCCCTGCTGCACCGCCTGCTGCACGGTTTGAAACAGCTCGGGCTGATGCGTTTCGAGCCAGTGGAACAGGGCTGGACTGGAATGGGTATAGGTCAGTTCTGGAAAATCTTTCTGCAGCGCCAGCACGGAGCGAAAGGTGCGTTCTGCTGCTTGCCAAGTATCTTCCACCGGCCACAGCCAGGCCAAGTCTAAATGGGCATGACCCACACAGGTAATCTGCCGCTGCTTAATCCAGTGACTCAGGGGCTGCAGCCGCGATCGCAGGGCCGCAAGTTCCTGCAAAAAGCGATCGCGCTGTCCCACAGTAGACCAATCTAAAGGGGCGATCGCGGCGGCAATATCGGCTAGCTGATCTGGAGCCAGCGCAGTGGCATAGGTCTGCAGCACGGTCAGCTCGTCGGCGACAAAGCTCGGTTCAGGACTGGGTTCGGGGCTCGCTTCAGGACTGGCATCGGGAGCAGCACCGGCTTGCTCATAGATCACTTCAGCGCGCACTAGTGCGCCGTCATCATGGCCGGGGCTGACCAGATAAATCGCGACGGTAAAGGTATCACCGGGAGCCACGCGATCGCTGAGCAAAATCCGGCCAAAATAGTCGAACAGGTCGCCTTCTTGGCGCAATTGGCCATCGACGTAAACTGCTGCCGTCTCCGCCCACCAGGTCAGCCCCAGTCGCAGCGCCGACCCCACCAGGGGAAAATCTTCCAGCGCGGGTGGCACTGTAATCTGCTGACAGAGCCAGAGCGCTTTTTGCCCGCGCTCCCAGGCAATGTGCTGCTTGGCATTGGGCACCGAGATCGCCCATTGCTGCCAGCCCTCGGTTGCTGGGGTGACTTGGGCCTCGGGCCGGGGGATCGTATGCCACCCTGACTGGAGCGATCGCCGCGTGAGTGATCGCAGGCGATCAGCAGTGGCTGCGATCGCCGGGCTGCAATCGGAGGGGTCAAGATGGGTCGGGGCGGCGCTAGCCATAGAGGTTCCACACAATTCCACAGAGAAATTCAACCATGGCCAACGCTCAAAGGGAACTTATTGATCACCTGCCGAGTCATGGCAGCTCAGCATCTTTCATAATCGGGCTGAGCCTGCTGGGTAAGTCCCGTTTGGCGATATGATAGACCCTACTGATTGCTGTCTATTGATGGGAAGTCTGCAATGCTGACCCTAAAGATCGTTGTTTATCTTGTCGTCGCCTTTTTCGTTGGCCTGTTTATTTTTGGATTTTTAAGCGGCGACCCCTCCCGCAACCCAGGTCGCCAAGACATGGAATAATCAGATTCCAGCGAATGGCTCAGGGAGCGGCTAGTCGGTAGTCACCAACGGTTATCTCTCTGAGCTTTCACGCGTGCAGTTGGTTGGGGCGATCGCCTCACAATTGACTGTCTTCAAAAGCCCGCTGGTCGGGCTTTCGTTTTGATTGTGTGGCGGTTTATGCCCTACTTACCCCCTGTTGATTTGCCTCCGCCTCCCATTGTGCAGACGGTACCGGTGACTGCCGCCGCCGAGCCGCCTTTGGCACCCGCCGTCAAAGCTGACGAGAGATCGCCCTCAAAACCCCAGCCCCACTTCAGCCGTCCCGCTGCTGCCACAGCGCGTCCAGGCACCCGTCAAGGGCAGCGTCAAAACGTTTCCAATCCGACCGCGAGCGCTGTCAATGCCGCCGATGTCGAACCGTTAACCACGGCTGAAGTCCAAGCCTCCTTTTTGCAAGGGGGGGTGCTGACCCCACCCGATGCCCTTCCAAGTACCTCGCTTCATTACGATCGACCGGCAACGGTCAGCCGTGAGGACGACCGCGTTCAGTCTTTCCCCACCTTGTCAGCCCCCTGGGTATCTCAGGCCGACGAAAACGACGATGGGGATGACGATGCTGACGAGACCGACCCTCGCCAAACCGATGACGATGACAACGAGAATGACGATGAGGAGGATGAGGCGACCGAACCGGCGATCGTTTATCCTCGCGCGGCAACTCCAGGCCCCGACTGGTCAAATGGTGCGGTCTTGCCAGGGGGCGATTTGTTGCTGCCCTCGTCACCGACAAATCGACCGCCCACTCCCCTCAATTTGGTAGCCGATTATCAAGAGTTTGAACCCGCGACCCAGATTGTGAACGCTCGCGGCGATGTGGTGCTGCGCTAAACCAATGGCGTTTTGAGTGCCGATCGCCTCTGGGCTAATCTGGCTAATCGCTACGTGGTTGTCGAAGGCAATGTGATTTTTACGCGGGGCGACCAAACCGTTGAAGCCGATCGCGGTGAATACAATTTGATCCAAGGCGAAGGCAGCTTGTTTCAAGCGCGGGGTGTGCTGTTTTTGCCTCAAACCGGTCGAGATTTTGGCGATTTGGCTCCCACCGGGGCCGGTGCCCCCGTCGCCACGAGCCCTGGCGTGTTAGATACCGATCCGATTAGCGGCGTTAGAGGCACTGGCAGCATTACCTTTGGCACGGGACTTGATCCTGACCCCGCAGCGGGTGCGGCCATCCCCAGTGTGGGCGGCTTTGTCCGCCGCGTTCGCTTTGAGGCCGCCCAGCTCGACTTTGACTCCGAAGGGTGGTACGCCCAAGACATTCGGCTGACGAATGATCCCTTTTCACCGCCGGAAATCGAGTTTCGCGGCGAGACCGCCCGTCTGACTCGACTCACCGAGTTTCAAGACGAGCTGTTTGTGGATAACCCCCGCGTGGTGTTTGACCAAAGCTTTTCGTTGCCGCTGTTTCGGGAGACACTTTTGCTCAGTCGGGGGGGCCCCGATAGCGCGAATCCGCTGTTCGTCAACTTTGGCTATGACGGCGAAGAACGCGATGGTCTCTTTGTCGAACGGACGTTTCGGCTTCCCAGCATTGGTCAGTGGGAGTTTTTCCTCACACCGCAGTTTTTAGTGCAGCGGTTTACCGGGGAAGAGACCGATAGCTTTTTGAGCAACTTCGGGCTAGAAGCCGACGCGACCGGCGCACTGAGTCCGACAACTTTAGTGGAGGCTAATGCCAGCTTCTCAGGATTGGATCTCGACAACCTCGAAGAGCGCCTGCGGGCGAGTGTCCGCGTCCAACAGCTGCTCGGTGATCACAGCTTGAATTTGGAATATAGCTATCGCGATCGCCTCTTCAATGGCTCGTTGGGATTTCAGGATGTCCAGAGTAGCCTGGGTCTCGTGCTGCTGTCGCCCAACATCCTCCTGGGTGACACCGGTATTGTGCTGAACTATCAGGCATCGGCTCAGTACATCACCGCCAACACCGATCGCCTCGAACTGCTAGACGACCTGACGCCGCCGTTTCGGGCCAGCCTAGGTCGATTTCAGGGCAGTGTCGGACTCAGTCGAGGATTTTTGCTCTGGCAGGGCACCGCTTTACCGGCCACCCGTGACGAGGGGTTGCGGTTTACTTCAAATCCTCGGACACCTCGCGTCGTCTTTACCGTGGGGGCAAGGGGCACCTATACCTACTACACCAGCGACGACACCCAGGAAAATCTCTCGGCTTTTGCCGGTATCAGTGGCGAGTTGGGCCACTTTTCAAGGGATTTTTTAGATTCAACGGTGTTTAATCTGACCTACTCCCGAGCCTTTGTCGGACAAGACTCGACTTCACCGTTTTTGTTCGATCGCAACGTCGATCAAAATACCCTTACCGGCGGCATCGTTCAGCAAATCTATGGCCCGTTTCGAGTCGGCTTTCAGGCCTCTTTCAACTTAGACACTGGCGAACTGATCAACAACGATTACATCTTTGAATACAACCGCCGCACCTATGGCGTTTTCCTGCGATTTAACCCCACTCAGCAGGTGGGCTTTTTAGGGTTCCGACTCAACGAGTTTGACTGGGCGGGGCGGGCAGCTCGCTTTGGCGGCGCGGACATCGATCAGGTGGAAGGGGGCGTAGTGCGCTAGGGGCGGTGCTCAACAATAGCGTTCCAACGGCATGGGGGGGCAGTGCCAAAAACCTTGACTGAAAAGGCTTCTGTCCAGGAATATGATTTAGGCGCAGAACCTTCAGATTGCTCAGCGCTAGCGTTTTTTGGCGATTGCGCTCCGGCCAAACTGACCAACGGCCTGCCAACCCCCTACACTTTTTAAGTCAGCGCTCTCTTGTGATACCGATTCTCTGAAACAAGACGACAAACTGTCCCCTTGCCCCCTGGCTCCCCGGCGTTTCCAGAATTGCCTTGGGAGTCTGATTACTAAGAATGGGTATTAGCTCCCTATGACCGTTGCTGCTTCCGTTAATCCGCTCCTGTCTTTAGATTACGTACCGGCTTTAGAGTCGATCGGCGATGACTATTATGATGTCGTCGCGGCGGCTGAGTTTCCCCAGCATCTGTTGCGGTTTCGCAATGACGACCTGCTGCGGCAGATTGGCCTTGATCCTGCAGCGGTCAGCGATGCTCACTTTGTCGAAGCTTTTGGTCAGTTCAAGGCGCGATCGCCCTTGTTAGCGCTGCGTTATCACGGCTATCAGTTTGGCGCTTACAACGCTTTTTTGGGGGATGGTCGTGGTTTTCTCTATGGCCAGGTGCGTGGGCTTGATGGCCAGCTGTATGACTTTGGCACCAAAGGCTCTGGCACCACGCCCTACTCGCGCGGCGGGGATGGTCGGCTGCCCCTCAAAGGCGGCGTCCGCGAAGTGCTCGCGGCGGAAGCCCTACATGCGCTGGGGGTGAAGACCTCGCGTACCCTAAGCCTGATCGAAACGGGAGAATCGCTCTGGCGGGGCGATGAGCCAGCACCGGCGAGATCGTCCGTCATGGTGCGGTTTAGTCGCTCCCATATTCGGTTTGGCACCTTTGAACGGCTCGACTACCTGGAGCGACACGACCTGATTCAGCGGCTGTTGGAGCACGTTATTGAAACCTACTATCCCGAAGCGCGGCTGTTTACTGACCCAGTGGAGCGTTACGGCCACTTCTACGCCGAACTCGTGGAGCGGGTGGCCCAGCTCGTCGCTCAGTGGATGTCGGTGGGCTTTTGCCACGCCGTACTCAACACCGACAACATGTCGATTACGGGGGAAAGTTTTGACTACGGCCCCTACGCCTTTATCGACGCCTATGATCCGAACTTTACGGCGGCCTATTTTGACTATGGGGGCCGCTACAGCTATCGCAATCAGCCACTCGCCTGTGAATGGAATTTGCGTCTGTTGCAAAAGCCTCTCAAGCGCATCATGCCGTTAGAAACGCTGGAGACGAGCTTAGCGACCTATACCGACCACTACGAGCGCTACTACCGTCAGCGCCTGTTAGCCAAGCTAGGGTTTGAGTCCTTGCCCGACGACTTGGGTCAGGAGCTTGTCAAGCAAACCATTGAGCTGCTCAGTCAGGTGCAGGTGAGCTACCATGCTTTTTTCCTAGAGCTGGCTCGTCAGTTTGCGGTGGAGTGGGCAGAGGAGTCAGCGCAGATCTTTGGCACCACCTATCAGGCGTCGGATGCTGGGGCACAAGGGCGGCTCGATCAGTGGCGACAGCTCTATCAGCGGGCGTTGCAAACTCAGTCGTCATCAGCACTAGCAGCCATGTCGGCGCGTCTGCGGCGCACTAATCCAGAGACGGTGCTGCTGCGGCCTGAAATCGAGACGGTTTGGGAAGCGATCGTGGTTGAAAATGATTGGGAGCCATTTAATCAACTGGTGCAGCGAGTGCAGGCTCCGTTTTTGACTTGAGTGCCTGCCGTCTTAGCATCGGCTGGATTTTGTATTGCCAATGAGATGGCGGGGAATCGGAGGCAAAATTTAGGGCTGTAGTTTGAACAACAGTTATTGCAGTCAAGGAATCTGAAGCCTTTCAACTCACTCAATTAGGATAAATTTAGGCAGCCTTTTGACGTGGAGAAATGGCTCAAATTAAGCAACAGATTATTGCCCTTGGGGGTGGCGGTTTTTCCATGGAGCCCGAGAACCCTTTGCTCGACCACTACATCCTGCAGCAGTCGGATTCTCAATTTCCTAAAGTCTGCTTCCTACCCACCGCCAGTGGTGATAGCGATCGCTACATCACCCGTTTCTACGAGGCGTTTACCCAGTTAGAGTGTCGCCCGACTCATCTCAGTCTCTTTCGCCCGCCGACCCATAGCCTCCAATTATTTCTACAAGATCAAGACATCATCTACGTGGGGGGGTCTACTTTCAATCTGATGACACTCTGGAAAGCTTGGAATCTGGATGCAGTGTTAAGAGAGGTTTGGGAACGAGGAACAGTGCTGTGTGGACTCAGCGCTGGCTCGCTTTGCTGGTTTGAAGAAGGCTTATCTGACTCAGTGATTCCCGGTCAATATGCCGAGTTGAAAGGACTTGGTTTCTTGCCCGGTAGCCACTGTCCGCACTACGACGGTGAACGTGGACGACGCCCGATTTATCAACAGTGCATCAGCACTGGCAAGCTTGCGGATGGGGTGGCTGCAGATGATGGGGTGGCCTTACACTACATCGGCACTCAGCTAGCGCGAGTTGTGAGTTCTCGCCCCGAAGCAAAAGCCTATCGGGTCTATTTAGAGGATGAACATGTTCGAGAAGAGGCGATCGCTGCACAGTATTTGGGATGATTCGCAAGTATGTTTCTGAGAGTAAGTCTCTCGCCGAGGAACTCATTGCGGATCGACACGCTGGGGCTGATCGTGAGTCGTATAGTTTTGGGTGCGTTAGCTTCGCGATCGCAATTCGCGGCTAGCTTATCCTGAAGGGCGTTGGTCTAACGCCGCGACTTTAAGGATGATTCATAATAAGAATGTGTCAATAGCCCCCAAATCTTTTGTAAAAAGAGCACCGTTTTTGGTCTCTCAACCAGAATTCCTGTATTTTTAGCCCATAATTCTGAGGAGAACAACTGATGATACAGCCAGCAATTCTAGAAAAGTTAGAGACCTTACCCGAGGCACTGCAAACAGAGGTGCTGCACTATATCGAATTTTTGTCAGAGCGCTATGCCGTTACCCATGACCAGACGGAAACTCTCCCGAAAAAGCGTCAAGCTGGACTGCTGAAGGGAAAAATTTGGATGGCAGATGACTTTGATGAGCCGCTCGAAGATTTTAAGGATTATATGTAATGCTGCTCGACACCCACACCTTACTGTGGTTCTTAAATAATGATTCAAAGTTAGTCTCGACCGTTAAAAGTGACATCGAGAATGCCAGTCAAGTCGTAGTCAGTATTGTGAATTTGTGGGAAATAGCTATAAAGCTGTCAATCAAGAAGCTAGAGTTAGACTTTGCCTTTGCAGAATTGCCTGATTTTCTGACACAACTCGAAATCAGAATCTTGCCACTCACCTTTGCTGATTTAGAACACTACATCACCTTGCCGCTGCATCAACGTGATCCGATCGACCGGCTAATAATAGCTCAAGCCATGACGACTTCCCTGGAAATTGTGAGTGCTGATCCCGCTTTTGCTGCCTATTCAGTTCGGCGAATTTGGGCGTGAGCAAGGCGAAAATACTTGAACGGGCGATCGCTTTAGCACGCCGATCGCCCGCAACAAAACACTTTCCTATCAGGTCATTTGGCGCTTAATCAGCTGAGAAAACAAGCCGGGCTGAGCCGCGAGTTCATCAAAGCTACCCTGTTGCACGACACGTCCCGCTTCGATGACATAGATGCGATCTGCGTGGCGAATGGTGCTGAGGCGGTGGGCAATGACGACACGAGTGACATTGAGGTGATCGAGGCTTTCGGTGACGATCTTCTGGGTGCGGTTATCTAGGGCGCTGGTGGCTTCATCCATCAGCATGATTTTGGGTTTGCCCACCACAGCGCGGGCAATCAGCGATCGCTGCCGCTGCCCACCGGAAAGGTTGCTGCCACCTTCGCTCACCACTGTGTGCATTTGCATCGGCATCTCGCGAATGTCGTCGGCGAGACCTGCTTTTTCAGCAGCATCCCAGGCATCCTCTAGGGAAATCAATGCTCCACCGGCCAGGTTTTCAAAAATTGACCCGGCGCTGAGGCGACTGGTTTGCAGCACGACGCCAAACTGACGACGCACGGCCACCACATCCAAACCAGACAGATCTTGCCCGTCGTAGTAAAGGTTGCCGGACTCGGGGCGATCGAACCCCAGCAGCAGTCGCATCGCCGTCGATTTACCGGAGCCTGAAGGGCCGACGAGGGCAATGAATTCGCCCGGTTTAGCCTCAAAACTGACGTTGTCTAAAATCAGCGGGCCGTCGGGCTGATAGCGAAAGCTGACGCGATCGACCTGCAGCGCCCCCGAGAGCACACCGGGATCCGCCTTGGTCAAATTCACCTCAGGTTCCGCCTGCAAGATCGGGCGCGCCCGCTGCCACAGCGGGATCACATCCAGCAGTTCGACCAGCGTATTGCTGAGGCTCGTAGCGCCAGAGATGAAGGTGCCAAAGGCGACGGAAAAGGCTAAAAAGGTACCTGTTGAAAATCCCGAGCCGTCTACATTGCCCAAATACAGACTCGCTAACCAGAACAGGATCAGCGTGGTCAAAATGGGCAGCACAGTGTTGAACACATCCACCGCATCTTCGAGCTGTTGGGTGCTGAGGGTGAGGCGCAGCTGTTGACCGTAGCGCTGCCCCCAGGCGGCAAAGGCTCGTTCCTCAGCCCCAGCGATGCGCAGTTTAGAGACGCCATTGATCAGCTCGACCACCAAGCCATAGAGCTTGCCCTGAATCTCTAACAGCGGTCGATATTTGCGCACCAGCACCAGCCCCGAGGCGACGGTAACGCCCATGATGAGCAACGCGACGAGGAGGGCCACCAGCGCCAGCGGTGGACTGTAGTAAAACAGCAGCCCCAAGTTGAGCAGCGAAAACACCCCAGCAAAAATGCCCTGTAGGGCCGAGCCGCTCAATTTGCGGCGAATGGCGCTGATGCTGGATACTCGCGAGTTCAAGTCGCCAGTGGCGTATTGCCGAAAGAAGGAAGTACGCAGCGTTAGCAATCGATCCCAAACGGCGGCCTGTAGATGCGCATCGGAGCCGGTTTCGACTCGCATGGAGGCGATCGCCTGGGCCAGATGAAAGCATGACGAGCCAAAGGCGGCGGCTAGGAGTCCCAACCCGATTTGCACCAGCAGCGCGCGATCGCCGTAGGGCACGACCGTATCAACGAGGGCGGCAGTGGCTTGGGGCACTAACATGCCAATCAGCGTGGCTGCGACCCCAGTGAGTAAAATCGCCAGCCAGTCGCGCCCCTGACCCCGAAAGGCAAACTTAAGCAAAGATAGCGCCGTCAGATCACCGGAGGGTAAGGGTCGATAAAACACAAACGCCACCGGATCCAGGGTCTGGGCGATCTCGGCGGTGATCGGCTGCCGTGCGGGGGTGGCGTCGCCCGCCTTGATGCTGACGGGGTCAAACAACTCATATTGATTATCATTGAGCGGCAACAGCGCGACGGGATGGCGATCACGGCGGGTGTAGGCCATCAGCGGCCCACTGTCTTGCTGCCACCATTGACCCCGCAATAACACCCGGCGCAGCCGCAGCTGTGACGCCCGGGCGATCGCCTCTAAGGGCTCCTTGGTGCGGGCGGTATTTTCTGACGGGGCGGGCGGCTGGATCGTCACGCCCAACGCCTTGCCCACGGCCCCCGCCGCCGCTAGCAAGGGCGAGTCGATATCCTGCCAGCGATCGTCGGTCTCTAGCACCCCGGCGAGACTGCGCACCACCTTTTGGGTGACATCTTGATTGAGCTTTTGGCGTTGCTCAAAGCGCCGCCGACCCAGCCGCTGGCTGCGGGCATCGATTTGCTCGACGGTCGTAAAAAAGTAGCTATGCAGCTGCCGCAAGCCCCGAATCAAGATCTTGCGGTTGCTAACTTCAGCGGTGGGGCGAATGAAAAATTCGATGTGATCCTGCGCTTGCAAAAACATGCTGTGCCCCAGGGGAAAGCAGCCCAGTTCCGGCACTAAGGGAAACGCCGGATTGCCCATCCAAGTGGCCGCACCCTGCTGCATCCGCACCCACGAGACCTCTTCCTCCGGCGACCGGCAGACCTGGCCCGTGGTGAGTGAAATGTAGTGCACATCGGGCACAATGCCCTGGCGAGCGGTGCGGGGCAAGCCTTCCACCTGCCCCAAATGATGAATCCACGGATCGATGAGCTGTTTGAGTTGGTCGGTGGGCATCGGCGCGGCATTCTGCTCGCTCAGCTCCGCTGCCTGCACCTCAGCTGGTTCTACGGCGACAGCCAGCAGCCCTAACTTTGTGATAGGGCAAATGTTCGCGCTGAACAACGCTTCCCCCGCTGCCACAGTGAACAAATAACGGCGCTCGCCCGCCGGTTCGCCCGCCACAAAGGGGACGACAAAAACGGCCATCTTGCCTGACTTGACCTGCCACAACACAGCTGGATCGATCAGCAGGAGCGGATCGTTCGCCGTGACGGTGCGGGGACTGGGCGGGGAGGTCAGGGTTTGGGGAGTCATCGGGGAGTGGGGAGTAGAGGGTGGAGGAGTGGGGAGCAAGGAGGGCAGGGTTATTAGCCGCTTTCGCTTTGAATTAACCGACCGTAATAGCCGCCTTCGGCCCAGAGGCTTTCGTGGGTGCCTCGCTGCACGACTTGGCCGCGATCGAGCACCACAATTTCATCACAGTCGCGAATGGTGCTGAGGCGGTGAGCCACGATGATGCAAGTACAGCCCCGGCGGCGCAGGTTTTGGTCAATTTGTTTTTCGGTCTCGGTATCCAGGGCGCTAGTGGCCTCATCCAAAATCAAAATCGAGGGATTGCCTACCAGCGCGCGGGCCATTTCTAACCGTTGCCGCTGACCGCCACTGAGGTTAGAAGCGCCTTCCAGCAAATTGGCGTCATAGCCGTAGGGCTGGGATAAAATCACGTCTTCGATCGCGGCATCCTGAGCGGCCTTGCGCAAATCGACCTCCGGCAACGTCGTATCCCACAGGGTCAGGTTGTCGCGAATTGCACCTTCAAACACCAAAATATCCTGCTCAACCACCGCCACAGAATTGGTTAACACCTCCCGAGGCACGTGCGATCGCGGCACCCCATCGAAATAGATTTCGCCCGATCGCGGTTCATACAATCCCGCAATCAGTTTGGCCAGAGTTGATTTACCCGAGCCGCTGCCACCGACAAAGGCCACCCGCTGCCCCGGTCGAATAGTGAGGTTGAAATTGTCGATCAGAGGGGGCGAGAGGGGATGATAGCCAAAGGCCAGATTTTCGATTGTGATGGCCCCGGTCAGCCGATGGGGCAGCGGGTGAGCCGAGTCAGGACTGGGGGAGGTGGACGCGATCTGGGTCGCCGTGGACGCCGTTGGGCGATCCGTCCGCAGTTGCTCATCCACCTCATTAGCCAGGACGTCATCTAGCCGTTGCAGATTGCCCTGCAGGGTTTGTAGGGTGCTGGCAAACCGCACCAAATTGTTCACCGGGCGCTGGAAGCTCACCATCAATAGCTGAAAGGCCACCAACATGCCGATGCTGAGTTCACCATTAATCACTCGCCAGCCGCCCACCACCAACAGCGCCAGGTTGGTCAGCGCCGACAGCAGCGACGGCAAAATACCCAGCACTTGATTAGTTAAACCTAGGGCCTGTTGGGCGTTGATCGATTTGGTGTAATACCCCGCCCAGCGGGCAAAAAAGTCAGATTCCAACCCCGAAGCCTTGAGGGTTTCCATATTTTGCAGGCCTGCGATCGCCACCCCCGCCGCCTTGCCATATTCCTGGGAGAGCCGCAGGTTGGCATCGGTGCGCTGGCGACCAATCCACTGCAGCACGGCCACGTTAATGACGGCAAATCCCACCACGATCGCCGTCAACAACCCGTCATACTGGGCCATGGCCAGGGCATAAAACAGCACCAACACAAAGCTGATCAGCGTGGTGGTGAGGCGACCGGAGAGAACGGCGGCGACCGTGTCATTCAAACTAATGCGACTAGCAATTTCTCCGGCAAAGCGCTGGGCATAAAAGCCTGTGGGCAAGCGCAGCACGTGCCAGACAAAGCGACTGGTCATGCCGACGGCCAGCTTAATCCGCAGCGATCGCAGATACTGGCGCTGCAGCGCCGTCAGCCAGCCCCGCACGATCGCCACTAGCAACAGCCCCAGCAATAGATAGGGCACCCACTCTAGCCGTCCTCCCACCAAAACGGAATCGACAAAGATCCGACTCAGGGCCGGCAACACCAGTGCCGGTAGCACCAAAAACAACCCGGCAATCAGGGCTAGCAACAAGACCCCGGATGAGAGTCGCAGGCGACTCCACAGCGTTTTCACTAAGTTCGGCTTTTGACCACCGGGGGCAAACGTCTCTCCTGGCTTGAATCCCAATACGATGCCGGTATAGCCTTCATCAAATTCGGCATGGGTGATGCGCCGGGGGCCGGTCGCCGGATCGTTGAGATACACCCACTTAGCGTTAAACCCATCGACCACTAAAAAGTGGTTAAAGTGCCAAAACACGATAAACGGCGGCGCTAACTGCAGCACCCGCTCCAGGCTCTTTTTATAGCCCGAGGCTTCTAACCCATAGCTGCGTGCCGCCTTCAGCACGTTGGCCGCCGTGATGCCATCCCGCGACACCCCACAGACCTGGCGCAGCTCTGCCAACGGCACCCGACGACCGTAATAGCCCAAGATTTTGCCCAGCGCGGCGGCCCCGCATTCCACCGCTTCCATCTGCAGCACGGTGGGCGTTTTGACCCGATTACTCGGCGATGGGGTTAAGGCTTTGGGGAAAATAAACATCGATTCGGCTACTCATAAAATGCCAGCGGAGCCCCCGGGAAGGGGCCTAGCAGCCGGTCTGACCCAGCCGTTAGGCAAATCCCAGCCAACTTATGGTCGGTTCAAAAAGGGGAAAATGAAGGTGATGGGGGCGCGCTCTTCGAGGGTGATGCGCCCCTGCACCTCGACCCCCGATAGCAGAGTGTTGGGGGGCATAGCGTTATCCATCGGCGCTAACTCAGCCAGCACCTCTAACCGCCCCAGGGACGAGTCAGCCTCAGGTTTAACCTCTAGCTGTCGGGCTTCATCAAGACTGAGCGCCGGAGGTTCGAGCACCTTGACGACCTCAGCACTGAGGCCCGGTTCGTTATAGATCAGCAGGGTTTCGGGCGTCAGCACCACCGGCATGCCGGGGCGAAACTGGCCGCGATAGCGATTTTCAAAATACAGCAGGGCGACTAGCTTGCCCGCCACCTCATCGCTCTGCACCAGCAGACCCCGACCACTGGTCGTGACGGGAACGCGGCCCACCAAGCTCCAGATCAGCCCCAGCCCTAGCAGCACTCCGATGGTGCCCAACGGCAGCCAGCTTTTGAGGTTAACGAGGGTCATGAGTTCGTCGAGGCGTTCGGGCGACGATAGCCGTTCCAGCGAACTCTGGCGAAACAGGGTGGGCGAATCTGGTTTAGCCTCTTTTTTAGCCATCTAGGTCACTCCCAGCTGCGATAGCATCCAGTTAAACTTCTTGGCCCCTTCTGACATTTGCTCCAGGTCGGCCATGTCGAGTTCCTCATCCAAGCGCTCATCATCAGCGCTCTGATTCACCGTTTCGGGATGCACGAGTTGGCTGCTGACAGCCTGCAGCAGCTCTAGCACCTCGATCGCAATGACTCGATAAAACCGGGAGGCAAAGCTGTCATCGACCTGCAGTTTGGTCACGAGGGTTTGTCGAGGCACGGCAAACACGAGGGAGTCTTTGACCGTGCGAATGGTGACCGGTAGGGGGCGAAAATCTAAGAAGGAAATGATCCCGGGCATGCCGCCTTTTGAGATGGTGGTAAAGGCAGGCTGATCGAGCCCATTGCTGTCAGCCTCGCCAAAACAGAGCAAGAGGGGATTAAACCGCCCCTGCTGCGGTGCCGAGATGCACATTTGCCCGTCCAGCACGATGTAGAGCGCATCGACCGGACGCGCCGCCTGCAGCACCACCTGATCTTTCGCGATCGCTGCCGTGTGACCAAAGGAAGCCAGCCAATCGACATCGCTGTCGCGCAGCTCGCCAAAAATAGAGAGCACTTCTTTGGTGGAGCGATCGCCCCAAAATTGAATCCGGTTGGGCTGCTCAAAAATACGCCGCAGGCGACTCGACAGGATGACTGCGATCGCCCGATAAAAATGGGCCGCAAAGGCCACATCTTCCTGCAGCTTTTGCTGCAGCTTAGCCACCGGCAACGCCATGACCAACGACGACTCCAGCGTCTGCACGCTCGTCATTTCGGGCCGGTCGAACAGCGTTTCAATGCCGACCACCTCTCCCTGACTCAATTCATCGATGAGCACCGCCGGGGCAGTTGCCGCTGAACTGGTCCCAAAATTCAGGCCCAGCTTGCCTTCAATGAGTATATAGATGAGGTCAGCGTTGAGCTGAGCCGATCGCAACAGCTGCCCTGACGACAGCTGCGATCGCTCACCCGTGCTGATTAGCCAGTCTAAGTCAGCGTTACTCAGCTCCTGTAATAGGGTGTCTGCCATAGAAGATTTGAATACGACTTCCTAATAATAGAAGGGTTTATGAGATTAATACTTTTGCCCAACGCACGGCAGATTTTTTCTGACAAAACGCGTCAGCAAACTTAATGATTAGAGACAGTTTTAATGATGCCTTAACACTTCTTGAGGAGGCGGTCTATTTTTACCCAAGCCTGGTCAATCAAGGTCTTCAAATAGATGATTTTTTCAGGCACACGTCTGACCAGCTTGGCCTTACTGTAAGAACTGTACTTAGCTGAAGGAGCTATTGTAAATGGCTGAAGAAACCAAGAAAGATGCAGTTAGTGATGATCAACTTGAGAACGTGAGTGGGGGTGTTAATTTTGACCAGCTCCGCCGCGAAAATTTAGACAAAGATGCGGTTGATTTTGATCAACTGCGCCGCGAGAATTTGGACAAAGATGCACTTTCAGATGACCAGCTACAGGGCGTCAGTGGCGGTGTCAATTTTGACCAACTGCGTCGGGAGAATCTCGACAAAGATGCATCTAACTTAGACGAACTGCGCCGCGAAAACCTCGATAAAGACTAGATCTGAGTCGTTTTCAACAGTCCGATTATTGCATTTTGAAGTAACAGGCTCTCTACTTTAGAGAGCCTGGTTTTTTCCAGAATTCACCTAAGTTTCAACAGTGCGCTATCGATTTCATGACTCTGGCAGAGTTGATTGAGTCAGGTGATTGCGGTTAAGCGCCACAAAGTTTTTAGCCGATTATTTCAATGATTTTGGTCAACAAGCTTGGTGTGTTGAGCTCCTTTTAGTCAGACATCTGCAAACCAAAGCACCAGTCTTTAAGGCTGGAGCTTTCCTACTATCCCATTCAAAGATCATACCTGACTCAATATCGGCATATATCCCATAACTTTCTGTAATTCGGGACACCAAATCACCACCGAAAGATAGCGATCAGCATCAGCCGAAGTTGGTAGCAAATAACGATGCTGACCCGACTCTTTAGCCAGTTGACCAATGGTTAACTGACGATCGCTGATCTGACCAAAATCTTGACGAGGTTCCAAATCACTGTCCAAAATTAGCATCAAGTTCGGCGTTTGCGCAGCAGCATTCAGCGGGTGATAAAACTCTAAGAACAGCTGTCCGTTGTCTTCTACGATACTGGCTGCGGCTACTGGAGCCACCGCGATCGCGAGTTGTCCCGCCGCCCTCACCAAGGTTTTCGGTTCAGAGTCCATCAGCGTCTCCGCAAAGGACATTGACTGCAGCGGCTGAATTGGGTTAGGCGGCGCCGCAATCAAAATGGTATTGAGCAAAACTAACACCGGTGTCACGCCAGCGAGTAAGCCGTAGGTGAGGGGGGTAAGTTGCATGATCGGAGCTCCATTTAGTCAGTGCCCCCATCGTCGTCAAGGTGGCTGATGCTACCCTGATGCGCAGTTAAGAGTTCTGCCCGAGAAAATTTAGCCAAAGTCACCCACTTTCTCAGGCAATCTTCAGATTTTTGGACGGATTTGCACGGGATAAGGCGATCGCCCCGCATCAGCACGCCTGAAACACCGCCTCTGTGGTGAGTTGGTGGGGAGTTTCTGGTCTAAACCATCGTTTGCCGAATGCGGCTCAACACCCCAAGCGGGCATAGCTGCACCCTCGCTGAGCGATTGCATTCTATTACTGCCAGTCTTATAAGGATGGACGGGCCGTCAAAACAGCGTCCCGCTGATCGTATCGAGCGATTATTTGATGATCCGCTTGACGATCTCTCCCAACTCTTTAGGTGCGGCGATCGCGCCCTAGAACCTCGGTATCAGCTCAAGCCATGGACACCGCCTCAAACATCGTTAATGCAGGCTCACAAATTCGACTTGAGAGTAATCACAGATATCAAAACACGCTCTGAAAACTTCATAAACTTTTGAATTGGAGTTTACTCTTTCGCCGCCAATGTTTTGATCAAACTCACGATCAAGGCAACACTATAGGCGATCGCCAAACCGTAGAAAGCATCTTCGACTAATGGCCAATGGGGCACCGTATTCATGCCGCTGCTGGATGCCTGCCCGACCAAAATCTGCAGGTTAGAGTAGCAGCGATCGCCCTGCTTAACGCCAAAACAATTGCCTGGCGAGGTCAAGTAGGTCAATGCCTGCAAAGCCAAAACAATGCCCCAATACCCTCTCTTAATCCGTACAGTTTTACCCCGATATTGCCAAGCAAAAACCCACCCGGTCACCACACTCAGACCATAGAGAGGCAGGAACAAAAACAGATAGACAAGTGCGCCCATCAGAGTATTAGAAATGATGGCAAAGAAGACAAAGCTCACACTACAGTAGGCTGTGAGCATGAAGGCAAACGGAAGAGTTTTCATGGTGAGAAAGGTGAGAAATCACCCATGATGGACGGCGAGGCTTGCTGAACTGTTCTGGCGGGGAGATAGATCTAATCAAACCTGCTTGGCCGTTTTTTAAGCCCTGATGAGGACAGAAAAACGGTTGTCTCCTTGTCCCAATTTGGCCAGAAAGCGATTCAGATAGCACGCCCTAGTAGACTGCGGCGCAATTCATAGACGATTCGATTACCCATTACCTGGAACCGGGGGGCAGAAGTCCAACGACCCTTGAGCGACCCACCGTGAACCCTAATCCGTGAACCTTAAACCCAAGCCATCGCTAATGCGTGGGTATATTTATGCTGCCGTCTATTAGAATGACGTGGCCACCGGTCTCCCCAAAACTTAACCAAATCAACCCAACAGCTAGGGGCCTCTGATTCTGGCTCACTGACCGACACCGCTAGCCAGCAAAGGGGTTTGAGCCCTGGGCCAATCGCACCTGATGAACAATAAGAAAAACTGAAGTATCAGGACGGCCTGAAACCGTGACAATTCCCCAACTTTCCGCTATGTTAGATGAGTGTGAGGAGCGAACCAGTTAGAGCGCCGAGACGAAACACGGCCAGTCGTCGGCGCTCTTTCTGTTTTTAAACGAAATTTTCTGCCCGTCATCCTTTGCCTTGCCGCCAGCGATCTCCTGTGAGCCCTGAGACATCCCCTTTAGTCGTCTCACGCACTCAGCAAAAAGCGATCGATCGCAGCCGCTACGCCATCTGATTCGACACTGGGGGCAACCCAGTCCGCGATCGCTTTGACTCCAGCAGGAGCGTCTCCCATCGCCACCCCGATCCCCGCATAGCGAATCATTTCATAATCGTTGAAATTGTCCCCGACGGTCATCACCTGATCGGATTTCAAGCCCAGTAACTCTTCCGCCAGATATTGCACCCCAGCGCCCTTGTTAGAGAGGGGATGGGTGGCTTCAAAAAAGGTGGCGACAGATTGGGTCAGATAAAGGTCTTCGGGCGCGTACCGCTGCTTGAGACGGGCCAACAGGTCAGTGACGACTCCCGGATCGGGACTGAGCGCCAACAGCTTGGTCGTTTCGATCGCGGTTTGTTGCTGCAGATAAGTCGCGAGGTCGCCCACTGCGATCGGGTCAACCCCTGATCGCTCAGCGTACTCTCGCGTGTCGGGCAAAATTTGCCGCACATGCAGCTGATCGTCAATGTAAAGATGAATAGAAAGCTGTTCGGCGGCTTCAAGGGTGGCGAGTTCGGCCAGCAAAGCCAACGTGTCATCACGTGTCAGCGGCGTATGGCGATACACCTTGCCAGAGACTGGGTCTTTGATCAGCGCCCCTTGGTAAGACAGCAGCGGCAACTGAGACTGCACAGCCTGATGAAACCGCACCGCCGAGCGATACATGCGCCCTGTCGCGATCGCCACCTGGATGCCCTGAGCCTGCACCTCTGCGATCGCCGCCTTCACGCCCTCGGTGACTTCGTTAGCATGGCCCGCGATCGTGCCGTCAATATCTAGCAC
>JBHJJI010000373.1:0-35587 GCA_050042805.1 Leptolyngbyaceae cyanobacterium
GAAAACGGCTGAACCTTTTATCCAGAAAGGAATCTGGCAATTTAGCGTTTTCGACAGTGTGTTTTTATACACGAAAGCTGAAATCCAGTCCCTAGAAGGCTTGCGATTTTGGTGAAACGTCTGGTGAATTATTCAGGTTAGGCATCATGGCCCATTGAACGAGAGCGCCTTGCTCATAACTTTCTCAAAGTTTCTTTCTATTCTGTAACTGTGCTCAGGTACGAAAAACCAGATTGCCTGTCCCATGCTGTAAGGACGGCAATCTGGCTTAAGCCTTCGGCAATATCAACAATGCAAAAATGAAGGTTAACAATGACAGTTCAAATACCCTGTGTCCAAATCTTTGAAGACCTGCCTGAAAAAATGAGCAGTGCGAGCCTCAAAAATGCCTCCTCTACCGGCACCAATGTGGCAGTGATGCGATTCAAAACCCTGGCTTCATTGGCACATTTCCTCTGTTTCAAAAAAAGTGCGGGGTGCCCATTACACCTGATTGACGACGAAGGAGATATCTTGGTGCAGCCTGTCTGCATTGCGATGGTATATGACGGCCCCGAGGGAAAAGCACTCAAAAGTGTTGAGTGCAAACTTGAGATTGAACAAGATAACCAGTGGGCGCGATTAGTGCGGTTTATGCAACGCTATGCCGTCGCCCACGGCATGAGCTGTGGCGAAACAGACTCGGAATTGGCGATCGCCCGCATTGATCAGGGAGCTGCTTGAAAATAACGTAGTTTCAGTTCCCATGAAACGTATTTCATTGGGCAGGGCCATTAGCTTGGTACGGCCGACTCGGCGCGCTGTCTCAACTCGGTTTGCCACGTTGTCGAGCTTTTATCCCAATTCGCTGAATTTTGACTACACAGCATCAAATTAAGTGTATAGCCCCCTTCGACAAGGGGGCAGCGACAGCGGGGGATCCCCAATCTGTAGCGCTACTTTGCAGAACTGGTATAAATCCCCCTTTCTTGAATGCCCAGAGAGCTTATTCTGGGGAACTTTGAGAAATCTGGCTTCCCTAGAACCTAATCCTGTAGGGGTTTCCAGGAATCTCATATGACTTAGCTTTCGGCTTCCATGATGGGGGCGGCGATCGCCCTTTCCGGTCGGCTCAAGTCCTGTAGACAACCGGTCGGGTAGGCTTCCAGCCTGCCTCCATAACCAGCTCTTTAAAGGGTTGCGGGGCGTTCAGGACGGCCAGGATGGCCATCGAACAAGAGCGCGAGGCAGCGATATCAGGCCAAACCCCTACAAGGTTAGCCCTAGAACTGGGGCTGGGGGGCGAATTGATACCGTAATTCAGCAACACCAGAATCTATTCCCGGTATGGGTAACGTTTCTATGGTGACGACTCTCCCACAGCAACTTTGTGGCAATCTATTCACGCCGGTGCCTTTGTGTAGAATCAAAGCTGTTATGGGAAAGGAAGCCATAATGAGGATTCGAAGCCGGTGGCCAATACTCTCCAATTCCAGCCAATTCCAGCTGCGGGGGTTGACTAAGCCATGTCGCTAGTTAACAAACGCCTCTTCGATCACCTCAGCATTGACCAAATTTTAGATCCCCAGCCTCTAATCGTCGCGCCTCATGTGGCGATCAAAACGGTGCTTGAGCAGATGAGCCAAACCTTTGGGCAAATCTGCGATTTGGCTGAAATCGGCACTCAGGGGGCACAGACTCAGTCTCCTAAACACTTTGGCTGTGCGCTCATCGTGGCCGATAACCAACTACTCGGGATTTTGACCGAGCGAGACCTCGTGCGGCTCGTCGCGATGGGGGCAGATTTAGCCACCGTCGCGATCGCAGACGTCATGACTCACCCCGTCATCACGCTCAAAAGATCTGAAGCGCACAGCCTGTTTACCGTAATGGCGATATTGAAACAGCATCAGATTCGTCAGCTCCCCATCGTCGATGACTCTGGGATGCTGTTGGGTCTGGTGACGCAAACCAGCATCCGTAGAGCCCTACAACCGTTCAACTTTCTTAAGCTCAGGCGGGTGGGCGAGATCATGACCCAACAGGTGATTCAGGCCGCAGCCACCGAAAACCTGCTGGAATTGGCTCAACGAATGACCCATCACCGAGTCAGTTGTATCGTGATCACTCAGGCCAAACCGCAAGGAGGCTTAAGGCTGGAAGCCCCCATCGGCATTGTGACTGAGCGGGATATCGTCCAGTTTCAAGCTTTAGGGCTACCGTTGGCTCAAACCCCAGCCCAAACGGTCATGAGTACACCCCTGTTTTTGGCGTACCCGCAAGATACCCTTTGGTCAGCCCATCAAGAAATGCAGCGGCGACACACCCGCCGTTTGGTGGTAGCCAATGAGGCTGGGGGTGTAGCCGGGATTGTCACCCAAACGAACCTGCTGCAAATGCTTGACCCGGTGGAGATGTTGACGGAAATTGAACAGCTGCAGCAAGTGAGCGAAGCGCAGACGGCTGAGCTAGAAGCCGCGAATCAGCAACTCCACCAGACCAATCAAGCCCTGCAGACAGAAATCGCGGAGCGCCAGCGATTAGAGACCGTGTTGCGAGAGACTCATCAGTCACTGGAGGAACGATTTGGCGTACAAGCGGCACGACTCGTGCAAACGGATGCCGCGCTCCAGCACGAAGTGCAGGAGCGTCACCAGGCTCAAGCGCAACTCGAAACCTTCTTTTCCGTCACCCCAAGTCTGCTCTGTATCGCGGGCTTAGATGGCTACTTTAAGCGGCTGAACCCGAACTTCTCGAAAATTTTGGGCTATGACGAAGCTGAGTTATTAGCGTCTCCGTTTACCAGCTTCATTCACCCCGATGATCTCGCCGCAACGCGAGCGGAAATCGAAAACTTAGCGGCTGGACAACTCTCCATTGCCTTTGTGAATCGCTATCGCTGTCAGAATGGCAGTTACCGCTGGTTTAGTTGGTATGCGACCGCCTCCTTTGAAGAGCAGCTCATTTATGCCGCTGCCCGTGATGTGACGGCTCAGAAACACCTGGAAGATGACCTTAGGCAGGAACGCAACTTCACTTCCGCAGTTCTGGATACCGTTGGCGCCTTAGTCATTGTGCTGGATCGCACAGGCCAGATCGTCCGCTTTAACCAGACCTGTGAACAGGTGTCAGGCTATGCTGCCAGCGAAGCTCTGGGCCAGACCATTTGGGATATGTTGATTCCCCCGCCGGAAAAAGCTGCTGTTCAAGCTGTCTTTCAACAGGTCAGCCAAGTGCACAGCCCCAACCAGTATGAGAATTATTGGGTTTGTCGTGATGGTACGCATAGACTGATTAGCTGGTCGAATACGGTCTTGAAAGATGCTGCTGATGCGGTTGAATATGTCATTGGCACCGGCATTGATGTCACAGAACAGCGTCAGATCGAACAAGCCCTGGCCCGGCAATATCAGCAGGCTCAATTGCTGAGCGAAATTACCCGCAGAATTCGGGAGTCGCTGGAAATTAGCGAGGTTTTACAAACCGCTGCGACCGAAGTGCGAGCATTGCTGGCTTGCGATCGCGTCCTCATCATTGAGTTTGACTCTCCCACGACGGGCAAGGTCATCCAAGAAGCCATGCCAGCGGCAGCCGCCGCTCCCTCTGTCTTGCATCAGGGGGTTTCAGGACTCCAGCTGAGGCCAGAGACGACAGCTTTAGCCTGTGCTTGTGCCGATTTGCAGCGAGACTGCTCGTCCCCTGGCACTGCCGCCTTTCTCAAGCAGTGGGGAGCCCAAGCCTGCATCGAGATTGTGATTCACGTGGGTGAGCAGCTTTGGGGGCTGCTCACGGTGATGCAATGCGATCGCCCGCGTCAATGGGAAGCCTTTGAAATCGAACTGTTGCAGCAGCTGGCCAACCAAATGGGCGTCGCGATTGCCCAAGCGCAGCTGTTGAATAACTTAGAAGCTCAGGTGCAGCGGCGATCGCAACAGCTGATACAGACCAACCAACAGCTGCGCCAAGAAATTCAAGACCGCGTGCAGACTGAAAATGCCCTCCGCGAGAGTCAGCAAAAGTTAGCCGGCATTTTAGATAATGCCGATGAAGCCATCATTTCCATCGATAGCCAGCAGCGAATTGTCATGTATAACCAAGGGGCCGAACAAATCTTTGGCTATACCTTTGATGAAATCCACCATCAGCCGTTAGATATTTTGCTGCCGGCAGCCTTTCAACAGGTTCATCGCCAACATGTCCAAAATTTCTCGATCGCTGCGGATACTTCGCGTCAAATGGCCAATCGCAGTCGAGACGTCTTGGGACAACGCAAAACCGGCGAAACGTTTCCCGCCGAAGCGTCTATATCCAAACTGCAAACCAACCATGGGCAGCAGCTATTCACCGTCATCCTCAAAGACATTACCCAGCGGCGGCAAACCGAGGCCGCCCTCCGCCGCAGTGAAGAACAGTTGCGTCTCACCACCAACGCGCTGCCGGTGCTGATTTGCTCGGTCGATGCGGAACAACGCTATGTGTTCAACAACCGCACCTACGAAGACTGGTACCAGATCCCGCTGACTGAGTTGCCAGGGCAGTACATTTGGCAGGTGATGGGCGATGCCTATTACGCGCAGGCCAAACCTCATATTGAGGCGGCTTTATCGGGCCGTGAGGCGAGTTTTGAAGCCGAGCTCACGACCCCCGACGGACAATCGCGGTATCTGCTCACCACCTACATTCCGGAAGTAGACACTGCTCAAGGTCATATCAAGGGCTTTTTTGGCCTGACGAACGACATTAGCGATCGCAAAGCCGCTGAACGCATGAAAGACGAATTCGTCTCTATCGTGGGCCACGAGCTCCGCACGCCCCTGACCTCAATTCACGGCTCTTTAGTGCTTTTGGCTAGCAAAAAACTGGGCAACCTCACCCCTCAAGGCCAGGAATTTTTGGAGATTTCCCTCAAAAATACCCAGCGTCTGTCCCGCCTCATTAATGACGTGTTGGACTTAGAGCGCATTGAATCGGGTCGAGTCACGATGTCTCTGCAGACTTGCGATTTGGGAGACCTGATGTGGCAAGCCGCTCAAGCGATGCAGTCAATGGCTGACGAGCACCACATCCACTTTGCCATTGCCCCTGGGGAATTGACGGCCTGGGCCGATGCTGACCATATTCTCCAAGTCCTGACCAATCTCCTCAGCAACGCCATTAAGTTTTCCCCGGCCCACACCACCATCTCCCTCAGCGCAGCCAAACGCAATCATGACATTTTGATCCAGGTTCAAGATCAGGGCCGGGGCATTCCGAGCAACCAGTTAGAAACAATTTTTGAACGCTTTCAACAGGTCGATGCTTCAGACTCTCGACAGCTGGGCGGTACGGGCTTAGGACTGGCAATTTGCAAAAACATTGTGCAGCGACACGGCGGTAAAATTTGGGCAGAAAGTACCCTAGGCATAGGGAGTACTTTTTGCTTTACGCTGCCAGATATTCGTTAACTTACTATGCCAACCAAGCGTATCCTCCTGATTGACGACGAAGTTGATATCCACAAAATTGTTGAAGTGGGGCTGATGATGGAAGCCAGCTGGGAATTGCTGACGGCCCGATCGAGTGATGAAGGGCTGGCGATCGCTCTGTCAGAGCGTCCTGATGCGGTGCTGTTGGATGTGATGATGCCGGGACGTGATGGGGTGGCGACCTTACAATGGCTGCAAGATTCCCCTGATACGCACGACATTCCGGTTATTTTTTTAACGGCGAAGGCTCAATCAGTCGATCGACAACGATTTTATGCCCTCGGTGCCCAAGGCGTCATTACGAAACCCTTTGACCCAATGACCTTGGCCAGCCAAATTTCCGGCTTTTTGGGGTGGGTGTGAGGGTCTTCCGAGGGATTTCCTCACTAGATCCTCATATTCTTTCGCTACAAGCAAGACATATATATTTCGCCTGACCCCGTGAATGTACTCCCCTCTGAGCGGTAAATTCACTGGCTTAAGATAGGCCGTCACCGATAACATACTTGGATCAAAGCTGAAACCCGATGCCGATGCTATAGAGTCCATGCCTTTTCAACGCGTTCTTCGCTTGCTCCTCATTGAAGACGTCGATGATATCCAAGCTATCTTGCAGTTCAGCTTAGAGACCCTCTCAAGCTGGCAGGTGATCACAGCCAAATCAACGCAAGACTGGCTAACCTTAGCTCAACAGAAAATGCCAGACGCCATCTTGTTAGATGAGTCCTCTAACTTTTTAGAGATCTTGGCTCAGCTTAAAGCCGACGACTTGACGCGGCAGATTCCGATCGTGTGTTTGGTGTCGCGCGATCGCCCCAGCGATCAACGCCAAACCCAACAGAATGGTGCTGCCGCCATTGTGGGTAAACCCTTTGACCCGATCGCGCTGATGCAAACGATCTTGAACATCATTGAGCCGGATGCTGAGAGCCAGATGGGCCGCTAGTCCTCTACGGCAGAAATAACGCTACCCTTCCAATTTCTTTGCCCCCTGGCTCCTAGCCATGGTTGAAGAAATCACGCCACAGTCCACGAGTGCCGGACTTCTTCACAACATCCTCAGACTCTCTAGATAAATTAATCCTTGTAGGGAGTGCTCAATCGCCTTCCGGTCATGGCTCTTGAGAGTCGCTGTTTCTGGCGCTGAGGAATATAAAGAGCAAGCTAGTGAACTGGATGAAATGAGCAGTTCACTAGCTTGTTGCCTGGAAAGCCATTTTAGCTAGGAGGTCATAGAAATGAACGATAGAAAACATAGATTTTGGGAAATGGCTGAGGCTTATCTCAACCAGCCCCTGTTTGGTAAGGAGAAACCGGCTCGCTTCGATCCATTTAAGTTCAGACGAGAGTACAGAATTCAAGGGTTAGAGCGCTGCTGGCAGCTTAATTATGAGGCCGAGATCTTTCGTTTGCGCTTAGAAGCTCGGTGGCAAAAGGTAAATCTCATATCAGTGAGATAAAGACGGGAGTTTTATCCTCTGAGCCTCTACAACTTGAGAAAAGTAACCATAATATTCGGGAGTTCAATCATGACTTCATTGAAGAGAAAATGGTCTGTAAAAACCCAAAGGTTCCTGCAAGCTTTCCAAAAGCCGTTTGAGGACATCTCAACAGCAGCAGGGCGGATCTTTAGTCCCCGTGATGACAATTATCCCGCCACCGGGGCACAGCCCTTTGCAGGAGATATTCCCGATGCCCATCATCGGCACCAGGCGCCATGGTAGCGGGAACTGTGACAGCGGTGCGGGGCAGTGTGGTCGATCTACATTTTCCGACCACATTGCCGCTGCTGCATAACCAAGTGATCGTGGCGGGGCAAGCGGCGGTTGAGGTGGTCAACTATCTCAGCGCCCACGACGTGCGGGGCATTGCCCTCACCTCTACCGATGGCATTGCCCGAGGCATGGCCGTCGAAGATACGCGTTTACCCCTGCAGGTGCCGGTTGGCAATGATTTACTCGGGCGCGTCTTCAACGTATTTGGCGAACCGATTGATGATCGAGGCGCGGTTGCTGGTCAGCGGCGATCTCTGCAAGGGTCACCCCTACCCCTGAATCGGCGGGTCACTCAGACCGAGATACTCGCGACTGGGATCAAAGCCATTGATGTCTTAGCGCCCATTGAGCGCGGCGGAAAAGCCGGTCTCTTTGGGGGCGCTGGCGTGGGCAAAACCGTGCTGATTACCGAGATGATTCACAACGTGGTGAAGCATTACCAGGGCGTGAGCATTTTTTGCGGGGTGGGAGAGCGATCGCGAGAAGGCGAGGAACTCTATCGCGAAATGCAAGCCGCCGGAGTCTTGGACAAAACCGTCATGGTATTTGGCCAGATGAATGAACCACCAGGGGCTCGCTTCCGAGTCGGTCACGCAGCGCTAACGATGGCGGAGTATTTTCGCGACGAGGCGCACCAAGACGTCTTGCTGATGATCGACAATGTGTTTCGCTTTGTGCAAGCCGGGGCCGAAGTCTCTGGGCTGATGGGGCAACTGCCCTCACGGGTCGGCTATCAGCCTACGCTCGGCACAGAACTCGCCGCCCTAGAGGAGCGGATTTGCAGTACTGACACCGGAGCCATCACCTCAGTTCAGGCCGTGTATGTGCCCGCCGATGATCTCACCGACCCGGCGGTGGTGCATATCTTTTCGCACCTGTCCGCCTCCATTGTGCTGTCGCGTAAACGCGCTAGTGAGGGTCTATATCCCGCCATTGATCCGCTGCAGTCCGGCTCTAAAATTCTGACGCCCACGGTGGTCGGCCACCGGCACTATCAAATTGCGCAGGCCGTTCGTAAAACCCTGGCTGACTACGAAGACCTGAAAGACATCATTGCCATGCTCGGGATCGAAGAGTTGGGTCAAGCCGAGCGGCAAACCGTTTACCGAGCCCGACGCCTTGAACGGTTCCTGACCCAGCCCTTCTTCACGACTGAGCAGTTCATCGGCACGCCCGGTCAATTTGTCTCCTTGGATCAGGCGCTGGAGGGGTGCGATCGCATCCTCAACGATGAATTTGCCAACATTCCGGAGAAAGAACTGTACATGATCGGACGAGTTCCAGAGGCAATAGGGGATAGGGAACAGGGGATAGGGATTAGTCGTGGGTAATCGGTAATGGGATCACCCACGACTAATCCCCATCCACTCCCCCGACCTCACCGACTCCGCCGAGTTTCCCCATCCCCCCACTCACCTCCCCATCTCCTCACCTCCCCCGCCATGCACCTCAAACTCCTCCTGCCCACCCACGTCCTGATAGATCAACCTGTCACCAAGGTCATTGCCGAGGCGGAAAACGGGGCCTTTTGCCTGTTACCTCATCACATCGATTTTCTGGCGGCGTTGGTGCCGGGTATTTTGACGTTGCAGACTCCGGTCGGAGACGAGATTTTTATCGCCATCGATGGTGGCATTTTGATCAAATGCGGGCCGGAGGTGCTGATTTCGACCCGCAATGCCTTTCAGGGGAGTCAACTGCAGGCATTGAAGCGAGAAGTCGAGCAGCAGTTTTACGCGATTGATGAGCAAGAGCGGCAGGCCCGCACCGCGATCGCACGGATGGAAGCCAGTCTGGCGCGTCAGTTCACAGCGCTTTCTGCGGAGGGCAGCTAAATGTCAACACCCCGCCCACCGCATCGGCCCGATCGCCATTCTTTTGTCGACCACATCAGTGAAAAAGCCCGGCGCAAACTGAAAGCGCGCCAGACTGGCAAGCAGGTGTGGTTTGCCTTGGGGATGTTTGGCATGGTGGGGTGGGCCGTCGCGTTGCCTACCCTGATGGGCGTGGCGTTAGGCGTATGGATCGATCGCCAAGTCGCCAGTCAATATTCCTGGACGCTGATGCTATTAGCGGTGGGAGTTGCCCTGGGCTGTTGGAATGCCTGGTACTGGGTCACAAAGGAGAGTCAACGTGATTGAATCGGCCTTTGGGGCGATCACCCTGCCTCCATTAATGACCGGCGCGATCGCCCCCCTCTGTTTGCGCCCCCGACTTAATCGCTGGCCAACCCGGAGGCCATGGGCATGAGTGCGATTGTGTTGCTGCTGGCCGGTCTCAGCCTCGGCGGCCTTTACTTTGGCGGGCTGTGGATCACCCTGCGGCGATTACCCCGGTGGCGTCGCCCCTTTCTCAGCATGGGCCTGAGCTGGTTAATCCGTCTGGAAATCTTACTCGGGGGCGGTGCTTGGCTATTGCAACACCCTCTGGCTCCACCGTTACCCACCATTCTGCTCATCAGTTGTGGCGTTTGGCTCAGCCGCACCCTCCTGATGACGTATCTACTGGCTAGCGTCGAGCGATCTGCCGTCGTCAGACCGATGGCTAATTAGAAGTTAGAAGGCCAGAGTTCAAAATTCCCTTTCCCCCGCTCCCCGCTCCCTCTTCTCCACTCCTACGACTTCCATGAACCTCACCCCCGACCAAATCCCCATTCAACTCGGCCCTCTAACCCTCAATGCCACCCTGGTTTTTACCTGGTTTGTGATGGGCTTGCTGACGCTCGTTTCCTGGTGGGTGACGCGCAAGTTGTCAGCCTCTACCCAGATTTCGCCCGGACAAAATCTGCTGGAGGTTCTCGTGCTAGGCATTAGCCAGCAAATTCGTGACATTAGTAACCAGGAATCCGAACCCTATCTGCCCTTTGTCGGCACCCTCTTTGTCTTTATCGCCGCCTCCAACCTGCTGAGTATTTTGCCTGGTTATCAGCCGCCCACCGGCTCCCTATCGACTACCGCAGCGCTGGCCATTTGCGTGTTTGTCGCTATCCCCTTGTTTGGCATTCGGCGACAGGGCTGGCGATCGTACTTAAAGCAATATGTTGAGCCCACACCGATCATGTTGCCGTTTAATCTCATCAGCGACGTCTCCCGCATCATTTCCCTCGCGGTGCGGCTGTTTGGCAACGTCATGAGCGGCACCATGATTGTGGCCATTCTGCTCTCCATTGCCCCCCTGATCTTTCCAGTGGTGATGCAGATGTTGGGCCTGCTCACAGGGATGATTCAAGCCTACATTTTTGCGGTGCTGGCGATGGTGTTCATTGCCGCCGCCACCGAGGCGCAGACTTCGGCGGGAGCGGAAGAGCGGGGGAGTGATGGGACGTGACAGGTGTGAGGGTAGTGGGTATGCGGGTAGTGGGTGAGCGTAACTTGGAGAAGCAGGTTCAACCAAAATCAAACACCGGTAATCAACAATGACCAACCCATAACCCATAACGGTCTATTCCCTATTCCCTGTTCCCTCTTTCCACGTA
Source organism: Leptolyngbyaceae cyanobacterium (assembly GCA_050042805.1). GTDB lineage: Bacteria > Cyanobacteriota > Cyanobacteriia > Phormidesmidales > Phormidesmidaceae > Halomicronema. Next base: position 10,695 of record JBHJJI010000373.1, read on the forward strand.
AATCAGACACCAACACACGGAGGTTTTCTATGGATAATGTGGCGCTTATTGGCATGGCTTCAATTGTGATTGCGGGCCTCACCATTGCTATCGGCTCGATCGCCCCGGCTCTGGGCGAAGGTCGGGCGTTGGCTCAAGCTCTCAGTGCCCTGGCCCAACAGCCTGATGAAGCCAACACCATCACTCGCACTCTATTTGTGGGCATGGCTCTGGTTGAATCGACCGCCATTTATTGCTTTGTGATCACGCTCATTCTGATTTTTGCCAATCCGTTTTGGGCTTATGTAATCGCCCAGACAGGAGGTTAACCAATGCTGATCGATCCGTTTACGGTGCTGGCGCAGATCATCAACTTTTTGATTTTGGTGGCCCTCCTTAAACATTTTCTCTACGGTCCCATCACCCGCGTCATGGCTCAGCGCGAGCAGACCATCGCCGGCCGACTCGAACAAGCGGCCCAACAAGAAACGCTGGCCCAACAAGAAGCCGAACGGCTGCGGCACATGCAGCAAGACTTTGCGGCTCACCGAGACCAACGGCTGGCCGAGTTGCGATCGCACCTGCAAGACGAGCGGCTCACACTGCTGGCTCACGCTAAAGACGACGTCAACCAGACCAAAGACCGTTGGTACCGGGCTCTAGAACAAGAACAAGCCGGGGTGTTGCGCCGGTTTCGCCAGCAAGCCACCTATCAGCTCGCCCAAACGGTGGGTCAGGTTTTAACCGATCTAGCGGATGCTGACCTAGAGCAACAGGTCGTTAAAACGTTCTTAACCCGCCTACAGCAGCTGCCAGCGGCGGAGCAACAAAGTCTAAAAGAGGCCCTGACCCTGGCCGACGGTGCTCCCGTCGTCATCCGCAGCCGCTGGCCCCTGCCCCCTGCCACTCAGCAGAGTCTGGTGGCCGCCATCCAGGTAGTGGCAGCACATGCCATCACTTTAGAGTTTGAAACGAACGTTGATCTGGGCTGTGGTATCGAGTTGCGCACCCCCGGTTACAAGCTGGATTGGAACCTAGCCGCCTACCTCAACAACTTGGAACCGGCTCTTGCCCTCACCCTCAATTCGCAAACGGACATTAACCCCTCTCTCTTATCCACCTAATTCTTCACTGGCATGGCTGCATCGCAGTCCAGATCTATCTGAGTTGCCAGTGATCTCGCCCTCTAAATACCCCCGTCTTGAATGCCCGGAGGGCTGATTCTGGGGGACTTTAAGAAATCTGGCTTCCCCAGAATGGGGGCTGAGGGGCGAATTCATACCGTAATTTAACAACGCCTTCTCCACTCTCCACTTTTCTTCCCACCGTCCTATGGCACCAGACATTCTCCAATCTGTCCTCACCGAAACGCTGGATCACTTTGCCCAAGCCACCCAGCACAGCGCCCTAACGCTGACCTGTCAGGAAGTGGGGACGCTCACGTTTGTCGGCAATGGCATGGCTCGGGCCACGGGGTTGCCTCAGGTGCAATCGCAAGAACAAGTTCGCTTTGCCGACGGGTCTACGGGCTTAGCGTTTAATCTGGATGTTGACGAGGTGGGCCTGGTGTTGCTCGATCGCCAGGCCGGGCTGATGGCAGGGGGGGAAGTTCAGCGGACTGGACAAGTGCTCAATGCACCGGTGGGAGAGGGCCTGTTAGGCCGCGTCATTGATGCGATGGGACGACCGTTGGACAGGGGTGAACCCATTCCCGCTCTAGAGCGGCGACCGATTGAACGGGCCGCCCCCGCCATTATGGATCGGGTGCCGGTGAAGGTGCCCTTACAGACGGGGATTAAAGTCATTGATGCCCTGGTGCCCATCGGTCGCGGTCAGCGGCAGCTGATTCTGGGCGATCGCCAAACGGGCAAAACGGCGATCGCCTTCGACACGATCCTCAACCAAAAAGACAAAAACGTGCTTTGCATCTACTGCGCGATCGGCCAACGTAGTGATGCGGTGGCCAAACTGATTGCCGATTTGCGTCGCCAGGGAGTCATGGACTACTGCGTCGTGGTTGTAGCCACTGGCGAAGATACCCCTGGCTTGCAGTACATCACCCCCTACGCGGCGACCACCATGGCCGAATACTTTATGGAGCAGGGTCGCGATGTGCTGATTGTCTATGACGACCTGATCCACCATGCTCGCGCCTATCGAGAACTGTCGCTGCTGCTGCGTCGCCCCCCCGGACGCGAAGCCTTTCCCGGCGATATTTTCTATATCCATGCGCGCCTGCTAGAGCGCGCTACCTGCTTGCGACCGGAACTGGGCGGCGGCTCCCTCACCACCCTGCCCATTGTGGAAACTGAAGCCGGTAACTTGTCCGCCTACATTCCGACCAACCTGGTGTCGATTACCGATGGCCAAATTTACCTCACACCCATCCTATTTCAAAAAGGTATTCTGCCCGCCGTCGATGTCGGGCGTTCGGTTTCGCGGGTGGGCGGCAACGCCCAACTGCCCGCCTATCGCGCTGTTTCCGGTGACCTGCGGCTGGCCTATTCCCAGTTCCAAGAACTCGAATCTTTTGCCCGCTTTAGTACCCGTCTGGATGACGCGACCCAGCAGACGCTGACTCGCGGTCGTCACATCCGCGCTGTTCTGAGTCAAGCTCAGTATCAGCTCCTCACGGTGAGTCAGCAAATTATCCTGCTGCTAGCCGCCAATGAAGGTCTGCTAGACCCCCTACCCATCCCTCAGATCGCCTCGTTCGAATCAGCTTTAGCTACCGCCGTTGAAGCCCAACTGCCCGATGTTTGCCAGCGGATTGAACTGGGTGAGGCTCTGGCACCAGATGATCGCCAAGCGTTGTTAGATTTAGCCGCGAGGGTGCTGTCTGATCTCATGACGCTCGCCCAACGCTCGCCTTAGGCCCACCTTAATCTCGCGATCGCCCCATCTAGACGCCAACCAATATCCCCTCCACAAACCTCTCGCTCCCTGCTCTCTTATGCCAACCCCCAAAACTCTCCAGCGCCAAATTAAAACCGCTGAAGAACTCCAATCCATTGTGAAAACCATGAAAGCGTTGGCGGCCATCAGTAATCGCCAGTATGAGAGCGCTGTGCTCTCTCTGGCCGAGCATAGTCGAGTGTTGGGCTTGGGCCTACAGGTGCTCATCATTCACCATCCAGAGGTATTGGCCGCTCAGCGTCCGAGTTTGCCTCAGCGGTTAGGGGTGGTGGTGTTTGGCACCGATCAGGGCTTGTGTGGTCGCTTCAATCAACAGCTCGTAGAGTTCGTGACCGATCATTTGACCCGATTAAGTCAGGCCAACCGGACTCAGGGCATCGCGATGCCGCCACCGACCGTGCTCGCCATTGGTGCCCGGATGGCTGACGAGCTGCTGGCGGCTGATCAACCCGTAGAGCAGTCTTTATCAGTCCCTGGATCGATTGGTGGCATCACGTCTTTGGTACAACGCATGGTCTTGCAGTTAGAGACTTGGCGACAATCCGGCCAGGTTGATCACATTTGGGTATTTCACAATCGTCCGGCGAGGGAGGCGACCGCTGTCTCGACTCTCCTGCCGCTGTTTCCCTTCAGCTACCTCTACTTACAGAAGCTACAGCAACGGCCCTGGCCTTCTCGCTGTCGTCCTCAAGTCACGATGGAGCCTGAACGGCTGTTTTCGGCTTTGTTTCAGCAGCACTTTTTCGTGGGCCTTTATCGAGCCTGCGCCGAATCGCTGGCGAGTGAAAACGCCAGTCGTTTAGCAGCCATGCAGGTGGCTGAAAAAAATATCGAAGAGCGCCTATTTGACCTGAAAGCGACGTTTCAGCAGCAGCGTCAGGACACGATTACGGCAGAACTCCTCGATATTGTCTCCGGCTTTGAAGCCCTGGCCCAAGATTCTGAAACATTTTAGGGATTGGCTTGAAAATAACGTACCGATCGTCGGGGTTTGTCACTGCCAAACCCCGACAGAAAACGTTTCCACAAATGGGATGTGATTTAAGCGCAGATCCCTTAGAAGGCAAATCGCGGGTGGTATGGCCCCCCGGTTGGGTGTCGATGCCGATGCAGACTCGGCATGACTGGCCCTGGAACGTCGATGCGTTGGCGCAGCTCCTCGGCAGAAGAATCGCTGGGCCAAGGCTGCCCATCACCGGGCAGATCAAGTTGCCACCACTCTAGCGGACTGATGATCGGTTCCTCTTCCTCGTCTAGCTCGACGCCATTGCCAATGCTAATGGGAGTGCCCACAATGGTGGCTCCCGCCAAATTGAGATTGTCCATAGAGGCACCCGTCACATCCACAAAGTAGAGTTGCGCTTGAGACAAATTGGCATTGTCCAAATCAACGTCAATCAGCGTGGCGTTGGTTAAAAAGGCACCCGTCAGGTTGGCTCCTGTGAGATCAGCCTGGGTGAGATCAGCCCCTTCGAGATTCACCCACGAGAGGTTAGCGCCCGTGAGATCGGCACCGCGCAGATCAGCGCCAATGAGATGAGCACCGCTGAGATCAGCCCCAGCCAAATCACACTGAGGGCAGAGATTCGTCGTCAGTAACTGATTCACATTGAGCGGTTGGTTAGCCGGTAACGGGCTTTCGGCCAGGGTCGGGCCAGCCAGGAACAAAGTTGTCAGTAGAGGGAATATCGCTAGGTAATCGCGTCTCATCGTATCCTCCTTGGGGCATCAGGCTGGTCAAGGACTGTCGCCGAATGGCCGGTTTTAAGCAAAGCAAATTTAAGTGTCGACTTGAGCTATCAGCGATGCCCGTATTGCCACCTTTTCTTACTTCGGGAAAAGGATATTTACTCAAGCGAATTCTACTGTTCTAAATCAGCCTAATCGGAAAAATCAAGGCAGCTTAACGGTATGAGGCAGCCCGTTAGCAATGTGGCGTATCGCTCGGACTAGCAAGGCATTGAGAACCACAGCGCTGATTCTTTGCGGCCAAATAAATATGAGTTTGAGCTGGCAAATAAAACCGATTGGTTACTAATTTCCCTAACTAAATCATGTCATAAATTGCAGTGCTTGAACGGTTTCAGCTATCAATTTAATGAAACGCAAAAAAATCATGAAACGCAAACCTGAAGCCTCTTCCTCACAAGTTCCTCAATTTATTGATCTACAAAGTTATTGAACGGGTGAAAGGATGTCAGCGCCAAATTGGCATCTGTAGTCAGGCTTCCAGCGACTACCCAGAATTCGCCCAGTTTTTAGTCAGGCAAGGCATCGACTCGATTAGCCTTACCCTCGACTCGATGATCAAAACCACCCTTTGTGTGGCGGTGATGGCACCAAGCCATACCGAAGCTTCAGGAGGACTTTCTCATGCTTAATAATATTTTGGTGGCGATCGACAAATCAGCTTGCAGTCACCAAGCGTTTGAGACAGCTTTAGAACTCGCTAAAGCTCTGGGCGCTCAGCTGACCCTAGTGCATGCTCTAGACGTGTTTGCGCCGACCAGTCCCCAGCGACCACAAGTCTCTGCTAACAGCTACTCCATAGAACTGGACACGCTCGTCCGAGGCACCTACGACCGGCAATGGGACGAGTTTGTGCAGCATTACGAATCCCTGCTGAAACAACAGCAGAAAAAAGCTGAGGCAATGGGCATTGACTGCACTTATCTACAGCCCTATGGTCGTCCTGGCCCCGCCATCTGCAGGGCGGCTAAAGACAGTCAGGCTGATTTGATTGTGGTAGGGAGTCATGCGCGCAAAGGCTTGAGTGAAATGCTGTTAGGCAGCGTTAGCAACCACATCACGCATCATGCCCCGTGCTCGGTAATGGTGATTCATCCGCACCATTCTCGCCCGCCCAACTCATTTCAGGAGTCGGCAGAGCCCACTACGGCGGGGGCATTGGCTTAACGTTAGCAAGTCTTTTGAGCAGAGAAGTTCTACGTCAACAGCTGAGAGCGGGAGAACGAGCCGTGCAGGGTTGCAGCGATCGCGCCCGCTCCGTTCACCGCTCTCTTAACTCACTGCAATCTTTATTGAGGAAATCATAATGTTTAGCAAAATTCTCGTTGCTCTCGACCAAGGGGATACCTGTGCCCCCTTATTCAAAGAGGCCGTAACGCTCGCTCAAGCGACCGACGCAGCGCTCATGCTGCTCAGTGTGATTGCCCCAGAAGGCCAAGAGAGTCTCACCATACCGGCCTCCTCAGGGCTGGTTTACTATCCGCTCAGCACGAGTGAGACCATTTGGGAGGTTTATCAGAAACACTTTCGGGAATACGAAGCCCAAAGTCTGGAAAGGCTGCGCAACTTCTGTGAAGAGGCCACATCGCTGGGCTTACGGGCTGAATTCACCCAGAGTTTTGGTAGTCCAGAACGGGTGATCTGCGATTTGGCGGGCACCTGGGAAGCTGATCTGATTATGGTTGGCAGCCATCAGCGCACCGGGGTGAGCGAGTGGGTGATGGGCAGTGTCAGCAGCTATGTGATGCATCATGCGCCCTGTTCGGTGCTGGTGTTTAACGCGCCCACCAGCCCTCAGGAAACCGTTGAAACGGCTGAGTTAGCGACAGTAGAAGGCTAATGAATCGTTCCTCAACAGTGACTAACCGCCGTAGCCCCTCGGTCTCAGACCAGCGGCTGCGGCGGTTAGAGGCCGCCATGAAGCGCCATCAGTATCGCCCTGATGCCTTGATCGAGGTGTTACACACGGCGCAGGAACTGTTTGGCCATTTAGAGCCGGAGCTGCTGCTAGATATCGCCCACAGCCTACGGCTACCGCCTAGCCAGGTCTATGGGGTGGCCACTTTCTATCACTTTTTCTCTCTAGAGCCCAAGGGGGCTCATACCGGCGTCGTGTGCATGGGGACAGCCTGCTATGTCAAAGGCGCGGCCCAGCTGCTCAGCGCTCTAGAGCAGAAAGCCGGTATTCAAGCGGGAGAAACCACTGCCGATCGCCAATTTTCGCTCATGACCGCTCGCTGCCTAGGAGCCTGCGGGATTGCCCCGGCGGTGGTTTTTGATGATCAGCTGGAAGGCCATCAAACCGCCGATACGGTCTGCGATCGCCTCCATGCTTGCCTGTCTGCCACTGAATAAGCCATGACGATACCAGTCTCCAATCCTCCCCCAAAACCATGCCGTATCCGCTGTTGTACCGTTGGGGGCTGTCTCTCTGCCAATGGCCTTGCGGTCAAACAACAACTGGAAACTGCAGTCACTGCAGCCGGACTTGACGACCAAGTTACGGTCTCGGGCGTTGGCTGTATGGGGCTTTGCAGTCAGGGACCCTTGGTGCAAACCGACCCCGCCGGTGATCTCTACGCTAAAGTCACGCCCGAACAGGCGGCTCAAATTGTTGCCAGGATAGGGAGTGGGGAACAGGGAACGGTGAACAGGGAACAGGTATCAGTGAACGGGGAGAATTTAAATCTCAGGGCTCAAGACTTAGATCTTTCCCCCTCCCCCACGGCGCTCTCCCCCACCCTGCCATTCTTCACTCGCCAGCATCGCATCGTGCTCGAAAACAGTGGTCTGATTGACCCCGAACGCATCGAGGATTACATCGCCGCCCGGGGGTATGAGGCACTGCACCAGAGCCTGCGGGACATGCAACCGGCAGCGGTCATTGATGTGATTACCCGCAGTGGTCTGCGCGGGCGGGGTGGGGCCGGTTATCCCACAGGACTGAAATGGGCGACTGTGGCTAAAATGCCGCCCGGTCAAAAATATGTGGTGTGCAATGCCGACGAAGGCGACCCAGGAGCCTACATGGATCGCAGCGTGCTAGAAAGTGACCCCCATCGCGTCTTGGAAGGCATGGCGATCGCAGCTTACGCGGTGGGAGCGAACCAGGGCTACATCTACGTCCGTGGCGAATATCCGTTGGCGATTAGTCATCTACAGACAGCCATTCGTCAGGCCAAACGCCACGGTTTGCTCGGCAGCCAGATTTTTGACTCGCCCTTCGACTTTCGCGTTGATTTGCGCATGGGGGCCGGGGCCTTTGTCTGTGGTGAAGAAACAGCCTTGATGGCATCGATTGAAGGTAAACGGGGAATGCCGCGACCACGCCCCCCTTATCCGGCAGAGTCAGGGCTGTGGGGGTGTCCCACCCTAATCAACAATGTCGAAACCTTTGCCAACATTGCCCCGATCATTCGCAACGGCGCGGACTGGTTTGCCGCCATTGGCACCGCACACAGCAAGGGGACTAAGGTCTTTTCGTTGACGGGTAACGTGCAGAATGCGGGGCTGATTGAAGTCCCGATGGGCATCACCCTGAGCGCCATTGTGGAAGCCATGGGGCAGGGTGCCCCTGACGGCGCTCAGGTCAAAGCCGTGCAAACGGGTGGCCCCTCGGGCGGCTGCGTTCCGGCCGTTGCCTTTGACACGCCCGTCGACTACGAATCGCTGAAAGAACTCGGCTCGATCATGGGCTCCGGCGGCATGATCGTCATGGATGAGCACACTCGCATGATTGAGGTCGCCCAATTTTTCATGGAATTTTGTATGGATGAGTCCTGCGGCAAGTGCATTCCCTGCCGTGCCGGTACCGTTCAGCTCTATCAGCTCCTCACTAAGTTCAAAAGTCATCAAGCGACCCCCGCTGACCTAGAGCAGCTCGAAACCCTCTGCGATATGGTCAAACACACCAGCCTCTGCGGTCTCGGCCAGGCCGCTCCCAATCCGGTACTGAGCACCCTCCGCTACTTTCGCAACGAGTATTTAGCGGCAATGGTGCCTGCCTCTCATCACGCTCAGGCTTGACACCCGCCCATTGCCCAAGCCGCGATCGCCCTTGGTACGACCAACCGGCTCACAACCGGTATTCATCTTTTGTGATGGTGGGCTTTCTGAGAACGGGTGAAGGAACCAAAAAAACAAACGCATTGGGAACCCGCGTCTGAACTTTGACCCACCAAGATGCATGAAACTTAAAAAAGGAAAATCACATTACGATCATCCTTTTGAATTGAATAATGTTCTAAAGCTACATCAGCAAACATGAAGAAATTGTGAACAACCGGTGGTTTGAATAAGAGGCCAAGCTCTGGCCTAAAGATAGGCGGATATTCCCGATGAGAGTCCAACCCTAAAGTGTACCTTTCCCACTCTGGGGATTACTTTAAAAACTAATTAAACCGTGTTTGCCTACTTGAAATCCTTAGACAAAAGCGTTGTGAATTGGCTATCTGAGGCTGACCCAAAGTTAACTCAGGTAGCTTTTGTCACATACATAAACTCCTTTAAAATATCTCTCATTAGCACTCTAAGATCCTCACAACTTCCTCAAGTTGTTTGCCTACCTTAGTGGTAGAGATTCCTGATTAGCAGAAAGGCCGTTGCCATAGCAAAATGCGGCATGCAGAGTTCGGAATGCGGAATTGAAAAGCCTTTCTCAAGAGGCTTTCAGCGATTTCAGCCTGTCTGAACCAACTGCGGATTGCTATAGCCACCGGCTCAGGAATCGCAATGTTGTTTTGAGTTTTGTACGGAGATAGAAGAATGGCACTGACCCGTTGGAAACCTTTTCATGACCTAAAACACTGGGAGCCTTTTGGCGAAGTCGATACGCTCAGAAAAGAAATGGACAATCTGTTCGAACGATTTGTCCCTGACTTTGGTAGAAATCTGGATGGCACCGTGTTTGTTCCCTCAGCCGAACTTGATGAAACAGATACTGAATTTCATCTGAGACTAGAAGTTCCGGGGATGAGCGCGGACGATTTAGACATTGAAGTGAGTGACGAAGCTGTTGCCGTAACTGGCGAACGCAAGTCTGAAACGAAATCTGAAGAAGGCGGTATCCGACGCTCTGAGTTCTATTACGGAAAATTCGAGCGCTATGTGCCCTTGCCGAGTCAAATTCAGCGAGACAACGTGGTGGCTGAATACAAGGACGGTATCTTGAACCTGACTTTGCCAAAGTCTAAAGAACAGAAAGAGAAGGCCGTCAATGTCAAAGTGGCCTAAACAAAGTGGCTCCGCAGTCTTGTTCTAATCGGACTGGCGACGGCTCTATAGGAGCTACTCAATAGATCTCGATCCTAGCCGCTGGGGGGTGTCTGGCGATGTGAAACACCCCAGCGGCAGCATTGCAGATCTGGGCGATTAATGAGTCATCAGTCAATCGCGCCTTGGATGCCTGAAGCTAGCCGCCACTCAAGATGATGTCAGTTAATACCCTCACCATCGACCATCAGCTCGTCAGTGCCCGCCAAGGGGAAACTGTCTTAGATGCGGCCACAGGGGCGGGTATCTCGATTCCGACGCTTTGCTATCTGGACGGGGTCTCGACGGTTGGGGCCTGTCGGCTCTGTTTAGTTGAGATTGAGGGCCAGGCCAAACTACTGCCCGCCTGTGTCACGGCAGCGGCAGAAGGCATGGTGGTGCTGACTCAGACTGATCGCCTGCAGCGTTACCGGCACATGATTATCGAACTCTTGCTGGCGGAAGGTAACCACACCTGCTCAGTCTGCGTCTCTAATGGCCATTGTGAGCTACAAGACCTCGCAGTAGATCTGGGAGTCGATCATGTGGGGCTCACCTACCAGTTTCCCGATCGCCCGGTCGATATTTCCCACGAGCGATTTGGCCTGGATCACAATCGCTGTGTGCTCTGTACTCGCTGTGTCCGCACCTGCGATGAATTGGAAGGGGTACACACCTGGGATATGGCGTGACGGGGTCGCAATTCCCAGTTAGTGAGTGATCTCAACCAGCCCTGGGGAGAGGCGTCGAGCTGCACGTCCTGCGGCAAATGTGTCAATGCCTGCCCCACTGGGGCGCTGTTTTACCGAGGCTCAACGGTCGGAGAGATGCAGCACGATCGCGATCGCGTTAGTTTTATCGCCCATGCTCGCCAAGCGCGGCTGGATCAGAATTCCGTGGGGTTCTGAACGGCCCTCATTGGTGCCAGAGGAGACTCTATGACTCGCATCAAGCTCGCTACGGTTTGGCTCGGCGGCTGCTCGGGCTGCCACATGTCATTTTTGGATTTGGATGAGTGGCTGTTTGAGCTGGCGCAGCAAGTGGAGCTGGTCTACAGCCCCATTGCCGATGTCAAGGTCTATCCGGCTGGGGTAGATGTGGCCCTCGTCGAGGGCGCGGTGGCCAATCAAGACCACTGGGACATGATTCGTCAGGTGCGCGATCGCACCCAATTTCTGATCGCCTTTGGCGACTGTGCGGTTACCGGCAACGTCACCGCCATTCGCAATAGTTTAGGCAGCGCCGAACCGGTGCTCACCCGTGCCTACCTGGAGTCTGCCGATGTGCAGCCGCAGCTGCCCCAAGCTGATCTGGTGCCGCCGTTGTTAGAGGCGGTGATACCAGTCCATCAAGTGGTGTCTGTGGATTGCTACTTGCCGGGTTGCCCACCCAATGCTGAGCGTATCAGAGCCGTTTTGGAGCCATTGTTGAAGGGCGATCGCCCCAAACTCTCAGGCCCCGAGCTGATCCGGTTTGGGTAGCGATCGTTGGTTAACCGATAGGCACATATCATGACTAACCAACCGTAAACGGGCTAAATCGTCTGACAGATAACAGCTCTAACGACAACAAACACAGCAGTTTGAATAAGTCGGTAGCCCTGATCATCGTAGGGTGCGTCACGCTAAGCGATGATGCCCCAAAACCAATCCAGGCGGTGTTGATACCCTACAGCGATAAATATTTCAGATCCTGGTTTGTACCTCATCCATCAAGGAGACGCTGTCTGTTTTTCTCGCCATTGGAGTCTGTATCAATCAGGCCTTTTCAGATTTCTTTAGATATTACTGTTTGAATTTGAGGTCGACTCATGTCTGAGGTCATCAATTTAACTCGAATGTTTGTAGATCAAAAAATCAGTGAGATTGTCCAAAAATCTCGCCATCCATATCACTCGGCGCTTTTTAATCTCAATTTACGGAAAAAGCTTGTCGTTTGCATCTTAAATCAACTAAAGCCTAGATATGCATTTTTTGACCAAGATAATATGAGCTTAAATGAGGTGAGCAAGGGATTTTCTGAACACGAAAAAAAGCGAATAGAGCGTTTAATCAATAATGCGATTATTCCGATACTTCAAGAAGCAGATGCTCTCTAGTATTTTCCCTGTGAGTCATATAGCATTCCACAACAAGAACTTTCACACCGATTTGGCTAGCTCAATTGGTCAGCAGTTTCATTGGCATTGCTTAGGAGATTGCTAGCAAAGACGATACCCGTAGGGACGGGTTTGGTTGATTCCTGGTAGCGATGATCATGAAGATGACTCGCTCAACCCGCCCTGACAGTGCCGTTATATCCTTATCTAGGAGATTTCCTGAGCTCGCTTCTGGATGCCAGAGTAACCTCGTGATTTAAATGCACTTTTGAGAATCTGAGTTCAAAAAAGATCGTTCTGCGTCGAGGTCAGGGGCAGGATCATACCGACGGCATTTCATTTCCTCACAAGTTCCTCAAAGTATTGAGTTACATAGGGCTTGTGACTCAAAAAAGATCCTGCTGCAATCAAGCTGCTGGGTCGGGAGGAGGGCGATGCTGACCGTCAGAGATATTATGACCAGACCCGTGGTTGTCATCCGCAGTTCTGCCACCGTGCAGAATGCCATTTTGCTCATGCGGGCTAAACGATTGCGATCGCTCATTGTCGAAAAAACCGAAGACACTCCCTATGGCATCGTGACCGAAAAAGACATCGTCTTTAAGGTCATCGCCCCGAACGAAAATCCCGACTTGGTGGGCGTGTGTGACATCATGCGACAGCCCTGTATCCAAGTAGCTGCTGCTGCCACCGTACAAGAGGCGGCCAAAATCCTAGCTAACGCGGGTATTCATCGCGCCCCGGTGATTGAGAACGAGGAGCTGCTTGGGATTGTGTCTGTCACCGATATTTTGCGCAAAGGGCATCCGGGTGCGCTCCCCCGAGATGAGTTAGGTCAGCGCATTCAAGCGGCCCTGCAACAGGCTCGCATTATTGACGATGAAGATGCTCAGATCGAACAAGAATGTGACCTGGCCTGGCAAGTCTATGAAGAGATGCATCAAGGCGCTAAAGTCGCCCTCTAGGACAGCCAAGATATTGCGACCATGACCAGCCGAATCGTCATTGACCCCGTCACGCGAATCGAGGGTCACGCCAAAATCTCGATCTACCTGGATGACCAGGGTGAGGTGACGGATGCTCGGTTTCACGTCACCGAGTTTCGGGGCTTCGAGAAATTTTGCGAAGGGCGACCCTTTTGGGAAATGCCTGCGATTACCGCCCGGATCTGCGGCATTTGTCCGGTGAGCCATCTGCTGGCCTCAGCCAAGGCGGGCGATCGCCTGTTGGCAGTACAAATTCCCCCAGCGGCAGCAAAGCTGCGGCGACTGATGAACCTGGGACAAATTATTCAGTCCCATGCGCTGAGCTTTTTTCATCTCAGCAGTCGCGATTTGCTGTTGGGCTGGGAGAGCGATCCGGCGCAGCGCAATGTCTTTGGCTTGATGGCGACCGAACCGGAGCTGGCGCGGAGTGGCATTCGGCTGCGGCAGTTTGGGCAAGTCATCATCGAACAGTTAGGCGGTCGCAAAATCCATCCGTCTTGGGCCGTGCCGGGGGGGGTGCGTGCTCATCTTTCGCATGCGGGTCAGGCCGCCATCCGTGAGCGGTTGCCAGAAGCCAAAGCCACGATTCTTACAACCCTGGAGCGCTTCAAACAGCTACTAGCCGACCTGCAGCAGGAAGTACATATTTTTGGCAATTTCCCCAGCCTGTTTATGGGGTTAGTGGCTCCCGATGGCACGTGGGAGCATTACGACGGAGCGCTGCGGTTTGTCGATAGCGGCGGCAATATTATTGCCGATCGCCTCGACCCTAGCCGCTATCAAGAGGTCATTGGCGAGGCGGTGCAGCCTGATTCCTATCTCAAGTCTCCTTACTACAAGCCCTTGGGTTACCCTGATCAAGCCCAGCACTGTCGGCTAGAAAATGGCGTATATCGGGTTGGCCCCCTGGCTCGGCTGAATGTCTGCGATCGCATCGGCACCCCCCTGGCTGAGCAGGAACTGCAACACTTCCGCCAGCACGGCACCGTCAACAGCTCCTTCTTTTACCACTACGCCCGCCTCATTGAAATCTTGACCTGCATCGAGCGCATTGAAGTGGCTCTGGATGATCCCGATCTGCAGAGTGAGCAGCTGCGGGCCCGGGCCGACGTGAATCAACAGGAGGCGATCGGGTGCAGCGAAGCACCCCGAGGGACGCTGTTTCATCATTATCAAATTGATGAAAATGGCCTCCTGACCCAGGTCAACCTGATCATCGCTACGGGCCAAAACAATCTGGCCATGAACCGCACGGTAGCTCAAATCGCTCGCCATTACATTCATGGGCTGGCCATTCCTGAACCTTTGCTCAATCGCGTAGAGGCGGGCATTCGCGCCTTTGATCCTTGTCTCAGCTGCTCGACTCACGCGGCGGGGCAGATGCCCTTGCACCTACAGCTCATTAGCGCTACTGGAGAAGTGTTGCATCAGGTGTATCGATGACAGTCACGACAAGCCTCATAAGATCCTCAGCTCTACTGCCTATGCTCAAGCTAACGCCCTTCGATTAATCAGGAGGTTAACCCGTGAATTCAACGACTTTCACGACCGAGGCCGCTCATCGCCAATCGTTTCTCGTAATTGGTTATGGCAACGCTTTGCGGGGGGATGATGGGGTGGGGCCTCAGGTGGCGATGGCGGTAGCCGACTGGCACTTACCGTCCGTTAAATCTCTAGCGGTGCCACAGCTGTTGCCAGAACTGGCCGCTGATATCGCGACGGCCAACTATGTCATCTTTGTCGACGCTTGCGGCCAAAGCTGTGCCCCCACCATTCAGCTCGATCCGATTGTGACCAACAAAGCGGTTTTAGCCCGCTGCACCGCCCCGTTAATGAATCACGTCTGTGAGCCCTTAGGTTTAATGGCCCTCACCCATCGGCTGTATGGTGATCATCCGCAAGCTTGGTTCCTGCAGATTCCCACAGAACACCATGACTTGGGTCGGTCTTTCTCGAATTCAGCTCAACGCGGGATTGATAGTGCGCTGAGAACAATTGAACAGTTTTTGACGACCTATCTACGCCAGCCTGCTTGTTTAGGAGCCTGAACGATGCATGAAGTCGGTCTAATGCAGACCGCTCTGACGATGGCGTTAAACCATGCCCAAGCGGCAGGAGCCAGCAGAATTCATGACCTAACGCTACGGGTCGGCATGGCATCAGGGGTTGTGCCTGAGGCGCTGGCCTTTGCGTTTGATATCGTCAGTGCCGGTACTGCCGCAGAAGGGGCTGAGCTGAGGTTAGAAACGATTCCGACTCGGTGCTACTGTCCCCACTGCCAACAGGAATTTCAGCCAGCGGACTGGGTGTATGAATGTCCCAATTGTCAAGACATCAGCACCGACATTCGCCAGGGCCAAGATTTAGAACTCGCATCGCTGGAGGTGTCATAACCATGTGTGGAACCTGTAGGTGTCAAACCGATACGTCAATATCAACATCAGAAATAGCGGCTCATCAGCTCCTGCAGCTGCATCAAAATCTATTGACCAAGAACGATCGCCTAGCCGAGCACAATCGCACCTTATTTCGTCATCTGCTGGCCATCAACATCCTTTCCTCACCGGGGGCGGGCAAAACGACGTTGGTGCAGCGGCTGTTGCGCGAGCGAGATCTGATGGCCGGAGCAGATCCTCTGCACAGTCACCCGATACCTTTGCAGGCGGGGGTGATTGTGGGTGATCTGGCCAGCGATCGCGATGCCCAGCGGTTACGCCAAACCGGCGTGCCGGTGGTGCAGATCAACACCGGTGAACTGTGTCATCTGGAAGCTGATACAGTGGCCCAGGCGGCTCAACAGCTCGACTTGGCCAATCTCCATCTGTTGATCATTGAAAACGTTGGCAATCTGGTCTGCCCCGCCGCCTTTGACCTGGGTGAAGATTTGCGCCTGGTGCTGATGTCGGTCACGGAGGGAGAAGACAAACCGTTGAAATACCCCACCCTGTTCAAGACTGCCCACGCCGTCATCATCAGCAAAATCGATCTTGCTGACATGGTTGGGTTTAAACGTGATGAGGCGCTGCGCCACCTGCATCTGATTGCCCCTCAGGCGCTGATCTTTGAGTTGTCTGCCACTACCGGTGAAGGCCTCGCTAGCTTCTATGCCTACCTAGGGCAGGCCATCTTTCAGTGTCGCGATAAGACACCCTAACTTCCTCATAGTCTTTGCTTACAGTCAAAAGTGAAACCTCTTTCTTTACCAAAAGGAGGACTGATGAATACGACACTTTACCGTCGTTCCCAAAGGGGGCGGTTCAGCCTATGGGAGCGATATTGTCACTGGATTACCAGTACTCAAAACCGCATCTATATCGGTTGGTTTGGGGTGCTGATGGTGCCAACTCTGCTGGTCGCCACGACTGGCTTTGTCTTGGCCTTCATCACTGCACCACCGGTAGACATGGAGGGCATTCGTGAACCGGTGTTTGGTTCGCTGATGACTGGTAGCAATCTGATCACCGCTGCGGTTGTCCCCACGTCAGCCGCGATCGGCCTCCATTTTTATCCGCTCTGGGAGGCGACCTCTATCGCCGAGTGGCTGTACAACGGCGGCCCCTATCAGCTGATTGTGGCCCACTTTTTAGTCGGCATTTGGTGCTATTTGGGTCGGCTGTGGGAGCTGAGCTATCGTATCGGTGCTCGCCCCTGGCTAGCCGTCGCCTTTTCGGCCCCGGTGAGTGCTGCTACCGCAGTGCTGCTGGTGTATCCCATTGGACAAGGCAGCTTCTCTGAAGGTCTACCGTTGGGCATTTCTGGAACATTTCACTTCATGCTGGCGTTTCAGGCGGATCACAACATCTTGATGCATCCCTTTCACATGCTGGGTGTGGCCGGTGTGTTTGGCGGGGCGCTGTTAGCCGCTCTCCACGGTTCTCTCGTCACCTCTAGTCTGCTGCGAACCACGGTAGAAACTGAACCCCTGTCTTCGGGCTATAAGTTTGGCCAAGCGCAGCCGACATACAACTATCTAGCCAGCCACTACGGTTTTCTCGGACGCTTGCTGATTCCATCTTTGGGGAGTCAAAATCATCGGGCCTATCACATGATGATGGCGACCTTACCGACTATCGGCATTTGGTTTGCGGCGCTGGGTGTTGCCACCATGGCGTTTAATCTCAACGGCTTTAACTTTAATCAGTCGCTGTTAGATAGCCAGGGCAGAATCATTGCCACCAATGCCGACATTATCAACCGAGCCACGCTAGGGATTCAAGCGATGCATGCACCCAACGCCCATCACTTTCCATTGGTGCTGGCTAGCGGTGAAGCGTTGCCGGTGGCGGCGATCGCGCCTAGCCTCGGCGGATAGAGGAGATGACGATGGAATTTCAGCTGGTTGATTTAGAGCTACCGCCTGACAGCAATCTGATTTTGGGTCAGAGTCACTTCATTAAAACAGTGGAAGACCTGTATGAGGTGATGATGGCGACCTCTAGCCAGATTCAGTTTGGATTGGCGTTTTGCGAAGCCTCTGGCCCTTGCCTGATTCGAGCGGCTGGAAATAACGAGACGCTGCAAAAAGTCGCGATCGCCAACGCCGAAGCGATCGCGGCAGGACATAGTTTCATCATTCTGATGCAGCAGGGCTTCCCCATCAATATGCTCAATGCCATCAAGCAGTGTCCCGAGGTCTGTCGCATTTACTGCGCCACGGCGAATCCGGTGCAGGTCGTGATTGCTGCTAGTGAGCAGGGTCGCGGCATCTTAGGGGTGATCGATGGCTTTGCCCCCAAGGGCATTGAAGGGTCAGAGGATGTGCGCGATCGCCAACAGTTCCTGCGGCAAATTGGCTACAAGCTCGGGTAAACGCATACTCTCCATCAGCCATGACAACAACCCGCGTCATCCTGCATCGAATCTGTTTAACTGTGCGGGGAACCGTTCAGGGCGTGGGGTTTCGTCCATTCGTGTACCAACTGGCAACAGCGCTGGGGTTGAGGGGCGGCGTCAAGAATACGCCCCAGGGCGTGGTGATTGAGATTGAAGGCTCCGAAAGTGCTCTGGAACAGTTTTTGCAACGACTCCAGCAGGAGTTACCGGCCCCCGCCGCGATTCAGACCTTGACGTCACAAGTCCTCCCCATCCAGGGATTCGATCGGTTTCAGATCTGGCCGTCCGACTTGGCTGGGGATACTGCGACCGCGCCAATTTTGCCGGATCTATCGACCTGTCCCGACTGCTTGCAGGAACTCTCGGATCCGCGCAACCGCCGCTACCACTATCCCTTTACCAACTGCACCCACTGCGGCCCCCGCTTTAGCATCATCACCGCGTTGCCCTACGATCGCCCTCACACCACCATGACCGGCTTCACCCTGTGTGCAGCCTGCGAGGCCGAGTATGGCAATCCGAGCGATCGCCGCTTTCACGCTCAGCCCAATGCCTGTCCCCACTGCGGCCCGCGTCTAGAGTTTTGGGTCAGCGGGCAAAGTCACCCCGGTGAACCCCTTCAGGCGGCGATGATCAAAGACCAGCCCTCAAGGGCCATCGCGGTGCTGCGTCAAGGGCAGATTCTTGCCCTTAAAGGGTTGGGCGGGTTTCAGCTATTGGTGGATGCCCAGAACCCGGTGGCCGTGCAGCGACTGCGTCAGCGCAAGCATCGTCCTGATAAACCGCTGGCGCTGATGTATCCCACGCTGGCGCAGATTCGTCGCGATTGCGAGGTCTCTGAGGCCGCAGCGACACTACTGACCTCACCTCAGGCCCCGATTGTGCTCTTGCCCAAACGGCGACAGGGCACAGCACTCGCCGAGGAAATCGCCCCTCATAATCCTTTCCTGGGTGTCATGCTGCCAACGACACCGCTGCATCACCTACTCTTGCAGCAGTATGGCTCTCCCCTGGTGGCCACGAGCGGCAATCGCTCGGGCGAGCCAATGTGTATCGATGAGCGGTTGGCCGAGCCGCAGTTGGGGGCGATCGCCGATGGCTTTCTAGTTCACAATCGCCCCATCCAGCATGCCGTTGACGACTCGGTTGTGCAAATCGTACAGGGGCAGCCTCAGGTTTTGCGCCATGCCCGAGGCTTTGCCCCACAGGTGATTCAGCTGCCCCTGACCGTTGATGCCGACCAGCGCGTTCTCGCGGTCGGTGCCCACCTTAAAAACGCGATCGCCCTGTCTCTAGGATCACAGGTGCTGCTCAGCCAGCACATCGGCGATTTAGACACCCCTCAGGCCATAGAGCGATCGCGGCAGACCGTGGCTGACTTGCTCGCCCTCTATCGCTGTCAGCCTACCGCCATTGCCTGTGACCTTCACCCCGACTATAGCTCGACCCAACTCGCGCAAACCCTGGCCCAGCAATGGGCGGTGCCGCTGATGCCGGTGCAGCATCACTATGCTCACGTGCTGTCTACGATGGCGGAACATCAGCTGACCTCACCCGTTCTTGGCGTTGCCTGGGATGGGACTGGCTATGGCCCCGATCAAACAATTTGGGGCGGAGAATTTTTGTGCATTACTGACCGTGGCTGTGAGCGCGTGGCGCACCTGCTCCCCTTTCTGCTGCCGGGGGGGGATCGGTGCAGTCGAGAGCCGCGTCGCGCCGCGATCGGGCTGCTCTATCGCTGCTACGGGGAGGCTGCTTTTGAGATGACGGACTTAGCTCCCCTGCAAGCTTTTTCAACATCTCAGCGCTCTGTTCTGCGACAAATGCTCGCGAGCCACCTCAACACGCCCACAACCTCTAGTATGGGGCGGCTGTTTGATGGCATTGCGGCGTTGCTCGACCTGCACCAAACCATCAGCTTTGAGGGGCAGGCGGCCATGGCTCTAGAGTTTGCGGCCAACAACGCCTCGGGTGTCGAGGGCTATCCCTTTACCTTTTCGGCCACCTCACCCAGCGTGCTTGACTGGCGACCCCTGGTGCAGGCGATCGTCCGTGACCATCGGCAGGGGGGGCCATCTGCGGTCATCGCGGCTAAGTTTCACCAGACGTTGGTAGCGATGGTGGCAGCGATCGCCCAGCGGGTGGACATTAAGTCGGTGGTGTTGACCGGCGGCTGCTTTCAGAATCGCATTCTGAGCCAGCAGATCATCCATCGTCTCGGCCAAGCTGGGTTTACCCCCTACTGGCACCAGCGAGTGCCCCCCAACGATGGCGGCATTGCCGTGGGGCAGGTGGTGGCTGCCTTGCGCCAGCTCTCTTGTCTTTAGGAGTGGAACCATGTGCCTAGCGGTACCGGGAAAAATCATCAGCATCACTGGGGAAGATCTGAATCGCATGGGCCGAGTCAGCTTCGGTGGCGTTGTGAAAGCAGTCAGTCTGGCTTATGTCCCCGAAGCCCAGGTGGAAGATTATGTTGTGGTGCATGTGGGGTTTGCCATCAGCAAACTCGATACTCAAGAGGCAGAAAAGACCTTACATTACCTGGATGAGTTGAATGCGATCGCGGTTTCCCATGGTCTCGACAAGTTCTAAGGTGATTGCCGAAAAAGAATATATAGCGCTGGCCACTTTGCTTCTGCGCTAAGGATCAGAGCGATCCTAGGTGTCCTCAGCAAAGTGGCTCGCAGTCTTGTCCTAACCGGACTGGCAACTGCTATAACCTTGCCGGTTCCCTCCCAACGCCTCTTGTTTGATAGCCATCTTGGCTGTTTGTTTAATGGCCATCTTGGCCGTTTGTTTGATGGCTATCCTGGCCGTCCTCTTCCGAGAAAGCTGATCTTTCGGCAGTCTGGTGGGGTTGGGCAGGCTAGGAAGCCTACCCAACGAGGGTTTCGATCACGCTCGGGTCTGGTGGAAAAGCCTATCGCCCCTCCTAAATCGGCAAGTACCCCACCCCCAAATCCCTCGGCGACTGCTTCTCCTGAGGAAAATGACGGCTCACCTTGTCTGTTGAAAGGGCGGAATGTCGCATCAACACAATCCGCCTCTATGGGTATCGTGTTTGCTGGAAATCTCCTAAGGGAGTTGCTGGAAAATAACGTCCCGATCGTGGGGATTGGGCAGTGCCAAACCCCTACCGACAACTGTCTATTCTGGGGACGTTATTTAAGCGCAGATCCCTGATTCGTTGAATGGGTACCCCCCCCTTCACACTCAATTACCGTAATCATCAGTGGCCTCGCTCAAGAGACAGAAATTATTGTGCTCTCGTAGGCTCATGAACTTAAAGCGACCTGCGGTACCTGAGAAGTGGGGTGACACACCGACTGCCCGGTGAGCAACTCCACCAGACTCATGCCATTGCCGATCACCCCTGGCACGCTGGGATACCCGGCACTGGCACCCACGAGGAAAAGATTGGGTAACTCCGTACGGTAGCCGATGCGTCTCAAGCCAACCTGGCTGGGAATTAGCTTAGCCCCGTAGATATTGCCTTCTGGCTGCCCCAAATAATATTCGCTAGTGGTGGGGGTGCCGTACAGCTTCATGCGGATATAGTTGTCTACATCGGGAATGAGATCTCGAACACTCTCCATGACTGATTGATAGACCGCTCGCTTTTTCTGCTTGTAGGCTTGGCGATCGCTTTCGTGGAGATGTTTAAAGGACTCATACGGACAAACGGTGGCAATTTCAAGGACATGATGTCCCGCTGGTGCCATACCGGGTGCCGTTGATTTCAACGTCGGACAAGACAAAAAGATCCAGGGATGTTCCAAATTCCCTTGTATCTGTTGCTGATAGGCCTCATTGAGGTTGCCGGTCGGATAATACCAGATATTCCAATTGCCGATACCATAGCGAGCTGGGTCAAATCGACTATCCAGGCCGAGATAAATGTTGAAGGCACTCACTGAGTATTCATAGTCTGTCAGGCGGTGTCGTTCCTGGGGGCTCAAAGCCGCCTCACAATGCATGAGAGCCACCGTGCGCTTCGGATCTAAATCGCTGATATAGGCTTGCCCGGCCTGGTAAAACTCTCCCCCAGCCGTGACAAACTGAACTGCACGATCTTGAACTTCGATATGTGTGACTGGCGTCGATAGCTGTACCACGCCGCCTTGGGCGGTGATTGATTCAACCACCGTGTTCACTAAATGCCGGAAGTGATGTTGAGGATAGTAGGCTCCCTCGGCGTAATCCGACACCAAGCTCATATGAACGAGTAAGGCAATTTCTTTAGGGGGTAGGGCATAGTCGCCGCTTTGCCCAGCCAGTAAATCCTGCAGCTTGGGGGACAACCCCACCTGATCGTAGAGATCCTGAAGCGTTTGCATTCGCCTCGAAAACAGATGCCAATATTTAGGCAGTTTCAGCCAATCAGACCATTTTGATTCATACCAATGGATGTCTCCACTCAGACCAACAACCTCTTGATGCAGGCACTTGATCTCGTCACAGTAGCGATTAATGGCTTTGGCTTCTTCAGGAAAAGTAGAGAGTAGGCGATCGCGAAAATTCTCCCAACCCAGGGGAATCCGAAAATCTACTTCGGGTGTAATGACGCGGTCAATACAGTCAGGATCTAAGGAATTGAAGGGCACCTTGCGATCGATGTAATTTAAGAACTGATCGACCGTCTGGCCCTGGCCGCACTGATAAATGTAATGAACATCGGCGCAGAAGGAATAATCGCCATAATCAAACGTGTGACAGCAGCCACCAGGTAAATAGTGCTGCTCTAAAACAGCGACGCGATACCCTTGACGGCTCAGACAGGCGGCGGCCGATAATCCACCCAAGCCTGCGCCTAAAATAACGTAGTCGAAATATTTCATGGCACATTCCTGCTTGTTGAGCATGGAGAGCAAGGTTGACTTGCTGGATCTTCACCCTATGGCTTAAACATGAGGAACTTATGATTACGAATTCCTCACAACGCTTCTGTCATATTGAGGATTGAACGTGGGTGCGACTCGGAATGGGCCTGGCGGGGTTGGAGCTGTTACGACTATTTGCCAGGAATCTGGATCGTTGAATCCCGGCGATCGCGCCCGTTTCTCGCTGCCCGGCTTTATCAATGTTGTGACCCATGTTCAAATCTGCAAATACCCGTACAGTCGCCTGTTCACTACCTACAGGCATCAGTGGGCGGATCGCCATAGGTTCCTCATAAGTTGCCGGTACGGTTGAGATATAGACCATTGAGGAAACCGTGCCATGGCTATTAATTCTGAAGGAACGACTCAAACTGTCGATATCAACGCCGCTGAAGTGGTTATCCCTGAAACTGAAGACAACCCCGAAGATCGAGTCACCGTAGAAGAGTTCAAGATTTCGGGTGATGCGTTGGTGGCTAAAGTAAAAGACCTGATCCATCAAGGCAACATTCGCCGCATCAGCATCAAAAACGAAACCGACCATACTCTGCTGGAAATCCCGTTGACGGTTGGCGTCATCGGCGGCGCAGTCGGGGCGGCTTTCTTTCCGGTGGTGGCCGCGCTGGGGGTGATTGGAGCCATGGTGGCGCATTTGACGGTGGTGGTCGAGCGGCAAACGGATGCTGAAGCTGAGGCGGATGACGACGCCTCCTAAAGTTGCTATTCACCTCCCGTTAACCCGTGCCATGTCTCCCCACCCTTCTGCCCAGCCACAATTCCCATCTCAAGAAGCTTTAGCAACACTCGGGCTTACCCTGCGGGCGGGACTGCTGTACTTTGCGGCGGTGTTTTCGGTGGGGCTGGTTTTGGGAGTTGTGCGAGTCCTGTGGGCTGTTCCCAAATTGGGTGTCAGAGGGGCGGAACTGATGGAAATGCCTTTGATGCTAGTCGCAACAGTTTTAGTCGCATTCTGGGTGGTGCGGCGCTTGGCAGTGCCGCCACATTTCCGGCGTTGTTGACCCGCAACGGTGTGGAAAGCGCTTGGCTTGATTTCGTCGTCTGGCTTGTGACCTTGGGCTTGTTTTACGTCATTTGTTTTTACGGTTGGCCCGCATCTAGAGCATCGGCCCCTAGCACTGCGGTATCTAGCTACTCACCGGAGGAAATCGACTAGATCGCGAGAGCAGCCCTTCACTGCCATTATCGTGGCAATCTCTGCCTCTTTCGCCAGAAACAACTCACGTTATGCATCCAAATCATTGAAGATTCAGGTTGCCGACACTCTCACTATTTCAATAATTTAATTTCCAGAAAGCCGAACCATACAGATTTTTCAAGCACTCAGAGTTGCGCCATTAGAATAATCAATTTTCATTCATCCTAAAAACTCTCCCAAACCTCTTATCTTCTTTATCATTAAGGTAGAATTCGTTCCCATCAACTGGCCATATAAGTCATATTGCGGTATAGTACAGAAAAACTAATGCATTTAATCGCTAAGCTCCTGAGCAATTTTCAAAAGAGAAATATCCAATGGCAAACGATGAGAATTATTTTGCAGTTATGTGGACTCTCGCCTTCAAGGGGTTGGGAGGAAACAACACTGAAATTGGAGAAAGAAATCAGTCAAAATAGTTCTGATTACATTGAGAACCTAAAAAAGTTAGAAATATGTTACGGAAATTATTTGTTGACTGGACAAAAAGCAGTAAAAATCTTCAGGATGGATTCGAGTGAATTGAGTTCATTGTGTGGAATTTTGAAATCGCATGAATTACCAACAACCATATATGACGAGACCTATCCATTTCCCTTGAATAAGCATCGTCTAAAAGAAGTCAATTCAGCTCCAGAGCTTGTTGAGATAAGGGAGATAAACGAAAGCCTTGCGCTCGTTTTTTGCACCAAAAGGAATGTTAGCGAGACTATAAAAATTGATCCCGCTGAATTAGGAATAGAGAGAAACTCGTATGATGAAATAATAGGCAAGAGAAGATATACAGATCAATTTTTTGATGTAGTTTTTTTACGACCTAATAGTGGCTTGGTTGAGATACGAGTAGATACTAGACTTTACCGGAAATAGCAGAAAGGCGTGGGCACTGAGTTCTTTCCTATCCCCTTGAATCGTTAAGCTGCTTGGAGGGTCTCAGTTTTTCGTTTTTGGCGATGGGGGAAGCGAAAGTTATGCAGTCCACAGGC
>JBHJJI010000374.1:0-4243 GCA_050042805.1 Leptolyngbyaceae cyanobacterium
AGCTAGTCTGCGCCCCCTGACGTCAGACACCGTTGACCTACCAGCCCCGACGGCGATTACACCCGTAACACCTGACCTGACGGTGACGACGGCGTCTCCGGCGTTAGACCAAGCGACGCTTTGGCAGCGACTGCAGCAGCCCGACCAGCTTTATGTGGTGGTGCTGCGCCATGCCCTGGCACCGGGTAGCGGTGCCCCGGCCAACTTTCAGATCGAGGACTGTGCCACCCAGCGTAATTTATCGGCCGAGGGCAGAGCCCAAGCACAGCAGATCGGTCAGGTCTTTCGCGATCGCGGCGTTACAATCCGGCAGATCTGGTCGAGTCAGTGGTGTCGCTGTTTAGACACGGCAGAACTCATGGATGTCGGGCCGGTCGAGCCCTTACCCGCACTGAATTCGTTTTTTCGCGATCGCAGTCGAGCTGAGGTCCAGAACACGGCCTTAAAGGAACATCTCTGGCAGCAAGCCGAGCAGCCCGGCGTAGTGGTGATGGTGACCCATCAGGTCAATATCACTGCACTGACGGATATCGTGCCGCGATCGGGTGAGGCGGTCGTCATTCAGGTCAACGACACTGGCCTGACGCACCTTGGCCAATTCATGCCAGAGCGGTAAAACGCCGA
This sequence comes from Leptolyngbyaceae cyanobacterium, assembly GCA_050042805.1. Lineage (GTDB taxonomy): Bacteria > Cyanobacteriota > Cyanobacteriia > Phormidesmidales > Phormidesmidaceae > Halomicronema. The sequence continues at coordinate 625 of JBHJJI010000374.1, forward strand.
GGGGGGTGCGATCGCGTTACAGTAATCACGCCGCTATTGACCCCGATTTCAGTCTCGCTATGCAAGTTCAGGGCACCCCAACAGAATATCAAGACGGTCTGTTTGACCAGATTTTCATTCGGTTGTTTAGCCGCAAAATGGCCAACGCCGTGGGTCAAAAGACAAGATTGACCGGCTACGAGGGATTTGTCGATCTTTCGCAAAAAATCATGCAGGGACGCAATGCTCAACAACAGCAGGCCCTGGTCGCGGTGGTGTTGAAATCGCTGGTGCCTGGTCCCGTGCTGTGGCTGATTCGCACGCTATTTTCGCCCACCCAGCTGGTGTGTGAACTCAACGCCTGGTTTGCCACCGTGCTGTTTGAATGGCTGGTGGGGCCTTGCGAAGTCACAGAAGTGACCGTGGAGGACAAAGGGGGAGAACCGCGATCGCAAAAGAGCGGCGTCCACATCAAGAAGTGTCGCTATTTAGAGCAGAGTCGCTGCGTAGGCATGTGCGTCAACATGTGCAAGCTGCCCACCCAAAACTTTTTCACCCAAGACTTTGGCATTCCTCTCACCATGACGCCCAACTTCGAAGACTTTAGCTGCGAAATGGTGTTTGGGGCGGCGCCACCGGCGTTAGAAACTGAAGACTGCTACCAGACACCCTGTTTGGTCGACCACTGTGCCATAGCTCCGCCAACCGGCAAACCTTGCCCCAAAGTCCGCCAGTAGAAATGCCAGACTTTGCTCGTGAAGCGATCGCCCGCCACCATTGACGCGGCACTTCAACCCCATTCAAAAATCGCCGCGCCCCAGCTCAAACCAGCGCCAAAGCCTGATGAAGCCACGACATCACCGGCTTTGACCTTATCCTCGCGCACCGCCTCATCCAACGCGATGGGAATCGATGCCGCTGACGTATTGCCGTGGCGGGCCATATTGCTCAGCACCCGCTCCGCTGGGACTTCCAGACGGTTCGCAACGGCATCTAAAATGCGCTGGTTAGCCTGGTGCAGCAGCAGCCAATCAATCTCAGCAGCGGTCAAACCGGCATGAAACAAGGCCTTCTCTAAAATTTCAGGGACTCGCTTCACGGCGAAGCGATACACCTCTTTGCCATTCATCGTGACCGGCTGAAACGTTCCTTTTTGTACGGTGGTGTCCCCCACCAAGGGTTGCGATTCGGCCTGATAGGTCAGGTTGAGACAGCCATTGAGGGCACCGTCGCTGCGCAACTCAAAGCCTAGGAGCCGATCGCGATCGCTGGCCCGCAGCAGCACCGCCCCCGCGCCATCGCCAAATAACACACAAGTGCGGCGATCGCTCCAATCCGTCCACCGCGACAGGGCATCGGCCCCAATCACCAGCACCGTGCTGTAGACGCCCAAGCGCATGTACTGCGCCGCCGTCACCAAAGCAAACACAAACCCCGAGCAGGCGGCGGTCAAATCAAACGCCACGGCGCGACTGGCTCCCAGCCGGGCCTGCACCTGGGCCGCACTGCCAAACAAATCATCGGGGGTCGAGGTAGCCAAAATAATTAGGTCAACGTCGGTCGGGTCACAATTCCCCATCGCCAATGCTGCCGTCCCTGCCTCAGCCGCCAAACTCGCCAGAGAATCTTGGGCGGTGACCACCTGTCGCTGGCGAATTCCCGTCCGTGTCGCAATCCACTCATCGGAGGTGTCAACCACTTGGCTCAGGTCGCCATTGCTCAGGGTGGTGGCTAAACGGGCAGAACCGCTACCGACCAGGGACACCCCACGTTGCATCTGTTGCACGATTACTCTCCATCCGCCGCCGGCATAGCAACCTTTTGGTACTGGGCCTGAATTCGGTCTAACACCTGATTGTCAACGGCTTCTTTCGCTAAGCGAATCGCATTAAAGATCGAGGGCGCTTGCGAACTGCCGTGGCTAATCACCGCAATGCCCGCCACCCCGAGTAGCAGCCCGCCCCCATGCTCAGCATGATCGACTCGCTGCTTAATCCGTTGCAAATTATCCTTCAGCACCAAGGTGCCCACCTTACCACGAACCCCTCGGGGCAACTCTTCGCGCAAAATCTGCAGCACCGATTCACCCACGGCTTCGGCAAATTTCAGCAAGACATTGCCGACAAAACCATCACAGACCACAACGTCAAACTGCCCTGAGAGCACGTCTCGCCCTTCGGCATTGCCAACAAACGACACACTCGGATGCTTCTCCAGCAGCTCATGTGCTTGCACGGCGGCGTCGTTTCCTTTGCTGGGCTCTTCGCCAATATTCAGCAGCCCCACTTTAGGATTCTCAATCCCCAGCACATATTTGGAATACACCATGCCCATAACGGCAAACTGTTCCAAATACTTGGGCCGACAATCGACGTTGGCCCCCACATCTAAAATGAGCACGGGGTGATCCATCAAGACGGTGGGAAACACCGCCCCAATGGCCGGGCGATCGATGCCCTTAAGCCGCCCTAACCGCAGCAGTGCCGCTGCCATAGCCGCACCGGAATGCCCAGCTGAGACCACCGCATCGGCCTCACCACCTTTGACTAAATCCATTGCCACATTAATCGAGGCCTTGCGTTTACGCCGCAAAGCGCTCAGGGGCTCTTCGTGCATTTCAATCGTGCCTTCGGCAGGCACAATTTTGACGCCGTCAAGATTATCGGCATTCGCAGTCGCCGCCTTGATTTTTGCCGGGTCGCCGACCAGCAGGATGTCTGCATCCAGCTCAGCCTTGGCTCTGATGGCACCGGCCACAATTTCGGCGGGTGCGTGATCGCCACCCATAGCATCTACGGCGATTCGAGCGCGAGTCGCTACCATGGACTGAATTCTGTAAAAAACTTAGAAGATCTTAGCAGACTACCTCTCCACCGGTTCTACAATTCCTCGCCCGGTTCGACAATTCGCTGGAACAGATAGCCGGTGCCTCGCGCCGTCAAGATCAGTTCGGGATTGCTGGGGTCTTCCTCCAGCTTGGCCCGCAGGCGAGAAATATGCACATCGACCACCCGCGTATCGACGTGGCGTTCAGGAGTATAGCCCCACACTTCTTGCAAGATCTCGGCCCGCGAAAAGGGCGCGCCTGACCGACTAACCAACAGCTCCAGCAGGCTGAACTCCATGCCGGTGAGCCGAATCCGCTCGTCGCCCTTGTAGACCTGACGCTTGTTGGTATCAATGCGGATGGCGTTGATCGAAATCACGCCAGAGCTTGGAATGCCCGTCGCCTGACTCTTATCAACCCGTCGCAGTACCGAGCGAATGCGAGCCTCTAGCTCCTTCGGCGAAAACGGTTTGACCACATAGTCATCAGCGCCAAGTTCTAAGCCCGTAATGCGATCGGCCACATCCCCTAATGCCGTCAGCATAATGATGGGAATATCGGACTCTTTGCGCAGCTCTTGACAGACGCCATAGCCATCGAGCTTCGGCATCATCACATCGAGCACAACCAAGTCAGGGCAAGACGTGTGGAACGTTTCAATCGCCTCTTCGCCATCGGCAGCAGTGACCACGTCATAGCCAATCATTGACAAGCGAGTTTCTAGAATCCTGCGAATACTCGCTTCATCGTCGACCACCAAAATCTTTTCTTTCGTACTTTCCAAAGCGACTGCTACTCCCAACGAACGCTTAA
>JBHJJI010000375.1:0-10067 GCA_050042805.1 Leptolyngbyaceae cyanobacterium
CAAAAAAGCCGTGAGGTCATATGCAGGGGCAGCTGACGCTTCTGAAGCTTTTACAGGGTTGAGGTCGGATGCCGCCTCAGCATCTTGAAGCTCCAAAGCAGCGTCACTAGAGACTGAATCTTCCAATGCCTGAGGAGTCTCTAAGACAACCGCCGTTTGCATGGGTTGGGTAACAGCAGCAGGGACTTTCAAAACCTGCCCAGCCTGAATTACCTGATCTTCTGCGATACCGTTCACCGCTTTGATGTCATCAATGTCGACATCATGCTGCTGGGCAATATCCCAAATAGTTTCGCCATCGAGAACAGTGTGATAGCTGGCGGATGCCCCTTCAGGTCTGGAAGAACCATTTGAAGGTAGCGGCTCAGCATTCCCTGTAACCGATGGTAATGCCGCTAGCTGCCAAGAATCAGCAGCTTCAGCACCGGGAGCTAACGCCCCCGTAGCACCAAGGGAAAGGGCCAAGCCTAACGCGGTAAACGAGGCTCGGACTCTTCGGCTAGTCTCAATGGATCCTGTGGCGGCTTGCACGGGTGCAAACGCGCTTGACCAACTCTGCGTGTCAGGGACAAAGTCCTGGGTAAAAACGGGGCTCAAAGGATAATCCTCCTCATAACCAGAGCTCAACAGTTTCAAAGACTTCCCTCAGTGGGCTCCTCAGCGAAAAAGCTAAGGGTCAAAGGCTTTGAAACTAAGGCAATATCCACAATCCTCGTGGTAAGCAAAGTAGCTTCGAGAGCTAACGATACACTGCCCATTCAATTTAAGCAAGTTTACATGAGTCGATAAAAAGATCAAGAAATCCCTGATTAATTTGATCGCAGCCAAGGCTTAAATGAGTCAGCCTGATGCCTTGAAGTCATTGCCTAGACGTAGGTTTGTCGATGTGCTTAATGCTCACAGGGAATACTCAATCAGCGGTCGTAGCCTCCCCCATATCGACCCATCAGAAAAGCTGATAGAGATTTTTTTCCATCGCTCGAAACGCGCTCACATCAAACACTACAGCCAGAATTTAGGGTGATTAAGACAGATTTTCTAGCGCTTTCTGTAGGGTTTTCTCTCGGGATGGAAAACAAGTGAGCCGTCACTATCGAGTGATAGAAAATTCTTATTTCTCAGTTTGGTAATTTGTAGCTTAGCGAACGAAGTTTCTGAGCTGCTTGCTATTTGGAACCTTGATCAAACTAAAGCGGTGAAATCGATCTGATTACTGACCTCGGGAACAGAATGATAACCCTTTAGTAATGAAGACGATATTTTCTCAATTGAGAGCCTGAGGCTTTTTCCCCAAGCCCTGGGTTCTGAAAATTGCCTGCAGGTTAAGAGCGGATTTGCCGTAGCGCCTCAAACAACCCGATCGCCACACTGGCAGATAGGTTCAAACTCCGCACACCAGACTCTGCCATGGGAATTCGGACTGTGTCATCGCAAGCGGCCAGCATCTCTGGAGTCAGCCCCGCCGTCTCTTTGCCAAATAGGAGCCAGTCATCAGGTCGATAGGTAATCGCTGTATAGCTAGTTACGCCTGCAGTACTAAAGCCAATGAGCGCGCCCGACTGCTGGCGAGCAGTCGTCTCAAACACTTGCCAGGAATCATGAACATGCAGATCGACGTAGGGCCAATAATCAAGCCCGGCGCGCTTGAGGTAGCGATCGCTCAACTCAAACCCCAGTGGCTTGATCAGGTGCAGCGGGGTTTGGGTTGCAGCGCAAGTCCGGGCGATGTTGCCGGTATTGGGCGGGATTTCAGGATGAACAAGAACAACATGAGGCATAAACGGCCAGGAATAGGGCACGGTAGCAACGCGTCGACTCACCCAAGCGGGTGGAATCAACTATACAATTTATTAATGATTCAACTTTTTGGGTAATTTTCCTGAGTGATCGCGGTTGACACGGCCAGGCAGGTATGCGGTTAAGCCATACAGGGCAAGCAAAGTTCTTCTGCCAACACCTGATCTAACGCCGCCGCTTCTTGAATGGCGATCGCTAAAATTTCCACCACGCTGTGACCTTGGTCATGTAAAGTCAACCATTTTTGTGCTTCGTTCCCCTCCTCCAAAATTTTGCTGACAGGCGTCAAGAAACAGCTAAACCCATGCTGATGGGCAATCGGCCAGAGAGTTTCGTATAAATCTTGAATCCACTGCTTAGCCGTTAAAGGGCGACCATCGACCCAGTGATTGACCACCGCGTCGAGACTGGCCTGAGCCACCGCTCGCTCATTGGCCTCCGCCATTTTGACCAAATCGTCAGCCCGAGTGCTGGAGGGCAGCTGGCTAGCAATCAGCGGATCTAAAGACGGATCAGCCATCATTTGAAGCAGCCGGGCTTCTAGCAGGGCCGTCACCGCGAGCAAATGCAGCGGATTGATTACCAAGTCGCAAATTCGGAGCTCTAATCGATTCAGACAGTAGGGGCGGCGATCGCCATTGGGACGAACCGAGCTCCACAGGTGGCGGACATTTTGCATCGTACCCGCCGCTAGCTGCGCTTCCACCCAATCAATATGGTGCTGATGGCTCGTAAACAGCGGGACGTACTGCGGCGTTTGCGGAAACAATTGCCAACGGGTGGAATGGTAGCCCGTCACCGTATGGTCTAAAAAGGGAGAAGACGCCGTCAAAGCCAGATAGAGCGGTGCTTCTAAACGCACCAATCGGCAGGCCCGCATCAGAATTTCAGGATCAGCAATGCCAATGTTGATATGGATGCTCGCCGTGACCACATCCGTGTGGTAAGTCTGCTCAATATAAGTGTGGTAAGGATTGTGCGGATCAGAGCGCTGAAATTGAGCCGTATCGCCAGTCGAGAGGGTGCTGCCGGGAATCAGCGTATAGTCACCCAATGTCTTTAAATAGCGCCGCAGTGACTGCCGAGGTCTGACTAACTCGCACAGGAGCTGTTCGTAGCGGTTGAGCGGTGCAGTGGTGTACTCAACATTGCGAGCATCGGGTTCTCTCACAAAGCCATCTAAGCTGGCCACAATGCGATCGGAGAAACCGATAATCTCGCCAGCTGGCGTTCCCGTATAGATTTCGACTTCAAACCCTTTAGATAGCGACACTAGATATTTCCCGCGCAAACATTCTATTTCATAGTACCGGGCGAGCCTGAATTCTCCATGAAAAGCGCAGTCAACAGCGTCAGAGTCTGCTCACCGAGGGTCGTTCTACACTCTGTATGGCGTGATCGAGATGCGACTCTCCCCAGATATAGCAGTCGCTAGTCCAGTGAGGACAAGACTACGGAGCCACTTGCTGATGCACTCAGGATCAGAGCGCTCCTCAATGCCCTCAGCAAAGTGGCCAGCACTATATAAAGTGGTCAGCACTATATATAGATATCAAACGCGGCGTCCCTGCGGAATATATATAGAGGCGATCGCTGTTTTACGACAATTCTCTCTCTATATATTCCACCTTCAGAATGGGTATCCGATATTTCAGTCAACCGGCACCCTCACCCTCGCAGGCAGCAGCCGTAGCGCAGCGAGCTGCCCCGCTTTTGGGAAAAGCGCCCAGGCCAGCCGAGATCATCTGGGAATAGCCCATCGCCCCGACATCACCAGCACGTTCCGATACTCAGCACAGCCAGCCGGGCGATCGCGCTCTTTTGAGCAGCCAAGCTAGCGCTGGTCAAAATAAATCGCCAACGCCCCTGCCTATCATGCAACTCTCTCCTCTCAGAGTTCTGGCTAAGGGAACCGCTATTTTCAGGATCAGTTCGCGGCTGATTTTGACTCGTTCCGCAGGGCAAACCGAGTCAATCGAATCGTTTGACAAACGTCTATGGGTTAATCGTGCAGATCCCTTATCTGAGAAATATTTATAGAAATGTAACAATTCACCTTTTCCTTTAAGTTACGTTGTCGCTCCTTGATCCCGGTGCTAACGTCAGAACCAATTGGATGAATTCGTCATCCGAGTTACAGTGCCACTTTAGCCTATGCCTAGGAATTCGCACCGAGGAGGAATCATGCAGCAACGCACCATCCTGATGACTCGTCTATTCACAGCGGTTTAAGGAAAGTACACAGTGCTTTAAGCAAATCCGTCTTGCGCGAATCTACAGGCTCGACGTTAGCTCCAAAACGCCCAGCCCCTACGACCTCATTCACAGCTCGGTTCCGCATCAAAATTTTGCTCACTTAATTTGTTCGCTTTTGAGTCGATGTGTACGTTTGCACCCAAACGTACACCCTGTTTTGGCATCCGTATGGAGTCAGCCTCACAGGAAAGACAGATCGATCATTCATTAGAAGAGCCTGCCGCAGCAGTGGCAGGCTCCCGCAGTACTTCAATGCCGACCCACTTAAACCTCTGGAGGTTTCTATGAATCTGCAAGGAAAAACTGCACTCATCACCGGCGCATCACGCGGCATCGGTCGTGCGATCGCCCTCGAATTTGCCCACCAACAGTGTGCTCGCATCATCTTAGTGGCGCGTAACGCTGCCCTGCTACACGAAGTCGCGACCACAGTCGAAGCCTTAGGATCACGGGCGAGCGTCCTACCCCTCGACTTAACCCAGCCGATTGAAGTCAACGTTGCCGTAGCCCACGCCTGGCGCAATCACGGTCCGATTGATCTGTTGATCAACTGTGCGGGCATCTCCCATCAGGTGCCGTTTTTACAATCGCGCCTGCCCCATGTTCAGTCAGAAATTTCAACCAACCTGGTCGGTCTCTATACGATGACCCGCCTGGTAGCGCGCCGTATGGCCGCCTATCGTCGTGGCCACATCGTCAATGTTTCGAGTTTAATGGGCAAGGTCGCTGCCCCCACTATGGCCACCTATTCGGCGACTAAGTTCGCCATCTTAGGCTTTAGCCAAGCCCTACGAGGTGAATTAGCACCCCACAATATTCAGGTCACTACTCTGCTGCCGTCTCTGACTGATACCGACATGGTGCGCGATTTTCACTGGTTTCGCTTTGTCCAGCCGATTACGCCCGAACAAGTCGCCAAGTCTCTCGTCAAAGGATTGCGGTCTAATCGTGCCGAAATTTTAGTGGGGTGGCAAACTCATCTGGCTGTTTTAGGCAATCGACTCTCTCCCAACCTGCTGGAAAAAGCTGTGCAGTGGGCATCGCCTAACTTTCGGAGTAACGTTTTTCGTTTCAAAAAAACCTTCTAGCTGACCGATGGATCTAGCTGGACTGGCGTGAGGAGTTGACCGACGATTCTGCTAGACACAAGGTTAGTCCCAACCTGCCCCCCCTCGATGGGCGATCGCGGTTGCTAAGTGAGGATGATTTGAACCGACATTCCGCCCTCTCAACTGAGACATTGGGGATTTAGCAAGCACGCACGAGGATTGCAGAAATTTTTCCTCGGCGAATTTTCAAGCAATCGCCTTGATTGAGCCAGGATGATGTCGGATGAGCCCTCATCTTCCCCATAGGAGCGATCGGCCAGGATGGCCATCAAACATGCGGCATTGGGAGGAAGCTGGGTAATTTCTGAGTGGGTGAGGCGAGGCGATCGCGGGTTTCAATCGGCCTGAGCACGATCGCCGACATTGCGCCCTCTCAACTGGCACAGGGGGGGATATCAAAAGCCAGTCTGAGGAGCCCATCAGGCATGACCATTGCAAACTCCGAGATCCAAACATGCTCGGCCCAAATCGCAGAGATAACGACCTCTGTTTCTCTCCGGCCAGGAACAGCAGTGAACACGCACCCCTACCGAGACGATGACTCCAAGGCGGCAGTCACGCCATCCTTCCCGTTTGCTTGCTCCCTGGCCTCGGATCAAGGTATGCAAACTGATGCCGCGGCCTACTCACGCCACCGTCAACGGGCCCCCAGTATGCGTAGCTATCCACACTTGGCTGAGGCAACTATCTACTGTTGACGCTATCTATATATAGTGTGTTCAAGATTCAAGACGAGAATTTGTACGCTCTCTTTAGAGTCGAATATTTTTGCCATTTCACCTGATTGGCAGAAACTAAAGCCAAAAGATCGGGTACGCTAGTAAGTCCAAGTCGGTCGCTCTTTGGCGCAGCTTCTTCATCGGAGCAGTCAACAGGGCGATCGCTGTATGGAAATCTATATTCATCATGACGAGCGATGGGGTTTGGCCCTTGCCACCTCTCATCGCTGAGTAATTTTCAACGAGCTGTCAAGATAATTTTTGCAGTGTCAAGTCCGGCGTTCGAGCATGGCTCGAAGCGTCTCTTGGCATCAAGCTCAGTATCCGGTCGGTGGCAAACGGTGGAGGTGTGGTGTGGAACAAGCCCTAGACGGCATGTGGCAACAAGTTCTGGAAGAACTCCAAGAACAGCTCAGCAGGCCAACCTTCGAAACTTGGATCAAACCGGCGCGCGCTCAAACGCTATCAGCTCAGACATTAGTCATCTCGACGCCGAACCCCTTTGCTCGCAACTGGCTGCAAAAACACTACCTCGGCACCATCGTTACCGTTGTCACCGAAATTCTAGGCCGGGCAGTCGATGTCAAATTTGTGGTGGACGCTCCAGACATTCCGGCCACAGCGGAGAACGGTACAGCTGCAGCTGACATTACATGGCCCGCACCGCTGCCGGTGGTCACAGAGGCTAAAACCGATGCCGAAACCCATGGCCGCGCGGCAGGCCTCAATCCGAAAGCAATCTTCTCGCGCTTTGTCGTCGGGGCTAACAACCGGATGGCCCATGCTGCTGCCTTGGCCGTCGCCGAATCACCAGGCCGAGAGTTCAACCCGCTCTTTTTATGTGGGGGGGTCGGCCTCGGCAAGACGCATCTGATGCAATCTATCGGGCATTATCGGCTAGAGATCACCTCAGCGGCTCGCGTCTCCTACGTTTCAACCGAGCAATTCACCAATGATTTAATTACGGCCATTCGCAAAGACAGCATGCAGAACTTTCGCGATCATTATCGCCAGGTTGATGTGCTGTTAGTGGACGATATTCAGTTCATTGAGGGGAAAGAATACACGCAGGAGGAGTTTTTCCACACCTTCAATACGCTGCACGAATCGGGTAAACAAATTGTCTTGGCCTCCGATCGCCCGCCCAATCAAATCCCCCGCCTGCAAGAACGCTTAGTGTCGCGATTTTCCATGGGCCTGATTGCCGATATTCAAGCCCCCGACTTTGAAACTCGCATGGCCATTCTGCAAAAGAAGGCGGAATATGAAAATGTACGGCTGCCGCGTCCAGTCATTGAATATATCGCCTCAACCTACACTTCCAACATTCGAGAGTTAGAAGGAGCCCTGATTCGCGCGATCGCTTACACCTCGATCTCCGGCCTACCTATGACGGTGGATAATCTCATGCCCGTTCTCAGTGCGACCTCTAGCGAAAAGGTCGAAGTTTCTCCACACACGGTGCTCAAGGTCATTTCAGAAGTCTTTGGCGTTCCTGAGACTGATCTCAAGAGCAACTCCCGTAAACGCGAAATCAGCCTAGCCAGGCAAATCGGCATGTATCTGATGCGTCAGCATACCGACCTGAGCTTGCCTAAAATTGGGGCTGTGTTCGGGGGTAAAGATCACACGACGGTGATGTACAGCTGCGACAAGATCGCCAAACAGATCAAAAAAGACCCCAGCGTCAACCAGGTTGTCAGAGACGTGAGCGATCGCATCAACATTGCCGAATAACGCTCAACTCTAGATCATTCGCCACATTTCTCCACAGCCTTCAGCAGCGTGGCGTGATTTGTCCGGTAGACATCGAACTCCCGCTTCAACGATCATTACCCAAGGTTAAGCGGCGTCGCAATCTGCATTGACCACAACAGCAAGTGCGATCGCGCTGTCCTTTGAAATCTCTAGCACAGTCCTCGCGCTAGAGATTTTTTGGATCGCCACGTCGAACAGTAGATCGGCAACAGCTTTGAACATCCTAAAGAATTGTAAAATTTAGCCTGGATGATCTGTGGAAAAAATACGTTCCTGTGTGGAAAACCACTCGGCGAACTTTGCGGCATTTTGCCTATTTTGTGGAAAAGATCTATCTCTCACAAGGGTTGTGGAGAAGCTAGAACTTTCTCAACTCTTTTTCCACAAGGGTGAGGACAGGCAAAGCCTGATTCTTCAAGCGATCCCCAGCTTCTCCACAGTTTCCGCAAGCTCTACTAATACTCCTATAAGAAAATTTTTGATTTTAGAGTCTAGAAAGACCCTGGCCATGACCTAGGAAAAAGTCAGGGTGATACGATGGGCACTCGTCCATGCTGAGGACGTAACATCCGGTTCGTCCAAATATCACTGGCAACCAATTTGATACTTTTCCCCACTTTCCTATGAAATTTGTTTGTCCCCAAAGTGAGCTGAATACGCACCTTGCCTTAGTGGGTCGTGTTGTTCCGGCCCGGCCCACGAAACCAATTCTCAGCAACGTGTTGGTCAAAATCGATGAGGAAAACCAACAGGTCACGCTCACTGGTTTTGATGAAACCATGAGCATTCAAACCGCTTTTAAGGCAACGGTCGAAGAACCCGGTGAACTGACGTTGCCCGCCAAATTGTTGGAAAGCATTGTGGCCCGCTTACCTCAAGAAGACATCACGATTCAAGAAGTGGGTGAAGATGCCACGGTGACGATCACCAGTTCATCCGGCGAATATCAAGTTCGGGGACTCAGCGCCGCCGACTACCCCAACCTCCCAATGGTGGAAGATGGTCAGGCTGCGGAGCTATCGGTAGAGACGTTGTTAGAAGGCCTCAGAGGGGCTTTGTTTGCTACCAGTGGTGATGAAACTAAGCAGGTGCTGACGGGTGTACATTTGACGGCTGAGCCAGAAATTTTAGAATTTGCGGCGACTGATGGCCATCGACTGGCAGTAGTGAAAACGAGCGACGAATCATCAGCGGCGACTGATAATGACATCAAAATGAATGTGACGGTTCCTGCTAAAGCTCTTCGTGATTTAGAGCGGATGTTGCAAACGTACAATTCATCCGAGCCGATCGCACTGAAGTTTGATCGGACTCAAGCCATCTTCGAATTGGGTGATCAGCGGTTGACCACCATTCTGTTAGAGGGGCAGTATCCCAATTATCGTCAGCTTGTGCCCCAGCAGTTTGAGCGACAGGTGACCCTCGATCGCAAACTCCTCATGGATGCCCTAGAGCGCATTGCCGTGCTCGCCGATCAGAAAAATAATATTGTTAAACTTTCGCTCGATCCAGGGAACCAGTCAATTGCCGTCTCGGTTGATGCTCAAGAAGTCGGTAGTGGCCGTGAAGTGGTTGCAGCTCAGATTACGGGGGAGGCTTTGGATATTGCCTTTAATGTTCGTTATCTGCTCGATGGCCTGAAAGCGTTGGGCACGAATGAAGTGCAGCTCCAGTGCAATACCGCGACCAGCCCATCGATCATCATTCCGTTGGGTGGGCTGCAGATGACGTATTTAGTCATGCCGGTGCAAATGCGAGCTTGAGAACCAAAGCCGTCCGCGAGTGGATTTGGGGAGTGGGTGAAGTCAGAGATCGGAAGACCTATCCAGTACAAATGCTCGAAGGATGAGTGACTGGGTAGGTTTTTATAATGGCATTTGAGAATGTCATTATTGGGATTAATCTCGCCCTGATAGTTCGCGCTGTTCAGGTGAAGGTTTCAGGCCTTCTAAAGTCGACAGTCCTCATGAAACGATGCTGTAGGGGTATGTGTGGCGACAGCCCCAACACCGGCTGAATGGGTTTTGGTGCATCATCGCTTGGCGTGACGCACCCTATCATAATTACGGCTACTCATTGAGCTGCTTCAGCAGCTAATGCTTCTCATGCCACTCAGACAGACTTTGCCGAAGACGCCACGCGAATATCTGACGGGTTCGATCTGAGAGGTACCCCAGTGACATCGATGATGAGGATGAGCAGCAGCTTGTCAGTGTTATCCGTAACTTTTGGAACTTCCAACATCAAGGAATGATGAAGTGGAGTTGTGGGGAGTGATTGGGGGATAAAGATTGAGTAATTGTGCGGAGTGGTGGGGTAGGCGTTGGGGTGTGAGACTCGCGATAATGCGCAATGCAGGAGGAACTTCTTTGAGCGAGCCTGAGTCTGGTTGGAAGAAGCGCCCGGTTGTGTGGAAGCAAGGAATTTA
>JBHJJI010000376.1:0-6725 GCA_050042805.1 Leptolyngbyaceae cyanobacterium
TCAATTTGCTGGGCGATCGCCAACAGTTCCATTTCTCGCCAGCGGTGACTCACAATTTGTCAGTCCATAGGATGGCGATCGCTGATCGGCGGATTATGCGCCGAGAATCGTGAGGCAGTCCTGCGCGATCGCCCATTCTTCTTGGGTGTGAATGATGTAAACCCGCACCTTAGACTCGGCAGCGGCAATATCTTGATCGGTGGATGAACGCTGCGGTTTAGCCGGATCGAGCTGCAGGCCCAGAAACTCCCAGTGCTGGCAGGCGGCTTGCCAAACGGCGGCGCTGTTTTCCCCAATCCCGGCGGTAAACACCAGGGCGTCTAGCCCGCCTAAGCCACCAAGCATGGCGCCGATTTGACGGCGCAGAATGTGGATGAACATGTCGAAGGCGAGTTGGGCGCGATCGCTGCCCTGATCCGCTGCCTCTAACACCTGCCGCAGGTCGTTTGATAGACCGGAAATGCCCTTAAGCCCCGAGGCTTTGTTGAGCAGCTTATCCAGCTCATCGGGCGTGCAATGGTCGTGGCGCATCAGATAAAACAAAATGCCGGGATCGACCGATCCCGAGCGACTGCCCATCATCAAGCCGTCTAGCGGCGTAAAGCCCATCGTGGTATCGATACTGATGCCATCGCGAATGGCGGACAGCGAGCAGCCGTTGCCCAGGTGACAGGTAATTAGCTTGAGATCCGACAACTCTCGGTGCATCAATTCAGCAGTGCGGTGGGCGACGTAGCGATGGCTAATGCCGTGAAAGCCATAGCGCTGAATGCCCTGCTCAACCCACTCGTAGGGGCCGGGGTAAGTGCTTGCGGCGGCAGGCATCTGGGCATGAAAGGCGGTGTCAAAAACGGCCACCTGAGGCACCCCTGCCAAAATGGTCTCCATCGCTTCAATGCCCTGTAAGTTGGCGGGATTGTGAGCAGGCGCGAGGGAAAAGAGCTGTTGAATAGTGGCTTTGACCGCTGGCGTAACGGGGGTGCTCTGCTGATAGTCGCGCCCGCCGTGGACGACTCGGTGGCCCACCGCTTCAATCTCGCTCAGTGCTGATAACACCTGCACGGGGCCTGCGACTAATGTGTCGAGCATCCATCGCAGACCGGTGGTCTTATCCTCAGTTTCTAAAACGGCCTGGTGCTGGCGACCGTCGGCTGTCTGCGCCGTCAGTTCCACGCTGCCCGCCTGATGTGTCCAATCGAGCTGCGATCGCCACAGCGCTGCTTGACCTTTGGCAAAGTCAAACAGGGCGGCTTTGTGACTGCTGGAACCAGCGTTGAGGACAAGCGTTTTCATGACAGAGAAGAGGGTAGGGAGGATTCTCTAGACAAAACAAAGAAAAGGCTGAAACCGACGTTATGGGATTGACTGAATTTTGGGCTGTAACTTTAGCGCGTGATGGCTGGCTGACGATTGCACTCGTCTCTAAGAAAGCGTGAGACTAGGAGGGATTTTCTCTCCTTAAAGAATCATACCTACCCGCTGAGTCGATCTTTGCTCAGAGTTGCATGTCAGCATGAATGATCGCGATCGCTCACGCATGATAATTGGCCGCATGCTTGCGACATGCAGAAGTGATTAGCTGGGCCGCTGTTCAGAGACGATGTCTCTGAACAGCGGCAAGGAACGCCGGATGAGGAAAGGATGCCCCATCATTTCTAGCGTGGGATGTTTGCTGGCTGTTGAACCGGAATCTGAATTAAAAAGGTTGTGCCTTCTCCAGGCGAAGACAAGCATTTTAATCGACCGTGGTGTCTTTCCGTCACAATCTGATAGCTAATAGACATCCCCATGCCGGTGCCCTGACCCACCGATTTAGTCGTGAAAAATGGCTCAAAAATTCGTTCTTGGAGATCTAACGGGATGCCAGCGCCATTATCAGAGATTTCAATTTGAACTAGGTTGTCATCTAGCAAAGCAGTGCGGATCGTAATTTGGCTGACATCATGACTACAATTCTCAAAAAATCGCTTTTTAGAAATAGACTCTAATGCGTCAATTGCATTGGTTAGAATGTTGATGAAAACTTGATTCAGCAACCCGGCATAACATTCAATTGGAGGGAGATCGGCATAGTATTTGAAAATTTTAATCCTTGCCCGATCTGGATGAGATTTCAGTCGATGGTTGAGAATTGTCAGCGCGCTATCTAATCCGTGGTGAATATCAACAAACTTGAGTTCAGCTTCATCTAGTCGAGCAAAAATCCGCAGAGATTTGACAATTTCATGGATTCGACTGCTACCAGTTTTGATCGAATCCAAAATTTTTAATAAGTCTGGCTGCAGAAAATCAAGATCAATGCGTTTAATCTCGGCTTGGATTTCACTGACCGGATCAGGGTAATAATTTTGATAGTGCTGCAACAGCTTTAGTAAATCTTGGACATAGTCCTGAATATAGACAATATTGCCATAAATGAAATTGACAGGATTGTTGATTTCGTGGGCAATACCGGCAACCAGTTGCCCCAAACCAGACATTTTTTCCTGTTGTATGAGCTGTATCTGAGCTTTCTTTAACTGCTGTAGAGTGCTGGTTAGCTCATGATTCGTCTGAACCAGTTCGTTAGTTCGCTCTTGGACCCGAGTTTCCAGCTCCTCATTGGTTTGCTTCAGAGTCGTGGCTGCTCGCTTGCGCTCGGTGATGTCAATCAGTGAGCCTGATAATCGATCGAGGGAGCCAAATCTGATTGAGAGTTCTAACCAAAAAATGGTTCCTTGATGATCGGCAAACCTCAGTTCTAAAGTGCAATCTGCTTGCTGCTTTAGGGCTGATTGCCAGGCTGTAATATCACTCTGATCAATAAAATCCTCTAGCTTTCGACCCCTAGAGTCTTCTACAGAATAGCCCAGGACTTCTGTCCAAGCTTTGTTGATAAAAGTGAGGTGGCTCTGGCGATCGCACTCAAACACGATCTCCCGCAGACTTTCAACGAGTTCACGATAACGCCGTTCTGATTCAGTAAGCTTTTCTATCAGGCGATATTGAATCTGCGTATGCAACTCATTGTGGGTATTTTTATCTGACATGCGTACTAACGTTTCCGATTGCTGCCGCTACACAGCCGAGGGCTCTAGCTGTTCTAAAAACTGTGTAGAGGTCATCGGCTTGGCGTAAAGCGGAAAGACGTTCTCAAAATAAAAATCTTGCTCAAAGTTGGTTCGAGCAGAGGTGCAATCCTGCAGGACAGATACTTGATAACCTTGCTCGTAAGCTGAGCGCCCGGTGGAATCAATACAAACAGACGTGACAGCACCAGCTAAAACCAGGTTTTTAATGTTTCTTTGCTTGAGCAAATCATCTAAACCTGTGTTCACAAAAGCGTTCAAGCCTCGCTTTCCGGGAACTTCCAAAATTCTGTCCTGAAAGGGTGATAGCTCTTCAATCGTTTGAGACCCTTTGGTGCCTTCTTGAAAAGCCCCAACTTCCTTGATCGTGTTTAAGATGCCAACGGGCTCAACCAATTCTTCATAGTTTTTTGTGAAGAAGATCGGCGTAGCAATAATCAGCGTCGGTGTCTTAATTAGCTCTTTTAATAGTTGAATCGTGTTCTTGACGGTGTTAGTCGTTTTTGCGGATTCTTCAATGACACCAGTCAAAATGCCGTCTTGGGAAAAATAATCATTTTGAAAACCAACCAGTAGTAGAGCTGTATTATTTGGATTCATCGATTTATAAAGAGCGAATGAGTGAAGGTGAAAATTATTAACATAAGTGCTCTTATAATCCCCAAAATAGCGACTGATCTAACCGTGGATTCGCTCTAGGTCTGTTGGTATATTGGGGCTGACCTGGGCGCACTACCAGGCGAATTTAGTCCTAGTTTACCTATCTTATGGCGGTTTCCTTGTCTACAGAGAATTCTCCCTATCAATCAGGAAATGTTGCTGCAATTGAGATTTGGTAAATCAGAGGGGTGCTGCGAAATGGCTCGTCTTGCTCTCAGGCGGCAGCTTGATTCTTATGTGCCGGGGCGAGCATCGAGTTCGGCGGGCAGGTGGCTGCGATCGCCATGCTTAACCAACAGTGGTCCGTGAATGTCGAATCTGACGACGCTGACAGAAGCGACCGGCAACGCGATGCGATCGCGGTAGCGGCCCAGGTCAATGCCGAGCAGGCTACATAAAATGATGCGGATGGTGGCCTTGTGGGAGACAACGAGAATGTTGCCAGAGGTGTATTTTTCCTCGATTTCCGCCATCACGAGGGCTGCGCGGCTAGAAATTTGCACAGAGGATTCGCCGCCAGTGGGCGGGTTCCAAGCCGGCTCAGCTAACCAGTGAATGTAGTCATCGGGATAGTCGGCTTTGACGGTTTCAGCGGTTTTGCCTTCCCATTCGCCATACTGAATTTCCCTGAGTCCCTCGCGAATTTCCATTTTCAGGTCGAGGGCATTGCAAAGCGGTTTGGCCGTAGCGATCGTGCGTTTCATCGGGCTGACATACACGGCCTGCCAAGCCATCGATTGGTAGCGCTGGGCAAACGCCTCAGCCATCGCTGTGCCTTCAGCCGTGAGCTCGGGATCAAGGGCACCGCAAAAGCCCCCGGTTTTGCTGAATTCGGTCTCGCCATGGCGGAGCAAGTAAACGCAAAGGCCCATTACATCTCTCGATAAAGGTCAGCGGGCAGGGGCGAACACAGCTCGCCCAACCTGAACGTTCGTCTTTGGGCAGCGGTCGTTTAGGTGATCACGGTGGGGGCATCACGGCCCGTCAGCGCTTTGATCTGGGCAATTTCGTCAGCTAGGGTGATCAGGTCGGCGAGGGCGGTCTGGGGATCTTGGTCGTGCTTGCTCGTATCGGCTTCGTACCGCTCGACATAGAGGCGTAGGGTGGCCCCTTGGGTGCCGGTGCCCGACAGCCGGAAGATGATGCGCGACCCATCGGTGAAGCCGATGCGGATGCCCTGTTTGTCTGCGATGCTGCCGTCAACGGGATCGGTGTAGCTAAAGTCGTCGGCATAGGCGACGGTGTAGCTGCCGAAGGTTTGACCGACCATGGAGCCAACCGCGGCCCGCAGATTGCCCATCAGTGTATTGGCGCGATCGCTATCGACCCCTTCGTAATCGTGGCGCGAATAAAAGTTGCGACCATAGGTGGCCCAATGCGCTTTGACGATGGCTTCGACAGATTGCTGTTTGACCGCCAAAATGTTGAGCCAAAACAGCACCGCCCACAGACCATCTTTTTCACGAATGTGGTTAGAGCCCGTGCCAAAGCTTTCTTCGCCGCAGAGGGTGGCTTTGTCGGCATCGAGCAGATTGCCAAAATACTTCCAGCCGGTGGGCGTTTCGTAGCATTCGATGCCGAGTTTTTCGGCCACGCGATCGGGCGCTTGGCTGGTGGGCATCGATCGCGCGATCCCCGCGAGGCCATCGCGATAGCCGGGCACCAGCGTGGCATTAGCTGCCAGCACCGCGAGGCTGTCGCTAGGGGTGACAAAGAAATTGCGACCCAGCACCATGTTGCGATCGCCATCCCCATCGGAAGCGGCTCCAAAGTCTGGCCCATCGGGCTGAAACATCACATCCACCAGGCTCTTGGCGTAAACCAAATTCGGATCTGGGTGGCCACCGCCAAAGTCTTCCAGCGGCTCGCCGTTTTGTACGGTGCCCGCTGGGGCATTCAGACGGCGCTCAAAAATGGCTTTGGCATAGGGGCCGGTGACCGCGTGTAGGGGATCAATGCAGAGGCGGAAATCGCCACTGCTCACCTATTGTTGAATCTGCGCATAGTCAATCAGAGTTTCCATTTGGGCGGCGTAATCAGCCACCGAGTCGATCACCTCGACGGTCATGTTGCCCAGGGTGGTGGTGCCGATGCGATCGAGATCAACATCTGCCACATCCAAGATTTTGTATTCGCGAATGGTTTTGCTGCAGTCGAAAATCGCGCTGGTGACTTTTTCGGGCGCGGGGCCACCATTGTCAATGTTGTACTTAATGCCAAAGTCTTCGTCGGGGCCACCGGGGTTGTGGCTGGCGGAGAGAATGATGCCGCCGAAGGCCTGGTTTTTGCGAATCACACAGGAAGCTGCAGGCGTGGAGAGAATGCCGCCCTGACCCACGAGCACTTTGCCAAAGCCATTGGCAGCGGCCATTTTGAGAATGATTTGAATGGCGGTACGGTTGTAATAGCGACCATCGCCCCCCAGCACCAACGTCTGATTTTGAATGCCGTCAAGACTGTCAAAAATCGACTGCACAAAGTTCTCTAAATAATGCGCTTGTTGAAAGGTGGGAACCTTTTTGCGCAGGCCAGAAGTACCGGGCTTCTGATCAGAATAAGGGGTGGTGCTAACCGTCTGCACTGTTGTCATATCTCTCCCGTATCGCAGCTATGGGTGATGAGGGGGTGCGGCTTCACAGTTTCACCCTGATCTCGCCGTCCTGACCTAACTGGGGTTTAGTTTGCCATTGAATTATGAGACAGGCCGGTAAGCGATGCAATCTCTCGTCCGAGAGGCCGGGCGATCCCCGATCGCCCCACCCGTCCCAGT
The DNA here is from genome assembly GCA_050042805.1 of Leptolyngbyaceae cyanobacterium. Classification (GTDB taxonomy): domain Bacteria; phylum Cyanobacteriota; class Cyanobacteriia; order Phormidesmidales; family Phormidesmidaceae; genus Halomicronema. The sequence goes on from JBHJJI010000376.1 coordinate 6,499, forward strand.
CACGTTGAGCGATCTCGAACACTTCTACAAATAACCGCCAACCTCGTGGCCTTCTGTCGTTAACCTGACAAACTCGTAGCGTTAGTACTCTTGGTTCGCTCATTTCTGAGCAGTGTTGGGAATAAATTTAAGTGTGTACGGGCACCTCATAAATGGTTTCTGGGATCTTCATGAGTGCCAAGATGTGGCGCTGTAGGTCATTCAGCGGAGTGATTTCGGTCGTCCCA
>JBHJJI010000377.1:0-14395 GCA_050042805.1 Leptolyngbyaceae cyanobacterium
GGTAGAGCCGGTCAAGGTTTATCCGTCGGCAGAATTGTCCGCCGTGTATGCCCATATTGGTTGGAACCCAAAGCTGGGACTCACGGGACGCCCCATTCGGCGATTGCGCGGCCTCACGACCGCTCAGGTGTTTCGCATCCAGGGTGAAATGGTGGTGTATCTGCCTTCTTTTCTAGATCCGCAGAAGTTTTACGTCACCCTCGACTACCACTTTTTGGTGGCGCTAATTCACAGCGAACTGGACTACATTCGCTATCACTGGAATGCCTTGGGAAGACCGACGATGACGCTGCTGCTGACCCACGAAATGTTTGAACTGGGGCGGCGACCGATTCATGAATCGCCGCTGCTGCAGCTGATCCAAGAGTTGAAAACTGGCAAATGTGGAGCGGTGCCCGTGGTGTTGGGGCCGCTCTATCAGTTGCTGTTGACGGCGGGGACTGAGCGCATCGACGACATTGGCGTCTATGCCCTGCGCGATCATTCGCTGCGCTATATGCCCTGGGTGTCGGCTTACCTCTCGTGGGTGCCCGAAGCCACGCAGCCTCTCGATGTTTGGCAGCTGTTTAACATTGAGCGCGAGACGGACACTGCTAGCTTGATCAATACGCTGCAATATTCGACCAACCTCTACGAACAGGTGGAGCTACTGGCCCGACTATTGGCGTTGGAAGGCCTTGAGTTTAAAACGGCCTTGGGACAGCCCGAGCATCCCCTCACCCTGCGCGATTTGCTGGAAGAGGTCTACGTCAAGGCGGGCCGCCATGAGCACTGGCTGATTGTGCGGCGTACCGCTGGCCTGCTCTGCAAAATCGACGTCAACCTATCCGATGCGGTGACGGAGCTGCTGGTGCGGCAAAAGTATGTCACCGTCGGCAAAGCCTACAGCGATGGCTCGCTGATTCGCGATCCGATGCCCCACTCTGAGATCATGGACAAGATCGTCGAATACTGTGGCGAAGATGAGCGCGATCGCGCCCTGACCCAAGAGATTGTGGTCTATCTCAGCGTGTTGATCAAAGCCGAACCCACCCTCTTCGACGGTTTGCTGACGTTGCGGGTGGGCTACCTGATTCTTCTATTGACTAGCGAAATGGCTCGCGAGCATCACATTCCCCGTGACGAAGCCTACGATCGCCTCACGTCCCTCAGTCCCTACGAAGTAAAGATGCTGCTGCAGCAGGTTTTGGCCAGCTACAGCGGCCTCAATCGCACCCTCTTTAAGCAAGAATCCTTGCACATCAAAGCCAAATCAGCGATTCAGTGGCGGCTCGTGCCCGACCAGGTCGAAACGGTTGCCCTAGAGGTCGAGGACTGGTGGCGTCAGCGCCAGATCGATGGCGAACTCACGCGACTGCCCGAAGCGTTTTATCAGCAAATGTGGGAACTGTTGCACCACTGCAAAGGCGTGATCATCGGCGACAAGCTCGATCGCCGCAACCGCATCGACAGCGAATCCGTGCTTTCAGAAATGACGCCCGGCGAAGCCAATTTTGCCCGCCGACTCGATCACTTGCTGACTAAAATTCATGCCCCGGAATACCGTCATCTCACCGTCGAAGCCCTGCGCGAGCTGGCGGCTATTTTCCAAGGCAACCCCGATCTACAGTTCGACGACTATATCTCGCTAGATGTGCTGACGGGGCACGCCGTGCGACTGGCCTGGGTGGATGGCCGGGATGATCGCCTCGGCCAGTACGAAGCGCAAAAGGGAGCCGCTTGGTCTGCATTTTATGGGCGATCGCCCAAAACCTGTGCCCTCTACATGGCCAAAGCCCTACAGTTTCTCGTCGAACTGGCGGAAGCAGAAGCGATTGATGACAACACCGCTGAAGTGGCGTGATGTGATTGCCGATAGGCGTTCCTTGACCCGTCAGAGTGGCTCTTAGCGGCTTTCGCCAACGAGGACGAAGGCTGACCAGTTGCGAGGGTCAGGAAACTGATTTTGGGTGAGCTGCATGGCGTTTTGCAGGGCGATCGCTTTATTCGCCGTCTGCGCGAGCTGCTCATAAAAGGCCACCATGAGCGCCGCTGTGGGCTCGTCGGGCACCTGCCAGAGGGAAACAATGACGGTGTCGGCTCCGGCGGCTAAAAACGCTCGCGCAAGACCCACGACGCCATCGCCCGTGATTCTGCCGCGCCCGGTGTCGCAGGCGCTGAGGATCACTAGATCAGCCTGCAAGTCGAGGGCAGCAATCTCTTCCGCTGTGAGCCAGCCATCGTCTGTGGCCGATGCGGCGAAGCTAACACGCCCGGCATACTAACCCGCACGACTCGTTCCCTGGCAAGGGCAACACTGGCATCGGTGCCTCCGACCGTCACGTTGTCGCCGACGATGATCGCTCCCGGTGTGACGTAAACGTCACTGTCAGTTGCAGTCGGAGCGCTAGGGTCAGTGGGCAGGCCAAATTCGTTCAGCCGCGCATCCAGATTAAGCAGACCGTGGGTGGCGAGATGAATGATGCTTTGTTGGGGCATTTGCTGCACGATCGCCGTTTCGGTGGCCTGTTCGCGGATAAGGGGCTCGGTGACGAACAGATCGGCGATCGCGATCGCTTCCGCTTCGGCACCTGGCAAGGGCGGCAGCGACTGGGGTGGCAGGCCCGGTTCGGGGGCGAGACTGGGCATCGTCACCGGATTGCCCACGATCAGACTGCTACCCGTGGCAGTGTTGGTGCCGGAGACCAGCGACAGCGTTTGCACCGAGGGCGACAGCGCAATTGCGTGCTGATCGACCAGATAGCTGTCGTCCCCCGTTGCTAGGGCGGCAAAAGGCACCAAAAATAGAGGCCCTTGGGGAATGAAGGTGACCAAATCGCTAGAGTCCGTGGGCAATAGCGGGGCAATTGGCTGAATCAGAATCTCGTAGAGCGATCGCAGCGGTAGCGGATTGGTCGGCGGCAAATCGTCGGTCACGCGACGAGCCGTTGGCACCACCCCGATGCCGCGAGTAGTGACGCCCAAAGCCTCTCGCGTTTGCTGTACGAGCGTCTCAAAAGGGGATAGGGGACTGCTAACAGCGCTGCGTAGGCCCATGCCCTGCCAAACCGTAGCTAAGGGCGTTTGGCGAAATTGCATCTCCCCCTGGGGCGCAATCACCCAGGCGTATAGATCGGTTTCGGTTTCGACTTCGTTTCCCAACACGCGGCGTCCATCCCCTAATGCTGCATAGACCACTAGCGTGGTGTTTTGCTGTCGCGCGACCGCCTGCATTTGAGCGGCGGTGAGTGGGTCAGGTTGGCGATCGCCCCGCTGCTGCTGCACCAACTGTTCCACTAAGGCCCTGGCCTTAGCCCGCTCGGCCACTTCCAGCGCTGCGGTGGTTTTGCCCTGGGCGACGAGCGATCGCTGCATCAGCGTGTAGCTATAAGCCTGCTGTTCGAAGAGGGTGACTTTGTCTAAAGCATCCAAATCGTCTCCAGTGCGAATCGCCTCCCATTCGATGAGCACGCGGGTCAAAATTTGCTCAGCCTGAGCGTAATTTCCCAGTGAATAATAGGCCAGCGCTAGGTTGCTTAGGGCGTTGGGCGATGCCTGGCCATTGGCATCTAGCGTTTCTAGCAGCGGCACGACCGGCTCGTACTGGTCAGTCAGCAAATAGGTGCGAGCCAGATTATTCGTCACTAAAGGCCGGTAATCGGCAGTCGAGTGACTCTGCGGCAGCTGCTCTAATACCTCGCGATAGCTTTGCGCTGCTCCGGCGTAGTCGCGATCGTCGAACTGCTGATGGCCCTGCTGAACGAGCGCATCAAGATGGTTCTGAGCAAGTTGTACGACGCGGGCTTGGGGCGATCTCGTCGCGGCCACCGGATGAACCCACATAGGTAGGAGCATTGCGGCCGCGATCGCCAGTCCCCAAAATCTCAGCCAGCGCCAACATCCCCGCATGAGTCGTCCCTCGCATCAGACTTCCTCAATCTTCCCGGCATGGCGGTGGCATCAGTCATAAACTGAGCCAAATCGATCGCCGCGTGAGAGATCAAGCTAAAGCTGGTCGCGCTATTGGCATTAGCTTTCTGTTGAGCCATGCTGCCTATTGCCGCACGCCGAATTCCATCAGGCTGCAGCTTTTGTCCTGAGGCCTGAGATTGTGACTATGCTCAAGTCCGCCCTTCGGCAAATCCCATCTGTACATAATGTTGAGTTGCAGCGGCTAAATCTGAGCCCAACGCCGCTTGCAAATCAGCATAGTTATTCAAATAAGCGACGGGGTCAAAACTATCATGGCTGCGTCCTTCTCGGCTGCCATGCGAGATATAGTGCTGAGTTGCGGCGGCTAAATCGTAGCCAAAGGCTTGTATCAAATCAGCATGTGAAGCCAAATACCGACCTTCATCAAAGACATCTGGATTGCGATTTTCGCGCTGCCCATGTTGTTGATAATGTTGTCTTGCCGCTGCCAGGTCATAGCCAAAGGCATTGATCAAATCGTCATAGGAGGCCAGATATTGAGCCGGATCGAACATCCCACCTTCTGTCGATCTGCCTTCCCAGTAGCCAACCTGAATATAGTGTATGGTGGCAGCCTGCAAGTCATTGCCAAACGCATTGGTCAGGTCATCATAAGCCGCCAAATATTGAGCCGCATCGAACCGATTAGGCGATCGCCCCTCGGCTTGACCTTGAGTCAGGTAATGGGCCTGAAGCGCTGCCGCATTACTGCCATATGCTTCAATCAGATCACTGTAAGAAGCCCCATACTGCAGCGCATCAAATCCTGGGGGTAAAGCAGGATTTGATGTAGTAGGCGTTGGTGTGGCAGCAGGGTTTTCGATGTCGCCTTTGCCAAAAACCTGAGTCCAATAAGCTCTGTAATTTACGGAGCCGGAATCATTTTGCAGATAGTAATAACCGACTCCAATCTCATTCCAATTGGCATTCAACATGTTGTTCCGGTGTCCCGGACTGTTTAGCCAACTATTGAAAACCGCTTGTGGGGTTGGCTGTCCAGCGGCAATGTTTTCACCAACGCTTCTAGATTCATACCCAAACCGGGTAGCTCGATCGCGAGAATTTTGGTTCGCTGGATCTTGATGACTAAAAAAGTCGGCAGTCGCCATGTTTTGAGAATGGTATTGAGCCGCCTCCGTCAGATTAGTGTCAACTGAGAGAGGAGATAACCCATTCTGAACTCGGAAATTATTTGTAAGTCTGATGACTTCTAAAATAAATGCGTTATTTTCCATGACTGGTGATCTGCTTATTCAGCAGGTCTGATGAATGACAGTGTTAGAATTGAAATACCCTGTTATTCATAAGAATTGCGTTATCAAGGGTTAGCACTGAGGTAGATGATGAAGTGCCTTACCACCCTAGATAAATTGTTTCCTGACCCTTGGTAATTACGGCTATGCCGTAAATTAAGGGCGTTCTGGCTGAGCCGCATCGCATTTTCTGGCCTGATGAGGTGCACCCTTTGACTTAGTACAAAGTCTCCAGGAAATTTCTGTCCCTCACTTGCCGTGAAAACGCTATAGCCTGACTCAAAAGTGAAAGTCGCGCGTCTCTTACGCTTTGAATCTTCAGAAGTGCACTGCTTTTGAAAAGGATTCTTGGTAGGTGCCTGGACTTAATATGGCAATGGTAGACAAGCGTGACAATGATAAATCTACGTGGGTAAGAAATGAAAAGGCCTAATAAAATACGCAAAAACCGCATGGGTTAGCTGTCCAGAGCTCCGAGATTTCTACTACGGCTTGTTGAGAGCTGATTGACCAAAACGCTTACGGAGTCTTCTACTCAACACACCGCTCTCAGGCAGCTCGCTGACCTTAAGCATCATGAGTTTTTAGGCAGCTCTGGGATTTGCAACTCATTTCTAATAGGCAGTTGAGAGAGGTGAGACCATGCCAAAAACTCTTCACTAAATCTTCACTAGAAATGCGACTCTAACGAGCAATCAGCTTAAGCAAATATAAGGTCGGATGGTAATGGCTATTCCACAAGCCTACAGCTTGAACCAGTGTTGGCTGAAGCAATGACTCCCTATGGACTTAATCAAGCTGCCTAGGATCGCTGTGGCATCAGTCATACACCGACCCCAAGCGACCCGCTGGCCAATAAATGAATGCTGCCCTGCCAATAATATTTTCTTCGGGGAGAAAACCCCAATGAGTGCTGTCAAAAGCATTGTTGCGATTGTCTCCCAAAACTACGTAAGCATCTTCGGGAATCGTCACTGGCTCGAATGTATATGTAGGCGGCTCGCTAATGTAAGGCTCTGACAGCGGTACCTCATTGATCAGCGTTTGACCATCACGGATTTCAAAGGTCTCGCCTGGCAGGCCGATAACGCGAAATATCCAAGGATCGTCGTTCCTCGGATCTCCCCCGAGTGCGGGCGGCGGCGGCGTAAACGTCACGATGTCGCCCCGCTGGGGATTCGCATTTCTGTAAACACCCGGCGAAATCAAGAGGCTATCGTCGACTTGAAGGGTTGGCTCCATAGAGCCTCCAAGTACATCGAAGGATCTGGGTACCGAGCCGACACAACCGGAGTTCAGGGCGACCAGTAGCCCACCTGACAGGGCCAGCCCAATCTTTCGACCCATGAACTTTGTCGATGCCCAAAACCGCAGTGAGTAAACCATAAGGCAAAGACTGAACTCAGGAACCGTAGACGCGTTCCTGTCAGAAACCAACCCTGTCAGAAATCAACACTGCAATTATGGGTTTCAGCCCTCAAAGGCGGTAGAGTTGCTGTGGCAAAATCGGGATTGGTCAGGTCGATGTTAGAACAAGAAGTAGCGTTGGGCCATGGGTAGCACGTCGGCCGGTTCGCAGGTGAGCAGTTCGCCATCGGCACGGACTTCGTAGGTTTCGGGATTGACCTCCATGTGGGGCTGATAGGTGTTGAGCTTCATGTCGGCTTTGCTGAGACTGCGAATGGTGTGAACGGCTTCTGGTGGTTTTTGCAGACCGATTTGTGCCGCGATGCCTGAGTCCACGGCAGCCTTGGACATAAAGCTGACATTAGTTGCCGCGATCGCCCCGCCGTAGCTGCCGAACATGGGTCGCATATGGACCGGCTGGGGTGTGGGGATGCTGGCGTTGGGGTCGCCCATTTGTGCCCAGGCGATTGCCCCACCTTTAATTACGATTTCCGGTTTCACGCCAAACATGGCGGGCTTCCAGAGACACAGATCCGCCAGTTTGCCCTCTTCGACAGAGCCAATGATATGGGAAACGCCATGGGTGATGGCCGCATTAATGGTGTACTTAGCGATGTACCGTTTGGCTCGGTGGTTATCGTTGCGATCGCTGTCTTCTGACAGAGCGCCGCGCTGCACCTTCATTTTGTGAGCGGTTTGCCAGGTGCGGATGATGACCTCGCCCACGCGACCCATGGCCTGGGAGTCGGACGAGATCATGCTGAAGGCCCCCAAGTCATGCAGGATGTCTTCGGCGGCGATGGTTTCGCGACGAATACGTGATTCGGCAAAGGCGACATCTTCAGGAATGCTGCGGCTGAGGTGGTGACACACCATCAACATATCGAGGTGTTCTTCAAGAGTATTGGTGGTGTAAGGGCGCGTTGGGTTCGTTGAGGAGGGCAACACGTTGCTCTCGCCACAGACTTTGATAATGTCCGGGGCGTGGCCACCGCCAGCTCCTTCCGTGTGATAAGTGTGAATCGTCCGGCCCTTGAAGGCAGCGACGGTGTCTTCCACAAAGCCCGATTCGTTGAGAGTGTCGGTGTGAATGGCCACCTGCACGTCATAGTCTTCCGCCACACTGAGGCAGGTATCGATCGCCGCTGGCGTCGTGCCCCAGTCTTCATGTAGCTTCAGGCCGATGGCCCCGGCTTCCACTTGCTCCCGCAGTCCCGGTTGGAGCGCACTATTGCCCTTACCCATAAAACCAAAGTTGAGTGGAAAGGCGTCGATCGCCTGATACATCCGCCAGATATGCCAGGGGCCAGGGGTACAGGTGGTCGCGTTGGTACCCGTGGCGGGGCCGGTGCCGCCGCCGATCATGGTGGTGACGCCCGAAGCGATAGCGGTTTCAATCTGCTGGGGACAAATGAAGTGAATGTGGGCGTCAATACCGCCAGCGGTAAGGATCATGCCCTCGCCCGCGATCGCTTCGGTGCTAGGACCGATGACGATGTCAATGTTGTCCTGGATGTAGGGGTTGCCCGCCTTACCGATTTTAGTAATGCGGCCATCCTTAATACCGATATCCGCTTTGACGATGCCCCACCAGTCCAGAATCAGCGCGTTGGTAATCACCGTATCCACTGCGCCGTCTTCCCGCGAAATGGGTGACTGCCCCATGCCGTCGCGAATGACCTTACCACCGCCGAATTTCACCTCATCGCCATAGGTGGTGAAGTCCCGCTCGACTTCAATGATGAGGGCGGTATCGGCCAGCCGCACGCGATCGCCCACGGTGGGGCCGTAGGTCTCGGCATAGGCGCGGCGATCCATCCGGTAGCTCATGGGCAGTCCTCAAGTCTCAAAAATGCAGTTCACAGGCCAACTGTAGAGGAAATTAGTGCCATCCACCGCAAAATCGCCTACAGTCGGCATTATTCTACGGCGACTTGATGAAGGAAAGCGAAAGTTTCGCGCTTTTGTAACGATGCTGTGCCCGTACCAAATACTCGCTGGCGTGCGGCGTGAAGGAGCGGTGTGGGCGGAGAGTTGGAAGTTGGGACATCAGAGTTCCGAATTCGGAAGTTTGCTGATCGCTAATCAGGGTTGGGCTCAAGGATGCAAAATTCAACTCTCGATTCCCTACTCTACGCATTCCCATTGCTATGCAAGCCGTGTCGTCCCAACGCTGTACAACGGCACCACTCAGAACTGAGGTCAAACGCCACCTGTACTTGACGGTTCTCGCTGCGTCACCTCACCCGTGTCAATTACCTCACCATCCCTCGACAAAGAGCAAGAGGATGCCTCGCTATTGGGCACAAACAGCGTCCACTGGTTTTCGCCAAACTGATTGCTATAGGTGTAGCCTTCGGGATTGGGCTCGCGGATGGCTGGGGATTCCAGAAACACAATCGCTTTTTCCCGCCAGAAAATGCGGATTTTGAGTTCGCTATCGGGCGCGTCGAGATCGCCATCGCGAAACACGTTGATGGCATGAGACTCAGCCTCGCAATAAGCGATCGTGACTTCGGCGGTAGCCGGGTTAGCCAAGGCTAAATTGGCCAGCGTAGCCCCAGTCGCGATTAACCCGTAGGCCATAAGTTGTCTGGCTTGCTTCAGCATTAGTCGGTATCCTTCATCAGTAAATGTATTTGGTGAAAATCTTGGCATTGGTAATCTGCGGTGGTGGCGATCGCCCACAATTCAATTCAGCGATCGCCGACAACTCGCGATTGCCTGCAGTAACCTCTTCGTTTCAGCCGCGATTGGTCGAACCATGCGCTAGTTCCCGGCAATCTATAAGCTCGAAACTGTCTCTAATGGTCACAGACTCCAGTGATTGCCTCAATGGCTCAATTACTTTCAGGTCGGCAACATTCTACGGGACGGAGCGGCGTCAAGGCGCAAGTCTCGCACTTTTGTAATGATATGGCGACGGGGAAACCAGAGCGCTGGCAACTTCGCTGAGGATACCTCAGCACCCTGCTCCTTAGTGCCGCCGCAAAGTGGCTCTGCAGTCTTGCCCTAACCGGGCTGACAACGGCTATAAATGGCAAAAACCCCCAGGTCACAAGACTCTGAGGGTTTTAACGCAAGAATCACACGGGCTGATCAAGGGATAGCGGTCTACGCCTTCCGGGAGTAGTACTCAACCACCAGCAGTTCGTTAACGTTGAGGGCGATCCACTCGCGCTCGATGATGCCGTTGACCTTGGCAGACAGTTTTTCTTTGTCCAGTTCTAAATGAACTGGTACGTTAGCCAAGCCAGGAAACTCTAGGTTGCCCTGAACCATCGTTTTGGAAGCTTCGCGATCGCGCACTGAGACCACATCGCCTGGCCGGCACTGATAGCTGGCAATATCCAACAGACGACCATTCACATTGATGTGACCATGGTTGACTATTTGGCGAGCGGCGGGAATTGTCGGTGCAAACCCGAGACGGAACACCGTGTTATCCAACCGCATTTCCAACAGTTGCAGGATGACCAATCCGGTCGAACCGCCGGCTTTGCGAGCCTTTTTCACGTAGCGCACGAGTTGCTTCTCGCTGACGCCGTAGTTAAAGCGCAGCTTTTGCTTCTCTTCTAGTCGAATTGCATATTCGGTCTTCTTCTTGCGAGCCTGACCATGTTGTCCGGGCGGATACGCTTTGCGAGGCGCTTTGCGCGACAGACCGGGCAGTTCACCCAATCGACGCACGACTCTGAGCCGAGGCCCTCTATAACGCGACATAACTTTCTCCGTTGCAAATAGATGTCATCAAGTTGCCACCCCCGCATCTAGGGTTTAAGAACTAACTGGGAGTTGGTGGCGACGCTCCCAGCCCTATTAATTCAGTCCGATTGGTTCGGAGCCTTTACCAGCTCGACTTCACCACGCCGGGTAACAACCCTTCGTGAGCCATTTGACGCAGTTGGTTACGGCACAGCCCAAAGTCACGGTAGTAACCCCGAGGGCGGCCCGTTTTCCAACCGCGATTACGCAAACGAGTGCGAGAGCTGGCCCGAGGCAACTGTTGAATTTTGCGATGAACTGCGAACTTGGCCTGGGGGCCTTCGGCGTTCTGGAATTCTTCCAAAAGCGCGGCTCGCTTCTCAGCGTACTGAGCAACAATTTTTTCGCGCTTGCGCTCGCGCGCAACCATACTCTTCTTAGCCATTCAATGCCTGTTGTTTTATGGTTTTAACACAGTCTCTAATGGTAACCGAATTGACTGTAATCCGTAAAGTCCTGATTGGGCCAGTAACCCTTGTGGGAACCGTGTGATACCGATGCTTTCAAGCGGTGCGACCAATTTGCCGCCCCGACTCCTCTGCTGGCCGACGTTTCCAGGAGGGGGGAAGTCGTAGTTCTTTGGCTGGGCGATCGCAGCCGCCCAGAGACTCATCCCACCGCGAGTCATTGTCGTTGTGGATGAACGGCTGCTAGTCGTTAAACTGCTCGCGATAAAATCCCTGCAGCAGATTTTCTAACTTCTCATCGGCTGTGCAGTCGATCAATCCATTCAGCACATCGACTAAACGAGCGGCGGTTTCGCCCAGAGTTGGACTGAGGCCCCACACGTCTTGCACCCACTCATCAGCAGTGCCATCGATAAAGACTAGGCGCTCTAAAAGCTGTTTCGTTTCATCCGGGGAGAGAGACATCGGTTCACCAGTTTAGTAAGAGATTGGAATGCTGGATGCTTGCTGATTCGGGGGTGATCAGCCTCGGTTATCACGCTGGGCAGAATGAGGCTGGGCTATGGGATTTGCTTAAAAATAGCCTCCTCGATCGCAGGGGGGGTGGCACTGTCAAACCCTTACAGACAATTGTCTGTCCTAGGGACATTATTTAAGCGCCGATCCCTAATTCAAGCCGTTTTGAGAAAGTGCTGGATTTTTTGCACCGCCGTTTCGAGGACGTCGGGTTGCTGCACGAGGGCAACGCGAACATACCCTTCACCGTATTTGCCAAATCCCCGGCCTGGCGCCAGGGCCACACCGGTCGCCTCTACTAATCTGACACAAAAGTTTATGGAATCTTGTGCCCAGGGGGCGGGGAGTTTGAGCCACAAATACTGGGTCGCGTCCGGTTTATCAACGGTCCAACCAATCCGTGCCAGGGCATCGACAAACGTATCGCGCCGCTGTTGAAAGGTCTTGACGGTGTGGGCAACGCCGTCTTGGGGGCCTGACAGAGCTGCGATCGCCCCTTGCACAATACCGGGATACTGGTTGAAATCAATGACCGCTTTGACCTGTCGCAGCGCCGCGATCAGCTGGGCGTTGCCGATCGCATAGCCGACCCGAAAGCCGCCCATGTTGTAGGACTTTGACATGGAGTAAAACTCGATTGCGACCGTTTTGTCGGGATCGGCCTGCAGCACCGATGGCGCGGGTTCGCCAGTATAGGTCACATCGCCGTAGGGAAAGTCGTGCACCAGCACTAGGTCATGGGTTTGGCAAAAGGCCACCGCTTGCTGCCAAAACGCTAAGGTGGCATACCCCGTGGTGGGATTGTGGGGATAGCTCAGCACCATCATGCGAGCCTGGGTTAATACCGCTGCTGGAATGTCGGCAAACTGAGGCAAAAAGCCATTTTCGGCCAGCAACGGCATCGTGTAAAACTGGCCGCTGGCGAGGTGAACGCCCCCCGCATGGGAGGGATAGCCGGGGTCGGTGAGCAGGGCAAAGTCACCCGGATTTAACACTGCTAAGGGTAGGTGAGCGGTGCCTTCTTGCGAGCCAATTAGCAGCAGCACCTCCGTTTCCGGGTCAACGGGGACGCCGAATTTGCCGGTGTACCAAGCGGCGACGGTTTGGCGAAAGGGCAGGGTGCTGTGAAATAGCGAGTAGCCGTGAGTGCTGGGGTCGTAGAGGGCAGCGGAAATCGTGTCCAGTACGTTGGGCGCAGTCGGGAGGTCAGAAGACCCTAAGGACAGATCAATGATGGTTTGCCCTGATTGGCGGGCATTGGCCTTCGCCCGATCCATATCGGCAAAGACATTGGTCTGCAGCGGGGCGAGGCGATCGGCAAATTGCATAGGTCGGCGATGTGGCGGTGGCAATTTCCACCTTATCGCAGGTTTTGCCGGATGCCCGGTTCCCGATCGCCCATAAAAAGGCAGGGACATCTCTGCCCCTGCCAACGGTCTAATCAAACGACACGGTCTCTACTCAGACGTTATCGAGTTGAGTTTTGAGGGCTTCTAGCTCCGCGTCGACAACCGCATCGGCTGGGGCCGCGACCGGTTCGTCAGCGGCCGGCAACTGACTCTGGCTGGTAGACCCCCCGGCCAGTTGGGCTTTCATCGCCGCGAGTTCATCATCGACATCGCCCCCGGCTTCTAAAGCGGCAAACTGGCTCTCTAGGTCGGAACCCGCTAGCTCGGTAGCTGCCTGAGATTTCGCTTCCATCATCAGGACTTTTTCTTCCATGCGCTCAAAGGCCCCCATGGCACTGTTCGTGTTCATTGAGGTCATGGTGCTTTGGAGCTGCTCGTTGGCCTTGGCGGCACTGACGCGCGCCTTGAGCATGTCTTTCTTGGTCTTGGCTTCTGAAATTTTACTTTCTAAACCAATCAGATTTTTCTTGAGGCTATCAACCTGGGTGACCTGGGAATCGAGCTGGGTTTTGAGGGCTGTAGCGGTTTCACTCTGCGCCTTTTTGCGGGTTAAGGCTTCCCGCGCCAGGTTTTCATCGCCCTTTTGCAGCGCTAGCTGGGCCCGCTGTTGCCAGGTGTTCGCTTCAGAGTGGGCGCGCTCATACTGCTGCTGTACCCGCTTTTGAGAGGCGATCGCCTTGGCCACTGCCTGACGCATCTGCACCAGGTCTTCCTGCATGTCAATGATGGCCTGGTCCAAGATCTTTTCTGGATCTTCGGCGCCACTAACTGCAGCGTTTAGGTTAGAGCGAACAACTCGGCTGACTCGATCAAACAACCCCATGACTCTGTAATTCCTTCCTAAATGTTCTCAAACAGGGAGACACCTCCCAGTAAGTTTTGCCATCGTTTTGAGGTGCTTTGGGCTGAGCACCATTGGCCGTGCCTACCCTTCGACAGCCAGCCTGCAAAAGATTTCAAACTCACGACAGACAACAGGGCGGTTGCCTGCTCTAGTCTTAGCACATGACTTATATTTCTGAAGGCAGTTTGCAGCTTCCGACAAAGTTGCACAGATCGGCAGCACTCTGAATCATCTTGCCGGAAAGTCTCAAACTCCAAGCTGATCACAGTTGAACACAAGGCTGACAACTGGTTGACTAACAAAACTTCCCATATGGCCCTACATTCAAGATTGAACATTGCTTAGTTCGAAGCCGTAAAGGCCTCTGAGCAGAACTCATTCAGAAGTATCGCTACTTAACCTTCGTGGAATGATGTGATCGTGATTGAAACGTGAATCTACTCAAAAAGACGAACCCCCTTCAAGACGGCGACTTCAGGAATTCACCTTCAAACTTTTGTCAGTCAACCATGATTGGCAGGTATGAGGAGATTATCAGTGTTGATGCCATTACTCAGTGCTGATGTGTTGATGCCATTACAATAGAGACGCTATCAGTTTTAACTGGTATGACAAGGGCACCTCCGTTAGATACTCTGGCAGTGAATGAAGACGTTTCTCCTCTCGCTTACATTACTTGACTCAGCACTTTTAAGTGAAGGAGACTAGTTGAGTCTGGCTTGAATCAGGCTACCATCTAAGAGTTGACTTTGAGGTTCCTGTGATGGCACGTCTCGCGCCCGCCCCACTGCACCTCACCGACGCAGAACGAGCCGAGCTTCACGCCCTGCTCAATCGCCATAG
>JBHJJI010000378.1:0-12873 GCA_050042805.1 Leptolyngbyaceae cyanobacterium
CTGTCTATGGAAAGGTGAATCTTCCTAAATCGCTGAAACCCCTGACATCCCGGAATTTCACTGCCCCATTCTAAGGGCAACTTCCAGAATATGGATCGTTGAAAGCTTTAATTTATATCGATTGCGGCGTTTTTTTACGAAAGGTAACGCAATTAGGGCGTTTGAGGCTCCTGAAAGAGGCTAAAAAAATGGCTAGATCCCTTTCAAAGTGAGGAATCTAGCCATTACACCAGAACGTGAGAAGGTTAAACGGAAAATTTAGCGTCAATCACTAGCGCTGCTGCGATCGCTCTAGCAACTCCTGCACCTCAGCACTCGGGGTGTAGGTATAACCAAAGGCCGACTGGTCCGAATCATCCAAAATCTCAGGGGTTAGCAACACCACCAGCTCTTGACGGCTAGTTTCATCGGTCGTACTGCGGAAGAGTGCGCCCAACAGCGGCAGATCGCCTAAGATCGGCACCTTAGAGACCGTGGTTCGCTCCGTTTCCTGAATAATGCCAGAGAGTACCAGGGTCTGACCATCTCGAACTCTGACCTGTCCTGAAGATAGCTGTCGTTCCGCTAGCAGCGTGACAAACGCATTGGAGACGCCATCGAAGCTGAAATTGACAATGTCGATAGGCGCTGAGATCGAGGGGGCGACTGATAAGGTGACAAAGCCGTTATCGTCGATGCGATCAACATCCACCTGCAAGATCAATCCAGCTGGCTCGGTTTCGACCGAAAGCGTCTGCGTAATCTGTCCACCGTCACTAACTTCTTGGTCGACCTCAAAGTCTGTTACGACCTCTTCTGTCAGCTGCACCGACGCCACTTGACCTTCTTGCACGATCAAAGTCGGATCGGTCAAGATTTTACCGTTGCCTTCTTGAACTGTGGCCAACACTTGGAACAAGAAATCATCAATAATCCCAGGAACACCACCTCTGAACAGGTCTACAGATCCGAAGGGGGCGGCGCTAGGCACAGCGGTTGTACCGCCGGGTGTTTCGCCCCCGAAGTTGGTAGAACCGACACCCCCGATAACGCCGACGGCCAGATCGCCGGTGGCAAAAGAGAAGCTGGTGCCAAAGGCATCAAGCGCATTCAAGTCGATATCAATGACTTTGACATTGATCGCCACTTGACGACGGCGGAGATCGAGGCGTACGAGCTGAGCAGTGGCCAACTCAACTAGGGCTGGCTGACCGACCAAGGTAATGGAATTGGTACGCTCTTCGGCTACGACGACCAAACCGCGAAAGATGGGATTACTATCGGCGTACTCGACTCGTTGGTTTTCAATCCGCTCTTCAGTCGTGGTTTGACTTTCCGTGATGTCAGGAACGCCTTCTTCGATTGATACCGCGTTGACGGCGGTGACTAAGCGCTCTCGGCTAACGGCGCTCTCAGCTCCTAAACCAACGAGAAAGTTGCTGGCGACCGAGGCATCGACTTGATTAAGCCGCAGCGTTCGCATACTGACGTTTTGGGCGGATACCGGTAGACTCGGGCCAACATAAATCGTGCGGCCCACCCGATTGGCTTGCAGGCCGGTGACTCGCAAGACGCTGTTAAAAACGCTTTGAACCGATTCGTTCTCAATATCTAGCGTGATGGGAGGGCCTTCCCCCGTGGCCGCGCCTTCAGTTTCTTCGCCATTGGCGTCGATGAAGACCAAGTTGAGGTCAGCGGCGCGCGCTAAGAGGTTGAGGACTTCGCGCGAAGGGGCATCGCGTAGCACCAGACGAGGCACGCGCTCGGCTGTCCCTAAGTCGAGCGCCCCAAAATCAGGCACTGTTTCAGAAACAGCGATGTCGCCGACTGGCGGCGCGACTGCTGAGGGTAAGAAGGGCGGCGCAGCTTGGACTTCGGGCGCCGGTACGGGCACGCCATCAATCACCACCTGGGGATTAGGCACTAGCACATCGGGCTGGGGAGCCGTGGGATCGGCGGGGATCGGCTCGGTTTCGGGCTCAGCTTGAGCCACCGTCGCATCAGGTGTACCGGGCGTAGTCTCCAGCGTGTCAGGCACAGTGGCTTCGGGCACACCGGGGACAGTTTCTAGTTCATCGGGAACCGGCGTGCTGGCCTGAGGAGCGGTGCCTGCGGCTTGAGCTTCGACATCAATATGGATGCCGCCATTGGTCGATGACCCGACGGGGCCCATGGGAATGCGATCGCTGCCATCGACGGTGAGGCGAACGCTGTTGCCATCAAGGGGATTGAGGGTGATTGACGCAATGCCGGGGGCGGGGTCTTGCTGCGTAAACGGCCCCCCGTCGGCCAGCTGCAGCTGAGTGCGAACGATGTCGGCTCGTAGGGTGTTGCCCTGATTGACGGCAAACACCTGTGGCACGTCACCGGCCTCGGTTTCTAAGACAATTTGGGCACCGCCATCCGTCGGAATGACCTGGATGCCGGTAATCATGGTTGTTGTGGCTAGGGCCGGTTGGGCCACAAGGGCTAGCAAGGTACTCCCTGCTAGACAGCTGCCATATCCTAATAATCGTTTCACGGTCACTCCTTCCTCACAAAGGTTCTGGATTCTGATGATTGCTCGACACCGCTGAAGATACTCGCTTGCTTAGACCCTGAGACTTTATGATTCCTCAGGGGGAGCCTCTTCAGCCCCCTCTTCGCCTTCAGCCGGGGGTTCGGGAGCTGGGGGTATGGGCGGTTCCCGGGGATCGCCGACAGGAACTAAAACTTCCATCGTAAAATTCGTTTGCAAGAGACGAATCCCGAGCCGATTGAAGTCTTCTTCGGTGGTGTCTCCTGGCAGTGGAGCAAAGGATTGATCAAAGTCGCGAATGATCAGCAAGGGCTCTAATCGTTCCAGGTTGTAGAGAACATTTTGAGTCTGATTAAAGAGTCCTTGAAAGCTGACATTGACTAACTGACGTTCGAGCTTACCGTTAAGCTCGGGGCCGTATTCATCGCCGACTAAGCTGGGCAAACCAACGGGATTGAAGGTAAACAATTCAGAGGTGAAAGCCAACCGCTGGACAAAAGGATCCTCGGCAAACTCTTGGGAAATTCGATCTACCTGTTGCTGATTCAGCCCTACAGCATTCAGATTTGCGGCTTGTGCTTGAGAGAAGCCACCTGCAATCGCCGCTGCAATCGAGGCATTACTTTTTTTGATCTGCTGATTGGTATCTAGGAGTAGCGTATCGAAGCTATTAGAGTCGCCTAACAAGCTGTAAATACCTTCTCGTTGGGTGAGCACGCGATCGAGCTCGGCTTGCACTTCTTCAATTCGCCGCAAACTCGCTGCCTGGTTAGCTAGCGTGCTTTCTTTTTCTTCGATGCGCAGATTGATTTCGGCAATCTCCGTTTGCACCGGGCTGACGATGCGGGTAAACAGGAAGATCGCGCCGCCGATGCCCAGCACTGCCAGGCCAATGCCTTGCACTTTCGGTGAGAGCGGAATGCCAAAGGCTGTCGGGTATTCCGGCTGGTTTAGCGTGTCATCCTCAACAGGGATAAAGTCATCAGTAAACGTCATGGTGTTTCGATTACTCCTGAATCTCGAAGGGCGCGAATCCGAGTCGCCAGACCAACGGCTCCCTGTCGATCTAAAACGTCTAATAAATCAGCCGCTGGCACATCAGAGAAGTTGCCATCTAACGTAAAGTCAACTAGCAACTCTGGCCGGTCAGGGGGTGAGTTAGGACAAACGCCATCAATTTCGGGATCTAGCAATTCTTCTCGTTTTTGAGAAGTGCTGATGGCGACGGTGCTGCCATCTAACATGGGCGATCGCTGCAGGGTCAACATAAAGTCATTGACATCGTCAAAGGAACAGGCGACCCCCTCAACACTGACGCCCCCAGATTCCGGGGGGACGCCCTCTTCGCCTTCGACACCGGTGGGCACCGATGTGCCCGCTGTTTGAGCGACCGATACGACTTGAATGCGGGCGGGGGTGCGATCGCGTAACTCCTTCAAGAAGGCTGACCAGGGTCGAATTTGGTTAAACACATTGACGAAAGCCTGGTTTTCTTGCTTCACCAGCTCAATCTGGGCCTGCACCGTCTCAATTTGCTGCAGCTGACTTTGAATTTCCGCAATTTCCGAGTCCAGCTCCGCTTCCCGGGCTTCGAGCCGCTGCATCCGATTTTGCAGTAATAGCCAATAGCCGCCGACCAAGCCCAGGGCCGCCACCGCTGCTAATAATCCGATAAATAAAGGAGTCCGACTGCCCGTGGGCGCTGCGGCTGCCCGCGGTGCGCTGCCGACCTCAACGGGGCGAATCTCGCGATCCTTTAAAAAGTTGACATCTAAACCGTACATCGATTAAACCTCCCTCAGCCCAAGACCAATTACCGTTGCCAGCCCCGGTCGATCCTCTGGATCGATCTCATCGGCAGCCTCTAAAGATAGGGCCGCGACGGGGTCAACCTGACTCGCGGGTAAGCTCAACCGTTGAGCAAAAAACTCATCGAGCTGCCCAATGGCGGCTCCTGGCCCGGCCAACAATAGCTGGGCGACTTCCATGTCTTCGGCCTGGTTTAGGTAAAAGTCAATCGATCGCCTGAGCTCGTCAGACAGTTCGCCCAAAATTCGCAACATGGCCGCCGTGCCAGGGTTAGAAGCCCCGCCGGTAATCGGCTGCGGCGATCCGACGGTATCCATTGGGGTCGTGGGCACGGTCATGCCGCGCAGCAGATCCGTATTGCGCGACGGCGGCAGGTTCATGGCTCGGCTTAACGACCCTTGAATCTGAAAGGTGCCAATGGGAACCGAGCGAGAAAAATGAGGAATCCCATCAACAACGATGGAAATTTCGGTGCTTTCAAACCCGATATCCACAATCGCGGCGGCCTCTTGTGGCGTGAACTGCCGCAGCTGATCTCGGATGGTTCTAATCAGGGCAAAACTGGTGGTTTCTAAAACCGCTAAGTTAATGCCTGCCTGTTGAAAGGTATCAATATAAGAGTCAGTGATTTCCTTCCTGACCGCCACCAATAAGACTTGAACTTTTTCGATGCCATCCTCATCCACAAAAAAGCCCAGCTTCTGATAATCGACGTCGGCTTCTTCTCTGGGAAAGGGCAGATAAAGCCTCGCTTCTTGGTTTAAGACCATCTCCCTCAGTTCATTTTCGTCTAACTCAGAGGGAACGGGAATCACCCGCGTAATGGCCCGACCCGGAATTCCCGTGGCCGCATATTTAACCTTAATACGACTGTCGGTTAACCCTTCTCGAATGGCCTCTGCCACGGCTGGAGAGTCTAATATTTGACCTTCTTGAAAGGCTCCTTCCGGTAATTCAACCGAAGATCTTGTCTCAAGCTTGAGCTTTTGCCCCTGTTTTCGCACTTGGGCGATATTGACCCGCTCAGGCGTCAGCTCGATGCCGACACTCTGTCGCTTAGATGAAAATAGGGACTGAATGATGTTCACCGCCGTCTCCGTTTAAACCTTTCGTTAGCAAGAACGAATGTCGAGCACTGCTCCATTAAGACTCCGCTTAAAACCAGAGCTTTGCAAAAATTGTGCTGACGTATGGTACACAATTTAAGTCAGAATTACCACAGCGGCTAACAAGATATAAACCTTAAGGAAGTCGACTTTCCCCGCCGCGATCGCGGTTTGATACTACGCACTACCTGCCCTGACAACCCCAACGCGACCGCTCACTTTTATATGAAAATAAAGCGCGATCTTTCCTGTAGATCATCGCATCGACTTTATTTGATCTATTCACGTCTAAAAGTGAATAGAGACCCTGCACCCGAAACGGAAGTTGCTAACAGCGTCTGCCGCCAGAAGAGAGTCTTTTGGTCGGTCAACAAACTGCGCTTTTGCTCCCAATCATTTGTCCGTAATTTCGAACAGACTGATGGATTCACCTGAGATGTTACACACAATTCAGAAAAGTGAACCAACTAATATAAGAAAAATCCTAAAAAAACTTCGGATTTGCCCTCATTTTGGTGTGATGTTATGACTCAAATTGCTGCTCAACCGGATTCGCTCGCCTGGGGGACGCCGTTGCTCGCCGATGCCAAACGCTTGCTGCTCCTGGGTTCAGGCGAGTTGGGGCGGGAAGTGGCGATCGAGGCCATGCGTCTTGGGTTAGAAGTCACTGCGGTGGATGCCTATGCGCACGCGCCAGCAATGCAGGTGGCCCATCGCGCCCACGTCATCGACATGCTCGATGGCAACCAAGTGCGACAGGTGATTGAGCAAGCGCAGCCCCACCTGATCGTGCCGGAAGTTGAGGCGATCGCCACCGACACCCTGATCGAACTGGAAACCGAAGGCTGGAACGTCATTCCCACGGCCCAAGCCACCCGCCTCACCATGAATCGCGAAGGCATTCGTCGTCTCGCTGCCGAAACCCTCAAGCTGCTGACCTCCCCCTATCGATTTGCGGGCACCCGAGAGGAATACCGTCAAGCCGTGACTGATATTGGTTTGCCCTGCGTGGTGAAGCCGATTATGAGTTCGTCAGGCAAGGGGCAAAGCCTGGTGCGATCACCCGAGGCCATTGACGCCGCTTGGGACTATGCCTACAGCGCCGGTCGGGGCAAGGCGGAGCGCGTCATCGTGGAAGGCTTTATTGACTTTGATACCGAAATTACGCTCCTTACCGTGCGAGCTCAGGACGGCACCTTTTTTTGTCCGCCGATTGGCCATCGTCAGGAAGCGGGCGACTATCGCGAATCCTGGCAGCCCTGCGCCCTGCATCCCGACACGCTGGTGGAATGTCAGCGGCTGGCGGGTGAGGTGACGGCGGCACTGGGGGGCAGGGGCCTGTTCGGGGTCGAACTGTTCATTGCGGGGCCGCCGGATGCGCCGCAAAAAGTCTATTTCAGCGAAGTCAGTCCGCGCCCCCATGACACGGGCATGGTGACGATGGTGAGTCAAAATATGTCAGAGTTTGAGCTGCATGTGCGGGCGATCGCGGGCCTGCCTATTGGTGACATTACTCTGCTGCAGCCGGGCGCTTCTGCCGTGATTTTGGCAACGGGCGAGAGCGAGCAACCGCGCTATGCCGGGGTCGCCGCCGCCCTCACGGTGCCCACCAGCAAGCTGCGATTGTTTGGCAAACCCCGCTGCCGTCAGAATCGGCGCATGGGGGTGGCGCTCGCCGTCGGCGATACCGTGGAGCAGGCCAAAGAACGGGCGATCGCCTGTGCGAGTAAAGTGCAGGTTTTGCTTTAGTCTTTATAGTTAATTGCTGCGGCTGAGAAGTCGGAATGCGGCAGTCGGAATGCGGAATTAAAACAGCCCAGTCCGTAGGGCGACGCTCCGAAAAGCTGCTGTGCGTCTAGTGACCTTCCCGTAAGGGACTCCAAACTCCCAACTCCGTAGGGCTCTGCCCTTCCCGCCGGGTACTCCGACCTCCGAACTCTTACCTCCGATTTCCGAACTCTTACTTCCGAATTCTTACCTCCCTACTCGCCATGTTTCATCGCGCTCGTTTTTGGAAACGCTTCAGTTTATTAATGATGTTGGGCTTGCTCATGAGCTGGCTGATCAGCTGTGGCAATCCGAGCGCTACGGGGGACGCAGAGGCTGAGGGCACTCAAGAGATTGAGTTTTGGACAATGCAGCTGCAGCCCGATTTCACCGACTACTTCAATACTTTAATTGCCGAGTTTGAGGCGGAAAATCCCGACATTACGGTGCGTTGGGTCGATGTGCCCTGGGGCGATATGCAGAGCAAAATTCTCACGGCGGTGTCGGCGGGGACGGCCCCTGACGTGGTGAACCTGAACCCAGATTTTGCGTCGCAGCTAGCGGGCAAACAGGCTTGGCTACCGCTGGGCGATCGCGTGCCGGAGGCGGACAAGTCGCTGTATCTCGATAAAATTTGGCAGGCCAACACGCTCAACGGCGACAGCTTTGGCCTGCCCTGGTATCTCACCACGCGGGTGACGCTGTATAACCAATCGTTGTTTGAGTCAGCGGGCCTGACGGAGCCCCCAGCCACCTATGCCGAATTGGCTGTAGCTGCAGAGAAAATCAGAACGGCGACGGGCAAGTACGCCTTTTTCATCTCGTTTGTGCCGGAAGATGCTGCTGACGTGTTGCAGTCGTTTGTGCAAATGGGCGTGCCGTTAGTGGATGAAAACGGCGATGCGGCCTTTGATACGCCCGAGGGGCGGGCGGTGTTTCAATACTGGACGGATTTGTATCAGCAGGAACTGCTACCCCGCGAGGTGCTGACCCAGGGCCATCGCCGCGCCGTCGAACTCTATCAGGCGGGTGAAACGGCGATTTTGGCGTCGGGGGCCGAGTTTCTCAGCACGATTGAGAAGAATGCGCCAGATATTGCAGCGGCTACGGCCAGCGCTGCTCAAATCACTGGTGATACGGGTAAAAAGAACGTGGCGGTGATGAATCTGGTGATTCCGCGATCGACGGATGCCCCGGAAGCGGCGCTGAAGTTTGCCCTGTACGTCACCAATGACGACAATCAGCTGTCGTTTGCGAAGGCGGCGAATGTGCTGCCCTCCACAGCGGCGGCGCTGACGGACAGCTATTTTACGGAACCCCCGGCGGATGCGGAACCGGTGACGCTGGCGCGATCGGTCAGTGCGGGCCAAATGGCGGATGCGGAGGTGCTGATTCCGGCGATGGAGGATGTCAAAACCTTGCAAAAGGCGATCTACACCAATTTGCAGGCGGCGATGCTGGGTCAAAAAACGGTGGATGAAGCGGTGACTGCTGCTGCTGCCGAGTGGAATGCCCGGTAGAGGAGTGTCTGATTAGGGAGGATCGGGTGAGTCGTGGGCAAACAAGTGAGACAGTATTGGCCAGCAAAGCCCTAAAGCTCTGAACCCAATGAGCGACGCAGGCGATCGCGAGTGGGTTGGTGATATCTGACCGCGATCGCTCATGCTTATTCTCCATCGTCATCATCTTGGAGGCGCAGGCTGAGCATGCCGACTAGCGTTGCGGTGCCCGTAGTCCAGGTGGCGATCGCGCTCATTACAATAGGGGTGATTGCGATCTCTAAATCTGCCAGAGAGTCTCTGCCATGCCCTCGCCGCTGCCTGGAATGGATCCTTACTTAGAGCAACCAGCGTTCTGGTCGTCCTTTCACAGTCGCTTTATTGTGGCGCTGGCGGATGCGATTGAAGCCAATTTGTCCGCTGATTATTACGTTGAAGTCGAAGCCCGTACCTACCTGGATGATTCTGCGGGCGGAGTGCTCATCGGTATTCCCGATGTGGTAGTGGCTGCTCCGCCTGCAGTCGACAAGCTGCCGACTGCGCTCGCGGGGCCAATTGCCGTTCAGGTGAAACCGCAGCCAGTAGAAGTGCCTGTGCCGGAAGCAATCACTGAGCGCTATTTGGAAATTCGTGAAGTGGCGACGGGGGCAGTGATTACGGCGATTGAGTTACTGTCTCCGTCAAACAAGCGTCCTGGTCGGGGGCGAATAGTTTATGCCGAGAAACGGACTCAGATTTTGGGGAGTGCGACCCATTTAGTCGAGTTTGATCTGCTGCGGATTGGCGAAGCCATGCGGGTGTTAGGCGCTGTGGAGCCGACGCTTTATCGCATTTTGGTGAGTCCCAGCGATCGCCGTCCCCAAGCGGATCTCTATGGGTTTGGTCTGCAGCAGCCCTTGCCAGACATTGTGTTGCCGCTGAAGCCCGGAGATCCCCCGATCGCGATCTCCCTGCAACCGATTTTCGACGGGGTCTACGATCGCGGGCGCTATCATGCACGCATTGATTACACCCAACCGCCCCCGTCCCCCGCGCTGGCTGAGGCCGACCAACGGTGGTTGGCGGGGCATTTGCAGCGTCAAGGGGATGCTTGAGTCTTCTGGAAAACCGCGATCGCTGACCTGAGTTAGTCCTCTTCATCGTGATTACCCAGGCGACTGCCGAGCAGTCCCACGACGGCAGCAGTGCCGGTCGTCCACGTGGCGATCGCGCTATCAAAAATGCGGGTTTGGGCGTCGGTCATCGTGGGTTGTCCTGCCAGGTGCAGAGCGGTGCCTCCGGAGCCAAGCGTGAGAGCGATGACGGTCGCGAAAATGTATTGGAAGGTGGAATTAGATTTGGACGATTTCATCAGTGAACTCCTGATTTTGTTGATTGAGTTCATGGTCTTCAAAAAATCGCTAAAGTTCATTCCCTGTCAGGGTTCCGGACTGTATGAGTTTGGATGACTTGAGGATGAGTTGGGTCGCGCTCTTTGGATAATTGTGAGATTGGGGCCGAGGCCGTTGTGTTAGTGCGTGAATGTGTTGCCCTGTAAATGTTCGCGCATTGCTAGACATTCTGGAAGCCCCCTAAATCCCCCAAACTTGGGGGCTGGGGGGGGCGCGCAACTGTCTGCTGCCTTGCCAGGATTTGTGAACTGCTAGCTATTCTGGAAGCCCCTTTTCTTGTATGCCCGGAGGGCTTTAAGCCACTAATTCCGGGGGACTTTGAGCTTTAGGAATTTAGTTTGAAATGTCGGTTCAGCGGGCGGGCAATCTGAAAATATAGAAACTATCTTCTGTGCCAATGTCTAAAGATTCGGCTCGAATTCGGGGCACGACTCCCCAGATTGAGCAAGCAGCGCGGCGCTTACGACAACGGTTAACGCCCGCAGAAGCGCATTTATGGCAGGCCATACGACGGCGTCAGTTGGCAGGACTCAAGTTTCGTTGTCAGCATCCAGTTGGGCGCTTCATCGCTGATTTTTATTGCCCTGCCCTCAAATTGATCATCGAGATCGATGGAGAAATTCATCAGTACCAATCAAATTACGATGCAGCTCGTACAGAGCATTTGCAGGCATTTGGCTATCGCGTCTTACGGTTCTCTAACGAAGAAGTTTTGCAGAATCTGCCCAACGTTTTGACCCAGATCGCGCGTCATCAGCAAGAAACCGATTTCCCCCCAGAATTGGGGGGCTAGGGGGGCCAATCCAGTCTCTATCAGCACAGCAACTCCCGCCCGGTTCAGTAGAATTATCGGCAGCGACCAGAGGACGGCATGACAGCGCGCAGATCGCTCACGGCAACCCCCGACGGCATTCAACAAATCAACCGCGCCCTAACGGACAAAGAATGGAGCCGCGAAGATCTGGCGAAGGCGTGTGGCTGTAGTCGTCAGCCTGCGGTGAAATTTTGCTCGGGCAAAGCTGTTAGTAAAAAGCTGTTTGTCAGTTTTTGCAAAGCGCTAAACCTGGATTGGGAAGACATCGCTGGTCTTAAAACTCCTGCACCCACCACAAAAACCGCCGCCTCTCAAAGCGATATTGACGCCCTTGTTGAAGCCATTCGCCAAAAAGTGCACGCTGACATTCACCACCGCTGTGGCACCATGCGCGTGCTCGATATGGAGCAGCCGATCGGCATCGGCGACATCTACACCAGCGTCAACATTTTAGAAAAGCTCTCTGGCGCGCGTCGCCTTGGCCTCGACGACTTGCTGCAAAATTGCGACCTGGAAAACTTTGATCGCTTTACCCTGGGTAAAATCCATCATGAGCGGTTGCCCGGTCTCGAAGCCGTCGAGCGCTACAACCAGCTGCTGATTCTCGGTAAGCCGGGAGCTGGTAAAACCACCTTTATGAAACGGCTGGCGACGCTATGTAATCAAGGGGGATTTCAAGCTCATCGCGTCCCCATTTTTGTGACGCTCAAGGAATTTGCCGAAGCTAAGGGGCAGCCAGATCTCCAGGCTTTTATTGCCAAGCAGTGGCGGACTTGCGGATTGAAAGATGCCCAATCGTTGACGACGTTGCTAGAGCAGGGCCGGACGCTCGTGCTGCTGGATGGGTTGGATGAAGTATACGAGACCGATCATGACCGCATCCTGCAAGAAATCAAGGACTTTACGAATCACTATCGCACTTGCCAGTTTGTGATGACCTGCCGCATTGCCGCGCGGGAATATACCTTTGATCACTTTACTGAAGTAGAGGTGGCCGACTTTAACGAGGAGCAAATCGCCGAATTTGCTACGAAATGGTTTGCGGCCAAACAAGATCCTGAAAAGGGCAAGAATTTTATCCAGCGGCTCAAAGATAACGAGCCCATCCAAGAGTTGGCGACGAACCCGCTGCTGTTAACGCTGCTGTGTCTGGTGTTTGGCGAGGCGGCGGATTTTCCGGCCAATCGCTCAGAACTGTATAAAGAAGGGCTGGATGTGCTGCTGAAAAAGTGGGACGCCAAACGCAACATTGAGCGCGATCAGGTCTATAAAAAGCTGTCGCTGAAACGGAAGGAAGACCTGCTCAGTCAGCTGGCCTTTGACACCTTTGAACGGGGCGATTACTTCTTTAAGCAGCCGGTGGTGGAGCAGCAGATTATCGACTACATTCGCAACTTGCCCGGTGCCCACGAAGACGAAGAAGCGCTGCAGCTCGATAGTGCAGCAGTGCTGAAATCGATTGAAGCGCAGCATGGCTTGTTGGTGGAGCGCGCCCGCAGCATCTACTCCTTCTCTCACCTGACGTTTCAGGAATATTTCACCGCGAGGCAGATTGTTTGCCCCACCGCTGAATTACCTTTAGCGCTGGGAACCTTAGCTACCCACATTACCGAAAAGCGCTATCGCGAAGTCTTTTTGCTGACGGTGGGCATGCTGCCGGTCGCTGATGACCTACTCGTGCTGATGCAGCAGCAGATTGAGCTGCTCGTGGCTGATGATCCCGATCTCCAGACGTTTTTAGCTTGGGTTGATCAAAAATCCACAGCAGTTGCAGCCTCTTATAAACTCGTTGCCGTTCGCGCTTTTTACCTCGACCTCGACTCCTTCCTCTCCCTCGCCCTCTCCCTCGCCCTCTTCCGCGCCCTCTCCCTCGCCCTCTACCGCGCCCTCGCCCTCGCACACGCCCGCGACCTCGCCCTCGCCCCCGCCCTCACCCACGCCCACGCCACCGCCCACACCCACAGACAACAACGGAACCACACACAAAACC
>JBHJJI010000379.1:0-15505 GCA_050042805.1 Leptolyngbyaceae cyanobacterium
ATCTGAGAGGCCGACGTAGCTTTAAAGCGTCAGATCGGGCAGCTTAGCTTGTAGAATCCTTGATATTCCGCCTTGCGCCTAAAACCTCTTACAGTAACTTTGATGATTTAGGTGCAGCTTGAGATATCTTGCGAAAGCTAAACGCTTTTGCAGGTTTTGCATTCCCTTTTGAGGTGACAACGCAGGATCACGATGTTTGGCCTAATTGGACATTTAACAAGTATCGACCACGCACAATCCGTAGCCCGCGATTTGGGATATCCCGAATATGCCGATCAGGGTCTGGATTTTTGGTGTAGTGCCCCGCCACAAATTGTGGACACGATTAAGGTAACGAGCGCGACCGGACAAACCATCGAAGGGTTTTATGTCGAGTCCTGCTTTTTGCCCGAGATGTTGGCGGCTCGCCGCATCAAAACAGCGGCTCGCAAAGTGATCAACGCGATGGCCCACGCCCAAAAAAATGGCATTGATATTACCGCGCTAGGCGGGTTCTCATCGATCATTTTTGAGAATTTCAATTTGCATCAGATGAAACAGGTGCGCAACGTTTCCCTAGAGTTTGAGCGGTTTACCACCGGCAACACCCACACTGCCTACATTATTTGTCGCCAAATCGAGGCGGCATCGCAAAAGTTAGGCATCAATCTATCCGAGGCTAAAGTCGCGGTCTGTGGAGCTACGGGCGATATTGGCAGTGCCGTTTGCCGTTGGCTGGACGCGCGCACGGACGTCAAAGAACTGCTGCTCATTGCTCGCAACCAAGAACGACTGCAAAATCTGCAGCAAGAGCTCGGACGTGGCACCATATCCACTGACATCGAATCGTCCCTAGCGCAAGCCGATGTTGTCGTGTGGGTGGCTAGCATGGCCAAGGGCATCGAAATCGATCCGCAGATTCTCAAGCGTCCTTGCCTCATGATTGATGGCGGCTATCCTAAAAATTTAGATAGCCACTTCAACGCCGAAGGCATTCATGTCTTAAAGGGCGGCATCGTTGAGCATTCTTTGGACATTGACTGGCGCATCATGAGCATTGTCAATATGGATGTGCCTGCTCGTCAGCTGTTTGCCTGCTTTGCCGAGTCAATGCTGCTCGAATTTGAGAAGTGGTACACCAACTTTTCTTGGGGCCGTAATCAAATCACCCTCGAAAAGATGGATTTGATTGGTCAAGCCTCAGTTAGGCATGGCTTTACGCCCTTGCTCAACCTCAACACCACGCCTCTGACTTCCGAAGCTTAAGTGGTCGGTTAATCGCGATGAGTCTTCAGCAAGATCCGTTACTGAAGACTCATCGCACATCCACCTGACAATGCAATGAAGGCACGGCGGCATGAACGCTGAGCCCAGTAAATCCAGTCCCTTGATACTCTGAGCGACGTTAGCTGTTGAGGCCTCGTGCCTGACAGCTAGGCCGTCTTGGCGTTTTAGAGAGGCCATGATTCAGGGAAGGACGCCGCGATCGCGGACGTCCGCGAGGGGAATCATCGCAGAAAGGAAATCAAGAACCGCTATGCTTACTAAAAGATAAGTGTGTGCCTGCCGACTGCTTAAGTTCAGCAATTGTGTAGGGGCCGACTTCATCTTTGCACCGCTGTAGCTGAAACCATGCCGACGACTCAACGCAAGACGATCCTTTTAGATTTTGAAAAGCCCCTCGTGGAACTAGAGGATCGGATTAGTCAGATTAGGGATCTCGCTGAAGACAATGATGTTGATGTATCAACCCAGCTGCAACAGTTACAAACCCGAGCCGACCAGCTGCGCCAGGAGATCTTTGCCAGCTTGACTCCCGCCCAACGTTTACAAGTAGCTCGTCATCCCCGTCGGCCGAGCACCCTCGATTATATTCAAGCCGTCAGCGACGAGTGGATTGAGCTACATGGCGATCGCGGTTCGGGCAAAGATGACCCGGCCTTAGTCGGCGGCATCGCCCGATTTGAAGGGCGGCCGGTGGTGATGCTGGGGCATCAAAAAGGCCGCGACACCAAAGACAATGTGGCCCGCAATTTTGGCATGGCCTCCCCAGGCGGGTATCGCAAGGCCATGCGTTTGATGGCCCATGCCAACCATTTCAATATGCCGATCTTTGCTTTTATTGATACGCCGGGCGCTTTTCCGGGCTATGAGGCGGAAGAAATGGGGCAGGGCGAAGCGATCGCCTATAACCTGCGAGAAATGTTTTCCCTCGACGTGCCGATTATTTGCACCGTCATTGGTGAAGGGGGCTCAGGTGGCGCTTTGGGAATTGGCGTGGGTGATCGCCTAATGATGTTTGAGCATGCGGTTTATACCGTCGCCAGCCCAGAAGCTTGTGCGGCCATTTTGTGGAAAGATGCAGGCCGCGCCAGCGAAGCCGCAGAGGCTCTGAAAATCACGGCCACCGACCTGAAGAACTTAGGCATTTTAGACGTGCTTTTGCCGGAGCCCTTAGGGGGCACCCATGCCGATCCGCTCAAGGCGACTCAGATTTTGAAGGATGCTCTCCGCGAAAACTTAGAGATGCTACTCACGCTGGCCCCGGCTGAGCGCCGTGACCGGCGCTATCGAAAATTCCGAGAAATTGGAGTCTTCACTGAAACGGCGCAAAACGGCCAGGCTTCGTAGACACTACAAAATTCCGTCTCAAGGCAGACTGTTATGATTGGAAAAGACAAAAATGAGACGCCGTCAAAACAGCTTCATATTTGTTAACATTGACTGTGTGAACGAAATTTGAGCCATCTTTCACTGAATGGTGACAGCCACAAGGCGTACTACGGAAATGACCGACATTTGCCGACTCAGGACTTTCAACCAGACGGTAACGTTATCGGTCTACAACAGTTAGGCACACAGTCAGACTGCTTTCAGCCTTTCTTCAGACGTTCCTCAGGTTAATCTGACAGGCTTACAGCTAGCGAGCCACTCGCTGACACTACAGGTTTTAATCAGCCAGCATTTTTGGACATTGGGTTTATTCATGACTTCTGAAACGCGACAGCGGGCGCTCATTACCGGTGCCAGTAGTGGAATTGGGCGCGAAACCGCGATCGCATTTGCCAAGGCTGGGATGGATGTGGCTTTGGTGGCTCGTTCCCAAGACAAGCTCCAGGCCTTAGCCTCAGAGTTATCAGCGCTGGGGGTCGACGCTAAAACCTATGTCATTGACCTCAGTCAAATTGACTCGCTAAAGGCGGCGCTGCAAAGTTTGCTCGCTGATTTTGGACCCGTCAGCATTTTGGTCAATAACGCCGGTATGGGCTATACCGGCCCACTTGCCGAGATGCCACTAAATGACTGGCAAACAATCATGGACTTGAATTTGACTAGCGTTTTGTTGACGATGCAGGCTGTGATTCCCACCATGCGGGCGCAAGGTCACGGCACCATTCTGAATGTGGCCTCCATCGCCGCCCATAATGCTTTCCCCACCTGGGGAGCCTACAGTGCCAGCAAAGCTGGATTAGTCACCCTTTCCCGCATTCTGGGCGCTGAAGAAAACGAACATGGCATTCGCGTCATGACCGTATCTCCTGGCGCGGTGAATACCCCGCTGTGGGATACCGAGACGGTACAGGCAGATTTTGAGCGATCGCAAATGCTGACCCCAGCGATCGTGGCCCAAACCATCCTCCATGCTGTCCAACTTCCAGAATCCGCTGTCATCAACGAAATCACGCTGATGCCGAGTGGGGGTGCCCTCTGAACGGTCGCTAACAAGCGACCGAGGGGCGAGTTTTCCATTGTTACTAGTAGAGTTACCACTGATTTAATATGACTACCGTTTCTTCCAACGCCAACAATGGCGCGAATTTGTCGAGCACAACTGCTGATCTTGATCTGCGGCAAAATGGCGCTCCGGTGATTCGTCCTGACCGCAACACTGCCCATGGCCAAAGCATCAACGCCAAGCCAGTATCTGATGAAGACCAACTCGCCATGATGGATGCCGTGCGGACGATGTTGCTGTCCCTAGGGGAAGACCCCGATCGCGAAGGGCTGCTGAAAACGCCCAAGCGAGTGGCCGAAGCGATGCGCTTTTTGACCAGTGGCTATGGCCAGTCGCTCGATGAGCTGGTCAATAATGCCATCTTTGACGAAGGTCACAACGAGATGGTGCTGGTAAGAGATATCAATCTGTTTAGCCTCTGTGAGCACCATATGCTGCCCTTTATGGGCCGCGCTCATGTGGCGTACATTCCCAAGCAGCGGGTGGTCGGCCTGAGCAAGCTCGCCCGCATCGTTGAAATGTATTCTCGCCGCTTACAGGTACAAGAGCGTTTGACGCGTCAGGTCGCAGAAGCGATTCAAACCGTTTTAGACCCGCAAGGGGTGGCGATCGTGGTTGAGGCTAGCCACATGTGCATGTCGATGCGCGGTGTGCAAAAGCCCGGTTCTTGGACGGTTACCAGCGCGATGTTGGGGTGTTTTCAAGAAGACTCGAAAACTCGTGAAGAGTTTCTCAGTCTCGTTCGTCACCAACCCTCACTGTTTTAAGAAGTTGCTCAGCAATAGCGTCTCGATCACAGGGGCTTTGCAGTGCCAAACCCTTACAGAAAAGGGTTTTTGACCGGCATGTTATTTGAGCGCGATTGATTTATTCCTAAAGTTGAGGTCATGCAAAAAGGGGCAGCGCGGCGATCGCCGCGCTGCCCCATATAGCGCCAATAATGGCTGGTCAATCCGTTCGTCACTTGAGGTAGGGTTGGTTGTCTCCGCTGGTGACGACCATCGCCCTGAGAGATATTGCAGCGCTATTGGTTGAGTTGCCACAGTCATCAGACTGAATCAGTGTCATACCTGAGAAATATATAAAGAGGTATTAACTTTTAGGCCGAATAATAAGTGTTTACACGGCATAATTAAGCTTGTACCAGGGTTTAGTTGCCGCATCCCACCGCCAGATCTTCAGTATTCATTCGCGCGCCAGTCTTCCTTCATGCTTCGTCTTTCTTCTCAACAGACTGTAAATATGCAGATCGCTCAGCGTTCTGTCCCCTTACACCATTATTTGAAGCAGCCTCGGCGTTTAGTGCATGCCCTGATGAATCCGAGCCAGGTTGATCAGCTAAGCCGCGATACTTTTCGGTTTCGGCTGCGAGGGTTTCAGTTTTTGATGCTGAACATTCGACCGGTCGTCGATCTGCAAATTGATGCCAGCAAAGATCATGTGCTGCGGGTGCGATCGGTCGGCTGCAAAATTCAGGGCAATGACTTTGTGAACAAACAGTTTGCCCTGAAGCTCACGGGCATTCTCCGGCTGACTGAGCGCACCGACTACACCCAGTTGACCGGCAACGTGAAGCTGGACATTGCCGTAGGGCTGCCGCCCATGTTGCAGTTGACCCCATACTCAATTTTAGAAACAACGGGCAACCAGATTCTCAAAGGGGTGCTGATGACGATCAAGCAGCGGTTGATGCGTCAGCTCGCCGCTGACTACGAATGCTGGAGCGAGCAGCAACCCGCCCTCGTCACCTCAGACTTTGCGTTAGGCACTCAGAGCTAACCCAGTTTCGACGAGCCAGCGATCGCGGTCACCCACCTTAATTGTGGCTTAGTCACCGGCGGTTGTTTTTTAACCAGAAAACAATCGCGTTTTAGGCCGCAGAGACGGTGTCTTCTGCATAATGTTTGCTTAAATAAGCACAGCTAAGGTTGTCTTGGTTTTTGGGGAGCGAGTCAGGTTTATGGACAAGCCGTCAGAGAGTGATGTAGAAGCGTCAAAAAGTGATGAGGAAACCCCCAAAAGTCGCAAATGGCTACTGGGTAAAATTGGACTTTGCTGTTTTGTGATCGGCGCGACCACATCGGCAGCACTCACCTTGGGGCCTCGGTTTGCTCTTAGCAGCAGTGAGGCGGTTTCGGCCCTACCGAAGGTGGTGGGTTTGGGGCCGATCGCTCGGGATGTGAGTACCCAAGGGCTCGGGGCGTTTCCGGGTGAGATCTCGGCCAGTTATCTCTGCCTGCCCCAGGCCAAGCCTCGCACCGCTGCCAGTAAAGCTCCTCCCGAGATCGCCGACGGGCTCCTCAGCCCAGCGTTGGGAAATCTGCAAAGCAGCATCGACCCCGATGTCGTCAATCAGTTTAGAGCAGCCCCCTGGCCGGACATTCATGAAGCCGCTCGCCAGGCCCGCGTGCCCGTCTTGATGTACCACGACATCTTGGCCGAAAAAGAAGTCTTTTTTGATGTCACCGTTGAAGAATTTGAAGAACATCTAGAACTCATTCAAGCCGCAGAGCTGACCCCCATCACCTTTGATCAGCTGTATGATCACCTGCGCATGGGATCTCCCCTGCCGCCCAAACCCGTTTTGTTAACCTTCGACGACGGCTATGTGGGCCATTACGCCCACGTCTATCCGCTGCTCAAAAAATATCAGTATCCCGCCGTCTTTTCGCTCTTTACCGGCAAGCTCGATGGCGATATTGCGGGGCGCTCCACCGTCACGTGGGAACAGGCCCAAGAGATGGCTGCCGATCCGTTGATCACGATCGCCGCCCATAGCGTGATGCACCCCCGTGACCTGCGCGACCTCAGCGATGCCGAGCTGCAGATTGAAGTGGTGGAATCCAAACAGCGTTTAGAAGCGCAGCTCGGCATTCCGATTCGCTACTTCACCTATCCCGAAGGTAATTATGACGAGCGGGTGGCCGAGGCCGTGGCCGCTGCAGGCTATGATGCCGCCCTCACCATGAGCAACGATCGCGAGTGGTTTGCCGGAGAATCTGACGATTTGCTGAGCATTGGTCGCTTTGGTCAATCTCAGCTTGAGCGGGTGATTCCTGAAGCTTGGGAAGGCTTGGGAATGGAGGTTGTCGGAGCCAATACTTTCGACTTTTACTCCCCCATTCGAGTGGTAGAGCGGCTGGAAATGGAGGAAGTCCCTCTCGCGCTGATCACGGGTGGTCGCCCGGCTACCGTCCACGCTGACAGCCGCTACCAACTCGAAGAGATTCTGGTTCGCACGAATGCGACGGCGGCGGTGGATGGGGCGTTCTTTAACCTGCGGTATCTCGATTCCAACGTGATGATCGGGCCGGTGCTGAGCCAAGCGACGCAGACTTTTGTGCCAGGCAATCCCAGCGAAAATCCCCTGCTTGACGGTCGGCCTTTAGCCTTAATTAGCGCCGACGCCGTCAAGTTTGTCCCCTTTGATCACATTCAGCACAATACCCTCCGGGGTATCCAGTCAGAAATGTCGACTGTCACTGATGCATTTGTCGGAGCCGCTTGGCTAGTGCGCGATGGCGAAGCTCAACCCGCATCGTCCTTTGGCACCCTGTTTGATTTTGAAGCTTATCGCCACCGCGCCTTTTGGGGCATTAACAACGCCGGGCAACCCGTCATTGGCGTGACCAAAGGCCGCATCGACTCTGTGGCGCTGGGTGAGCTGCTGCATCAGGTTGGATTTCGGGATGCCATGATGGTGGACTCTGGAGCCAGCACCTCTCTGAGCTATAAGGGCGAATCTTTAGTGGACTACACCCCGCGCCCCGTGCCCCACATGATCGCGTTGCTGGCAGAAGAAGAGGCGATCGGCGCTTGCCCCCTGGTGTTTGAGCCCCCGGCCAATGATGAGGATGACTGGGCCAACTCTCTTTAATCCCTTGCATCGGGTGACCTATCGGGACTCTACATTTGAATATCATCTCTAGTAGACTGCGGCGTCAGTTGCCATATCCTGAGTTGGGGCCGGGGTGTAAGGGAGCAGACAGACTGGAATGTAAACCCTTTTCGCAGTAAATTACGAGGATAGAGCGCTTTCTGTGAAGGTTTGGCAGTGCCCCAGCCCGGCGATCTGGGACGCTATTTTTGAACTGCTCCCTCACCCTTCGACCAAGACTTCGTTCAGGCGATCGCGTCATCTCAACGCTCTGAAACCAAGCTACAAATTGGGCTCCCTTCCTTCAGCAAGTATTTTCATGGCAAGAAATCGCCTAAAGATTTCTCACGCTTCATGAATGGTGGTACCAATAATTCCAACAAATAATGTCGCCAGTGGCAACACTTGTTATAAAGGCAAGATAGGCTCAGTAATAGAAAGCGGCTTGGGGCACTAGGCTGTCATGCTCTCGCGATCGGCCTCTTTGTTTTTGAGGTCATACAGTTCAACACCAGATCCTCGATCTTTATCCCGGTGTAAATTCTGGTTTCGTTCAGGCTGAGCCCGGCAAAGCCGTCCTCTGTTTCTGCCCTTAGGCTGCCGAATTTCGTTTGAGACTGGTCAGTGGGCAATCAGCTAGCCTGCCTACCTTAGCGCTTCCGGCTCGATCAATGGGCAAAACAGCAACTGTTGATGTCCTGATTGCTCCATCTATCCGCGATAGTCGGTAAACTTGCGCCAGAGGCCATGAGCTTCACACAGTGGGTTGTCGGTATCGCGATCGCAATACCAAGCCGCATTGATTCGAGTCACTTAACACAACGCTATCGATTGGGGTATCGCCTTTGAGGCATGTCCTTTCGTTCTGTATACACAGCAACCATGCCCAGCTCCTTTGATAAACAATCAGCCGCTCCTCAAGATGAGGCTAAAAAGGCCAACAGCCTCCGAGAACTGAGCGCTGTTGAGTTAAGTCAGATCTATATTCTGATCGACAGCATTTTGCCGTTTGAGGCGTGTCTTTATTACCAGGTGCTGCCGCTATTTGTAGAAGGCTCTCGCCTAGTGGTCGGCAGAGTCAATCCAGAGGATCCGGGGGCCGCTGAGTATGTGACGAAGCAGCTGTCTTATATCAACTACACCTTAGGGTTTCAACAAATCTCGTCTGATTGGCACCGCGACTTGTTGTCTAAATACTTAAAGCACACGGCCAAACAGCGTCAGCAGTCAACCCAGCCGGCCTTGCCGCCGCCTCAGTCAGACCAGCCCCCGCTATCGGCTCGCCCTGCCGTTCCGGCTGCAAGCCCAGCTCCCCCTAACCCCAACATCCAGCAAACGCTGATTATTGATCAACCCGAAGAACTCACCGATATGCAGCACGGGGTGACGGCTCCCCAGACGCCCGATGTGGCATCAACGCCCAATACACCCACGGGTCGCCAAGGCGCGACCGCGAGCGACCGTTTAGTCCCAACGCCACCCTCAGCGAGATCGCGATCGCAGCGCGAAAAAGTGGAATTAGGCCCCTTGTCTGATCCCGCTTTGGACTTCCAAACTGCCCCTCTAGAGTTGCGCTTAGAGAGTCATTATCGCGACCTTGATAGCGCGCACCTGTCAGCCTTGGAGCCGCAGCCGCTCATGCAGGCCTTGCTGGTCAAAGTTTTGGCAGAGGGCATCGGGCGGCTCTATTTTGAACGAGGAGCCACGTCTGGACGCGTGCTGTGGAGTCGAGATGGCATTCTGCAAGCGGTGGTCGAAGCGATTGATGCCCAGACCTTTCAAGGGGTGATTAATGAGTTCAAGCTACTAATGCGCCTCTCGTTGATTTCTGTCACGAAGTCCAAACAGGTAGAGATTGAACGGGCTTATGAAGGACAGCGAATTCTGTTGAGATTTCGGGTGATGCCAAGCGCCTACGGTGAAGAAGCCACGGTTCAGGTATTACGAGGCACAGCACTACGCTTTTATTAGCAACAACAAATTGATCGGCTGGGACGTGACGCTCTGGATGCGGCCCAAATGTTGCAAACCCGACTCAACGAGATCCGCGATCGCGCCCGTAATTCCATTGATGCCAGGCCAATTCAGACGGAAATTCTGCCTACGCTGATTCAGCTCTTGCGGCAGCTCGAAGCGCAGGTTGAGGAGATTGAAGCCGCTTATCAAGATGGCCCCAAACCACCCAACAGCACTCCCGATCAGCCAGCTCCCGACACCTAGTACCGGTCGGCCATGCCAAGCTCCCTGGCTCCCTGAATATCCATCGTAAGATTTGCACCGCCGCTGACGAGATCTGCTTGACCTGACTCAGCAAAGCTCCTTTCG
Organism: Leptolyngbyaceae cyanobacterium; assembly: GCA_050042805.1. GTDB lineage: Bacteria > Cyanobacteriota > Cyanobacteriia > Phormidesmidales > Phormidesmidaceae > Halomicronema. Next base: position 9,918 of record JBHJJI010000379.1, read on the forward strand.
TCCTGCTTTCGAACTCCCTGAGGATGACGTTTTCATGACCGTTGATACCTGGTTTCCCCTCGCGGTTTACTACGAAGACCTACCCGATGCCGCCCAGCACAAAGAGAGCCTCTTAGCCGCTGTTCTGCAGTTAGAAGCCGCCGCGATCTCGCCGCGCAACGTACCCGAAATGGCCTGGACGGGTGATCTGCATGGGGTGCACCAGATCCACACTGACCCACGCTTTAGCTGGCTGGTAGCGCAGGTCGAAATCCATGTACAGCAATATCTCACTCAATTAGGGATTGATCTGACAAAGGTCGAGCTGTACATTCAGCGGGCCTGGCCCGTCGTCTCTCGCCACCAGCAAGAAGTCGGCATCCACCAGCACAATACGGCCCACGTGAGTGCGGTTTACTATATCTCTGTACCGGAGTCAGGCACCGACCTATCGGGCTGTCTCGCGTTTATCGACGATGTGCGGATGAATGAGGTCAGCCCCGGGCTGGGTAGCGAAAACACGGACATCATAGCCACATGGACGCCGCTCAACCAAGACCAAGCACTATACTCTCCGGTCGAAGGTCGACTGATTCTGTTCCCCGCGAAACAACGGCATGGGGTAACGCTCAACCATTCAGAGGAAATCCGGGTTTCGGTGTCTTTTGATATTGTGCTCACTGCCGCCGCTGATAGCGCTGCTGGAGCCTATGAATTTTTGACGCCACCCCCGGCACTGTGGCGGCGATTTTCTCAATCATCGCCTTGAGTCACTGAAGTCGAATCGGGAGATCGCGCAGGCAAGCACTCTGACACAACCAGCATCGCAACGCCAATGACCCGCGACGATTCTCCGCCTCAGATCTGGCTTGTGCCAACCATCTGCCGTGGCGCCATCGTCGTCAAACCCAGCCTGCACTGGCCAACGTTGCCCGACTCACCACCAGTATGACGATGAGTCGGGCAACGTTGCCGTCAGGTTCTGCCGTTCACCGCCAGCGGCAGTGAGCCCATTGGCTTAGAACACAAAGCGACCTTCAAAACGACCGGTACTCTCATAGTGCTGGAAGCCGCTGACGAAAGTTCCGGCACTCACGGCATCCGCCACGTCGGGGTTGAGCGCCAGATAGCTCGCTTCGTTGTAAAGCGAACTGGGGGCGCGATTTTCCGTTTGGCCCAACGCAATGAAATGGTCATAGCCACTGCTGATGGTACCGTTGGCGACGCCTGCAGCAATATCGGGGTTGTTGCTGAGATAGAAACCGTCGTTATACAACGATAGGCTAGGCGACCGGCTCTCTTCGGCTCCTGCGGTAATGTAGTGGTCAAAGGCACTTTCAAACACGCCACTTGCCACGGCGTTGGCGACGTCAGGGTTGGCCGCCAAATAATCGCTCTGGTCAAACAGCGCACTCGGATCACGTCCCTCAATATGGCCGCTGTTGAGGAAGTGCGCGAGGCCGCTGGCGACCCCCCCCGCATTCACCGCTGCGGCAATATCCAGATTAGCGCTCAAATAGAAGGCTTCGTTATACAACACGCTGGGGTTGCGACCTTCGTTAATACCAGCAGTGACAAAGTGTTGATAGCCTGACGACAACTCTCCGGCAGCGACTGCACTGGCCACATCTGGGTTTTGACTGAGGTAGAAGCTTTCGTCGTAGAGCTGAGCCAGGGGCAGGCCGCCAATTGTGTCTGCCGGAGCCACCGCCGCCGGATTCTGTTCTGTTACAAAGCGCTCAAAGTCATAGAATTCGCTCAACTGGCCATTGATGCCAATGGTGACGGTGCCCGTTGTGGTCAGACCCTCATCATCTTGCACCGTGTAGCTAAAGCTATCGGCCGCCGTCCGCCCTTGCGGCAGCGTGTTGAACGCACCATTTGGATCATAGATGAAGGTGCCATCACCATTGCTGGTGACCACCCCCTGAGTACCGCTGGTATCGAAACTGGTCAGCGTCACAGCGCCGCCTTCGGGGTCGCTGTCGTTCGCGAGGACGTTAGCGGTGACAAAGGCGGTTGTTTCGTTGGTGGTGAAACCGCTACCGCTGTCATTCCCAACGATCGGCGCGTCGTTGACACCCGTAACGGTGACTTTGACAGAAGCCGTGCTAGTACCACCATTGCCATCGCTAACGGTGTAGGTAAAGAGTTCCTCCCGGACTTCGCCCCCTTTGAGCACTAACGCTGGGATATAGGTGAGGTCACCACCGTTGTTAATGACCTCGCCAGTGATGCCCGTGGTATCGACGCTTTCGATAGTCAACACATCAACGGTGTCGATATCGGTATCGTTAGCCAGCACATCGAGGGCGATCGCAGTCCCTTCGGTCGTGGCAAAGCCCGGATCAAGATCATCCGTCGCTACTGGGGCTTCGTTCGCTCCATTCACTAGGATGGTCACCATTGCCGTATCCTCACCACCCTTGCCGTCGCTGATCGTATAGGTAAATTCTTCGTCGCGGATTTCACCAACCGCTAGTGATTGATCGTCTGGAGAAGGCGTATAGGTGACCGAATTGTCATCGTTGAGGGTGACGATCGCGCTGTTATCTAGCGTTACTGACCCGTTGGGAGCAACCGCGTTGCCGTTAATCGCAGTCACCGTGAGCGTATCGTTATCGGGGTCAGTGTCATTCAGGGTGAGCACTGGCGTTGTGAGGTCTTGATTGTCATCGGTGACAAAGCCTTCGCTGCCTTCGCCCCCATCATCCACGGCATCAGGCGGATCATTGACGCCCGCAATTTCCACTGTGACGGTAGCCGTATCAGTGCCGCCATTGCCGTCACTGACGACATAGGTGAAACTGTCCTCCTCGGTTTCACCCTGGGCCAAACCGACAAATTGACCGTTGGGGTCATAGGTCAGTGTGCCATCGGCCAAAGCGGTGACCAGAGCACCTGACTCTAGGGTCACGGCACCCGCTCCCACCGCTTGTCCGGCAATTTGGGTGACGGTCAGGGCATCGCCGTCTTCATCGGTATCGTTAGCGATGACGCTCGCGGTGGTGAGAATGGTATCGGCAGGAGTACTGAAGTCGTCGCCCGCATCATCGACGGCGACGGGCGGATCGTTGACATTGATGAACTCGGTAATGGTGACCGGTACTGCCTCTGTGGTCAACTCACCATCACCGACGCTCACGCTGAATTGGGGGGGCGTCTCATCGCCGTCGTCGACAAACTGAATTTGCCCCGCAGCGACTTCCCCTTGGGTGAAGCTGGTGACCGGATTGACGGCATCGGGAGCGAGCGAAATAAACTCACCGCCGACGAGATCGGTGATGGTGAAGACTAGCTCGTCAGCTGGGTTGTCGTCATCAGTCGCCGATAGGTCATCAGTGGTCAGGGTAATGGTGGCCCCTTCCGTCACCGTCAGCGTTGGCTCCCCAAGCACCGGCGCATCGTTCACGGGAATCAGGTCATCGACGTTAGCCGCGACAGTCACTTCGCCCCCGTCAAGATCCTTAACGGTGATATCGAAGGAGGGCTGGGTCTCACTGCCATCATGCAAGAAGTTGATGTCGCCGTTATTCAGCTCGGCTTGAGTAAACTCAGCCACTGGGTTAGCGTTGAAGTCAAAGAATTCGCCGCCCTCAACGTTGCTGATGAAATAGGTCAAATCAGCGTCGGAGGCGGATTCATCATCGCTAGCCTGCAGATTGACGACCATGCTAGCCGAATCATTAAGCGTTAGGCGGCCCCCCTCAGTAAACGTGAAGGTGTTATCCGTAATGACCGGTGGGTCATTGATGGGATTCAGAATGACGGTAGCCGGGGTCGGTTCGCTACTGCCGCCTTCGGGGTCGCGTACGGTCACCGAGTACGTAGGGGCAATTTCGTCGCCATCGTCTTCAAAGGTCAGTTCTTTAAAGGCGATCGCGGCGCTGGTAAAGGTGACGCCGTCTACCAGTTCTGTGCCATTGAGGAAGAAGGTGCCGCCGGGCACGGCAGAGATCTCAAAGCGCAGCTGGCTCAGCGTGCTGTCGGGGTCGCTAGCTGCCAGATTCTCTTCGGCAGAGAAGGTGACCTCACCCCCTTCGTCAATGGTCAGGGCGTTGAGATCTAAAGTGGGATCGTCGTTAACGTTGGTGAACCCGCCCTCGGGGATAAACGCCACAATCTGTTCACTGTTGGTGGGGCCATCCATGACCAACGGCGTGTCAACCACTGTCAAAGTGTAGCTCGGGGCCTCTTCGCCCCCATCATGGACAAACTGAATGGTGCCGCCATCGATATCAGCCTGAGTGAAGGTTTCACCCACGGCAATGGGGCCAATCACTGTGCCTAAATCGACGTCAATGCGTTGAAAGCTGCCGTTGAGCACCTCATCAATGGTGTAGACCAGCTCTTCGGGGGGGGTTTCTTCATCCTGGGTGAACAGATTATCGGCATCCAGGGTGAGCGTTTCACCTTCACTGATTTCTAGCAGGTTGGTGACCACTTGTAGGGGGTCGTTGTCGCGGTTTAAGTCGATCACCAGTGGCACATCCACCACATTGACCTCACCGGCTTCCACAACTGCCGTATCGGTGACGGTGGCGCTAATGATCGTTGGAGCAGAGTTAGCTCCCCCCGCGACAAAGGCCACCTGGCCATCGTTGACCTGCGCTTGGGTAAAGGTCACAGGGGTGCCAGGAGTGGTCTGCAGCACGCCATCGACTTCAAAGCCGTCAAGTTGTGTGGTATCCGTGCTTTCAAGCAAGATCGTGTAGCGCAAATCTTCGGGCGCAGTTTCTCCTACTTCATCGGTGGTGCTCAGCTCAGCCTCGGTAATGACCACCCGCTCACCTTCACCGACTGTAATGGTGCTAGGCCCCAATATCGGCACATCGTTGGTGGGGGTAAAGGCCACCCCGTCAAGATCCTGATCCGTAATGGAGAGCGGCTCTTCGCCATCGGCAGTCACTGTCAGGCTAAAGGTCGGCGCGTCATTGCCACCGTCTGATGCAAAGGCAATGATCGTGCCCGCATCAATATCCGCTTGAGTAAAGCTAAGGGCTGGCTGGCCATCGGCCACCGTGATAAAGCTGCCACCGGTCACAACATCGACGGTGTAGAGAATCGCCGCTGGGTCAAGCGTTTCTTCGTCGATGACCGATAGCACCTCAGTCGTGACAGGAAGTGTATCTCCTTCGACCAGGGTGAATGACAAGGCCTGCAGCCTCAGCGGATCATTATCGTCTGTAAAGTCCGGCTCCAGCAGTACAGGTATCTCGTTAGTGACACCCGCGACCTCGGTATCCGTCAAGGTGACCGTCAGTTGGGGGTCAAAGCTAGAGCCTCCCTGCACAAAGGTCACCAAACCAGCGTTCACCTGAGCTTGGGTAAAGGTCACTTCCTCAGTGGTTTGCAGCACGCCGTCGATTTCAAAGCCGTCGGGCTGCTCGGGGTCGGTGTTGGCGATCGCCACCGTGTAGACCAAATCTTCGAGCGCCGTTTCTTCATCGGTGGCGCTCAGTACCGCGTCGTTGATCAGGGTAGACTCGCCTTCTTTAACCACAAAGTCGCCGCCCACCACGACCGGTAGAACATTCTCGGCAGTAAAAGTAACGCCATAATCACTATCATCCGTAACCACAATGGACGCATCGCCATCGGACACCGTC
>JBHJJI010000380.1:0-6614 GCA_050042805.1 Leptolyngbyaceae cyanobacterium
TGAGCATCCATCCGGTAAGCGCATCCAATGGACAGAGACCACCTGCAGCGCCCGCAAAGCAAGACACAGGTAAGTCTCTGACTCAAGCGACGCCCAAGGCAAAAAAAGATATCCCCGTCAACCTTTACAAACCGAAGGCCCCTTTCATCGGTAAGGTCATTTCGAATGAGCCGTTCGTTGCTGAAGGCGGGTCCGCGATCGTTCAGCACATCAAAATTGACCTCTCGGAGGGAGATTACCGCTACCTCGAAGGCCAGAGTGCGGGCATTATCCCAGCCGGTACGGATGACAAGGGTAAGCCCCATAAGCTGCGTTTGTACTCCATTGCCTCGACGCAGCATGGGGATGACATGAATGACAAGACCGTCTCTCTCTGTGTCAGAGAGCTGGAATATAAAGCTCCCGAGACTGGCGAAACGGTTTACGGTACCTGTTCTTCTACCTCTGTCTCAATGAGCCTGGTGCTGATGTGAAGGTCACGGGCCCCGTCGGCAAGGAAATGCTGCTGCCGGATGATGAGGATGCCACCATTATCATGCTGGCGACTGGCACCGGTATTGCCCCCTTCCGGGCGTATCTGTGGCGCATGTTTAAGGATATTGAGCGGGAAGCGAACCCCGACTATCAGTTCAAAGGGAAAGCTTGGCTGATCTTTGGCGTACCCTATAGCGCCAACATTCTCTATAAGGAAGAGCTAGAGGAAATTCAGGCAAAGTACCCGGATAACTTTGAGCTGACCTATGCCATCAGTCGTGAGCAGCAAAATGCCGAGGGCGGCAAGATGTATATTCAGCATCGGGTGGCTGAGAATGCCGCCAAGATTTGGGAACTGGTGCAAGACCCGAAAACTCACACCTATATGTGCGGTCTGAAGGGGATGGAAGACGGCATTGACGCAGCGCTCTCTGCGGAAGCAGAAAAGAACGGCGTCAGCTGGGACGACTTCCGTAAGCAAATGAAGAAAGAACATCGCTGGCACGTAGAAACCTACTAGACGCTGGCGAGGGCACTTTTTTGACAACCCTTATTGAGGGTTATGGCGACCGGAGAGGACTTAACCCCTCTCCGGTTTTTGTTTGGCGTCAGACATCCCCTACCATTAGTAGGAAGCGGACAAAAGGTAGAGGCAAAGGTGGCGGTTAAAGTAGGTCTGTTGGGATTGGGGACAGTCGGCACTGGGACAGCAAAAATTTTGCTAGATCCCACAGGGCGACATCCGCTGGTGAGTGAAATCGAGGTAACTCGGGTGGGGGTACGATCGCTCACCAAACCCCGTGACATTGAGATTGCTGCCGACCGATTTACCACTGATCTAGAAGCCATCGTGACCGACCCTGACATTGATGTCGTGGTGGAACTGATCGGAGGCTTAGAACCAGCGCGATCGCTGATTCTAAAAGCGATTCACCAAGGCAAGCATGTGGTTACGGCTAACAAAGCGGTGATCGCTCGCTATGGCGACGAAATTTTTACGGCGGCGAATGAAGCGGGCGTCTACGTGCTGTTGGAAGCGGCGGTCGCAGGGGGCATTCCCGTCATTCAGCCGCTGAAACAGGCACTGGGGGTCAACCGTATCCAGGCGGTGACGGGCATTGTGAATGGCACGACGAACTACATCCTCACCCGGATGCAGGAAGAAGGGGGCGACTTTGAACCGATTCTAAAAGACGCTCAAAAGCTAGGCTATGCCGAGGCTGACCCCACTGCCGACGTGGATGGGCTGGATGCCGCCGATAAGATTGCCATTTTGGCCTCGCTAGCCTTTGGGGGCCGCATCAAGCTCTCTGACGTTTATTGCGAAGGCATTCGCCACGTGAGTGCGGCAGATATTGCCTATGCGGAGCGCTTGGGATTTGTGATTAAACTGCTGGCGATCGCCCGCCGCGATATCTGTCCCACGTCTAACGAAGCACTCGATCAGCTGCAGTTGCGGGTGCATCCCACGCTGGTGCCTGATCACCATCCCCTGGCCAGCGTCAACGGTGTCTACAACGCCATCCTGGTGGAGGGCGATCCGATTGGCCAAGTCATGTTCTTTGGGCCGGGAGCAGGCGAAGGCCCTACCGCGAGTGCTGTCGCCTCGGATATTTTGAATATTGCCGCCACTCTGAAATCGCAAAGCGTGGCCGCTCAGGCAGAGCCTCAAAATCCGTTACTAGCCTGCACTCACCAGCACTATTGCCAGGTTAGCCCCATGACCGATATCGTCAGTCGCTTTTATGTGCGGCTGTTGGCGGAAGATCAGCCAGGGGTAATTGGCCAGGTGGGGCTATGCTTTGGCAACCACGAAGTCAGCATTGAATCGGTGGTGCAAATTGACTTGCACGACGGTATTGGTGAAATTGTGGTGGTGACTCATGAGGTGTCGGAACACAATTTTCAAACGGCGCTAGATGAGTTGCGTGCGTCGGCCAGTATTCGGAGCGTGCCCAGTGTCTTGCGTGTGCTCTAATTCAGCGGCGGTGCTCCTGCCTCAATGATTGCCGATGGCTCGGAAGCCGCAGGGTAAGGGGGCAGAAACGGGAAGGGTGATTCTACTTCTGCTGTGGAGTTCTAGTGCAGCCGATGGTGAGAGTTTCTGACGGTCGGGTGAGCCTTTCCTAGACAGCCAATCGCAGAACCGATAGGGGCCACAGTCCAGCACTGGCAGATTCATCCACCCGGAGTGCCACACCGGGCAATCGTCTTCCCGTTGAATCACTATGGTCGAATTTGCTTACACAATTTCGGGAGCAGACCTGTGGACATGGCGATCGCAGGCCATCGCCCAGGCCCAAGAGGCTCATATCGATCCAGCTGAAGTGGACTGGCTGCTGCAGGGTCTGTGTCAGGTGGGAACCCTGGCGTTGCGGCTAGGCAGCTTGGCGCAGCAACCGGCCATTCCCGCTGCAATTGAGTTGCCTGACTTGGAAGCGCTGTGGCAAAAGCGAGTCAGCGATCGCGCCCCCATTCAGCAACTGGTGGGCACAACGGTCTGGCGCAACTTCACGCTGCGGGTCTCCCCGGCCGTCCTGATTCCCCGGCCGGAAACTGAACTGATCATCGATATCGTGGTGGCGCTAATCAACCAAAGCCCGCAGGCAGCCAGGCTGCAGCAGGGTACCTGGGTTGATCTGGGCACCGGCAGCGGGGCGATCGCCCTTGGGTTAGCGGCAGCCCTGCCCCAGGCGCACATTTTGGCAGTGGATGTGAGTGATGCAGCGCTGGCGATCGCCCGCCAAAATGCAGTGGCAAATGGCCTGGGCGATCGCATTCAGTTTTTGCAGGGATCGTGGTTCGAGCCGCTGACCGCTTGGGCTGGTCAGCTCGCCGGGATCGTTTCAAATCCGCCCTACATTCCTAGCGCGATCGTGCCCACCCTTGACCCCGAAGTGGCGCAACATGAGCCCCACCTGGCTTTAGACGGCGGCCCAGACGGGTTGGCTGCCGTGCGGCACTTGGTCGCCACCGCGCCGCGCTATTTGCAACCCGGCGGCCTTTGGGGAGTGGAGCTCATGGCCGGACAAGCCCCTGCGGTCATCCATTTACTGCGGGAATCTCAAGCCTATACCGATGGCCAAGCCACCAACGACTATGCCGGGATCGAGCGATTTGTGACAGCCTATCGGCAATAAGGGGCGCTGGCGATCGCGATGATCCGTCGCCTGGAGCAGCGGCTTCCCTCAAGCATGCGGCACTAATAAAAGCGCCCGACACGAAAAGGCAAAGGGAGCATTGCCCGTCCACTGGCCTACGGACTTATTGAATTTGATCAATTGTCCCTCCTGCTCTAATTGAGTGAGTAAGCGAGTCACGGTCACTCGGCTGGTGCCCAAAATTTCGGCCATCTGCTGATGGGTCAGCATCGACTCTAGCAGTTGCCCTTGAGGCACGGGGCGACCAAAGCGATCGGCCAGCCAGCGCAGCAGCTGGGTCAGTTGTTCTCGCACGGAAGGTTGATGCACAATGCGTAGCAGTTCTTCTTGCTGCCAGAGATGATTGAGCAACGTGCTTTGCCAAAAGCGACTATGACTGCCCATTAGGGTTGTACTCGCTCTAACCGTTGTCAAACATTCCATCTGATAGGGCTGTTGGCGCGTGAGGGGTAAGCCGACGATGCCGCCGCGCCCCCAAATACTCAGGGTGGTCACATGGCCTTGAGGATTCCAGGTGAGGGTTCGCACAATTCCGTGGTCGATCTGCCAAACCTGATCGGGCAGGGCGGGCAGCAGATGCTTGCGCCGAAAGGACTGGGATTTCGTCGCCGATGCAGGCTCAGTCGAGACGGCCTGAATCCTTGAAAGTGGCTGTAACTGACGGAATCTATCGGTCATGGTTGGGGGCGGTCAATGAGGGGTTGCGGGCGATCGCGACGGCTGGATGCGCCCAAAAGCAGCGTTTGAGTCGCCGGTCGTGGGCATCAACTGAAATCCAGGGGGTGACCGATACCCGGTCGGGTGGACCCTGCGGTTCATAGTCTGGGCAGCCAATAGCATTTTCCGAAAAGGCCGATAGCGGCTGAAGGGTACAGCGTAGGTAAGCGTTACCGGTGTGATAACGGCAGCGATCGCAGGGGACTTGATGAAGCCGCTGCAACTGTTTGAGGCCATCATCCAGCGCGAATAATCCGGATGTGATGAACAGCACCAAGCCACCCCAAATCGCGACGGGCATCAACAGCGGCAGCAGGGGGCGGCTAACAGAGGGGAAGTCGAGCATCGGCCAGCATCCTCAATGCGTTAGGCGGGCAGTAGCGGGCGAGATCGCCACCGGGTCAGGCAATTCCAGCCATTGCCAAAAGTCGAGAATTTGCTCACTGCAAAGTTGCGGATGCGTGGCGTGAAAGAAATGCCGGCCGTCAGGGCAGAGCCAGAGGCGATCGCCTGGCTTGAGCCAGGGTTGCCAGCCCTGCAGCTGCACCGGATCGACCACAGTATCGATTTGCCCACCACACACCAGCAGCGGCACGGAAACACCGGCAGGAAATAAACTGAAGCGGCTTAAGAGAGAATGCAGCGACAGCGAACTGATTAGGTCACGCTCTAGCAGTTGAATCCAGCCGCCGACGCACTGCTGACACTGCGGCCCAAACAAACTGCGGGCAGTTTGAGCCAAGATCCGGCGGCGACTGCAGGGCAGCAAGTCTAGCTGCGTATAGTAGTGAGACTTCCAATCCACCGTGGGGTGAACGCCAACGCCCAACAGCGTGAGCGACTTGACCCGATGGGGAAACCGTCGGGCATAGAGCAAGCCCACCAGGCCACCCGTCCCGTGACCGATGAGATGCAGCGGGCGATCGCCCCCCTTCACATAGTCATGGAGCAGCGTTACAGCCACATCTAAAGAACTAGGTTCATCAGGCGTTTGCTGATAGCCCCAATGGGCAATGTTCACAGCCTCGTCTAACTGAACCAGTAGGGGCTGCTCTAAGCGCCGGAAACTGGGATTCACGCTGAGCCAAAGAGCGGTTGGCGTCGCTGCGGTCAAATTTTCATGGGTCATAACACCTGTCCTGCAATAATTCTGAAGGGAAACATCCAGTCCTATGACCGCTGGCCAACGCCATAGGACGATGCGTTCAGAGACTGGGCGATCGCGATATTTAAAGGCCAAACGCTGATTTCAATTGAGTGGCCCAAGTCTCGATCCGACTGGCCGTCAGTTCCGATTGGTTGTCTTCATCCAGTGCTAACCCGACAAATTTACCGTTCCGCAGGGCTTTGGAGTCAGTGAAGTCGTAGCCCTCAACGGGCCAATAGCCAACGGTTTGTCCGCCTAACGCCGCGATTTTTTCCTCCAAGATTCCCATCGCATCTTGAAAGTTGTCGGCATAGCCCACCTGATCGCCGACTCCAAAGTAGGCAACTTTTTTGCCGCTAAAATCCACGTCGTCTAGGTCATCGTAGAGACCCTCCCAGTCGGCTTGAAGTTCGCCAATATTCCAAGTGGGACAGCCAATAATCAGACAGTCGTAGTCGGCAAAATCACTAGCACTGGCATCGGCCACATCATAGAGCGGGACGACCGCTGCGCCGCCTAACTGCTGTTGAATCAGCCCGGCGATGGTTTCCGTGTTACCCGTCTGAGTGCCAAAAAAGAGCGCCATCTTACTCATCACAATCCTCAAAATTTCAACAATGCGAACGATCGCGGCGATCGCGGTGGGTGCGGTGAACTGCCCCCATGGCTTGGCCTGGCGGCATCGCTTGGCGACAGGTGGGGCAAAACCAATACAGGCCCGATTGAGCCATATGTCGCAGCAATTCATCCGCACAGCAGGGACAGTTCATCACCAATATCCAGATCCAAAGAACAGAAAAGGGGACACAGACTTCAGGTAGTTAGGTTGAACACACAGGTGTCCCCAAGAACGAATTGTGGATTACGACTCCATCGCGTTAAGGGCCTGTTCGCCGCGACGAAAATCACACCCAATGGCCCGCACGGCATGCCACAAATGCCCTTGCAAACAGAAAAAGGCCAGATAGAAGTGCGCATTCGCCAACCAGCAGCGAGACGTATGGCCGTATAGCGGCAAGCTAACCGGATCGGCAAAATAAGGGGCACTGCCTAGCTTGCCAACCAGGGGTGGCGCATAAAACACAGCCGGATAGGCCAGCGTCATGACCGCGCAA
>JBHJJI010000381.1:0-4952 GCA_050042805.1 Leptolyngbyaceae cyanobacterium
CAACCAGTTCCAAGACTCAGGGACTCCGGCTAAGCTGTTGAGCAGCTGGGCCATCAACGCTGACCCCCAGGCATACCAGCCAATTTGTGTAAAGCCGAGGATGAAATCGACCCAGCGAGAGCCGACGCTGCCAAAGCTAAAGCGCGCCATCAGTACGGTGGTGAGTCCCGTATTCCCGGCGATGAACCCCAAAAAGGCCGCATACAGGCCCAAAATCAAGTTACTCAGCAGGATTAAGCCGACGAGGTCGGGCCAGAATTGAAAGGAAGGCCCGACCAATCCGCCCGCAAAGAGCGTGCCAGAGTAGAGAGTAAAGCCCGCCAAAATGGGCGCGAGCGAAATCATCGATTTCCGTGCAGTTTCGGGCACTGGACTGAGGGGGAAATCCTCAGTTGATTTACCAGAAGGAACCGGTGAAGGGTCGGTGATGCTTGTCATAAAAAAACAATGCGTATGGATATTGCAGATATGAGAATGGCCGCATTTTAAGAGGCCCGTCAGGATCTGAAAAGTATTCTTTGTGACTTATAACAATCCGTATGAGTCGATTAGACCCGCCAGCGATCGCGCCATTGACTCACTAGGCGTTCAATGGGCTTACCCAATGTGAGACAGTCGCCCTAAAAATAAATGCTGTGTTGGGCAGATCGACGTCCCATCAATCGTGCCAATACCCTGTCAGAGAGTCTTCTAAACCACCTTTCCAGAACTGCACGGGCCCCCCATGTTCATGGTTGGGCGTCGCGATCTCGTGATGGGCTACTCATCCCCCGCTCCCCGGTTTCTACTGAGAAATCAGGAAACGGGGATAAGTCACGGCCACAAACCGGGGCTCTGATCGGCCTGATGATGACCTAGTTTTCGTTGACGGGGAAACGGTTCATCCAGTCGCAGGCTTGGCGAGCATTCGATCGCAGCTGATCGGCGATGTGAGGCACGTGGGGAATCTGAGACAGAAAATCGAGGGTGCGCCGCAGCACTCGCACGATGTCGCCTTCATCTAAGCTGGTATTGCTGCAGAGTTCTGTCCAGTCGCTGCGATCGCCCGTTTTGTTACTGCTGCCAAAGCCGATGGGGTCAGCGGTTTCAGACGTCTTGCCCATTTCGACCCAGCGCTCGACCAAGCCAATCAGGTCATACTCTAGCCAGATCGGAAACATGATTTCTTGACGACGCTGCTGCTGAAACAGTTCGCGGCGCAGCTGACGTAAATCACTCAGGGCAATATCGACCGGCGACGAATGATCGTAATCGACCCAGGTATCGGGGCGAGTGCTTTCGGTAACGAGGGCGGCACAGGCGGCGGCGAGCTGCGGCGGGGTGAGCCGGTCAAACTTGCCCGAGGCCAGGGCCTGGCCCAGCCAGATCTCGTTGTCACCCCGAATGGCGGCGGCGGTTTCGCCCAGTGGCGTCGGCTTGCCTTCTGCGACACAGCCAAAATGTTCGAGCACAGCCATGATGCTGACAAACTCTTGCCAGTAGCGATCGCTAGAGTTCGCCAGCGACAATTGGCGATCCCGCAGCTCTTCCTCTAAGCGCTGAATGCGGCGGAACTGCTTCAGCATTTTCTTCGGATTGCCGTAGTCGCGAGCGGAGTGATTATCGATCAGCGCTTCGACAGAGCGGGTGCGTTCGAGCTGATCTTTGACTTCGGGAGCGATTTCTTCCAGCGGCGGCGGTTGCGGAATTTGGATCGCTGTTGCTGCCGTCAGATCCGTGCCTTTGCGGTGCTGGCCGGGTTTGTGGGGCATGTCGGCAGGCGGCACCAGGTGATCCACATCCGCAATGCGGGTGTATTCGGCATGGAGCCCGACCACATCACTGGTGGAAACGACATACCAGCGGTTGTCGCGGGTCAAACAAATCAGATAGGGAAACTGGCCCGAGCCCGGTACTTTGCTTACCAATACGGCGGGCAAAGGTGCGGCCACCGGCACATGCTTGCCTTTGAGTGAGAGGGTTGTGCCCGCGATCGCAAAAGCCAGGGCTGGCCCCATGTCGCCCAGCAAAACCTCTGCCGCCTGCTGCTGCAGGGTTTTGAGCAGGCGCTTTTCTTCGCGTAGGCGCTCCCGCAGCTTTTCATAATCGGCGAATACCGCTTCATCAAAAGCTTCGACCTGAGCGCGGACATGCTCAATTTCCGCTTCCAAGCTAGCGATCGCCTGCTGTTGGGGGGCCAGGCGCAAGTTCGCCAAATACTGGCCAAAGCTGCGTTCAATCAGAGTGCGTGCTTCTTCCAACGTGTGGCGCTGCAGCAGGTTGAGCACCATGCCATAGCTGGGCGTGAACTGGCTCACTAAGGGATCGGGGCCAACCGTGGCGAGATGAGCGGCTTCCTTAGCACCTTCAAAGGGTGACTCCACAGTGACGACATGGCCCAGTTCATCCATGCCGCGTCGCCCCGCCCGGCCTGACATTTGCAAAAACTCTGAGGCCATCAGTAGCCGGTGGCCGCTATCCGTCCGCTTTGACAGGCTCGAAATCACGGTGGTGCGGGCAGGCATGTTAATGCCTGCCGCCAGGGTTTCGGTCGCAAACACGACTTTAATCAGCCCCAGCTGAAACAGTTCTTCCACCAGACCTTTCCAGGCGGGCAAAATACCCGCGTGGTGCGCCGCAATCCCCCGATAGAGCGGCTCCACCTGTCCGGCGCGACCGGCATCGGGGTTCCAGCCTAAAAACTCGTCGATTTTCTCTTTGAGCAGTGCGGCCTCTGCTTCATTCACCAAGGAGACGTTACCCATGCCCGTCACGGCGCGATCGCAGCCTCGACGGCTAAAGATGAAGTAAATGGCGGGCAGCATCTGCCGATCTTGCAGCTGCCCTACCACGTAGGGAATCGATAACCCCTCGCGTTTGCCGCGCCGGGCAGAATCCTTGGGTCGCCGCTGTTTGAGCCGGGGATTGATTTTGCCCTGCTGCTCATCTAACAAAGGAAACAGGCCCTTGCTGTGGCAGTAGGGTAAGTTGAGCGGGACGGGACGAAAGTCAGAATAAATCAGCTCCGTGGGGCCATGCACCTGACACAGCCAGTCGGTTAACTGATCGCCGTTTTCGACCGTGGCAGAGAGGCCCAAAATTTGAATCTCGGGCGGACAATACACAATCGACTCTTCCCAAACGGTGCCCCGCTGGCGATCGTTCATGTAGTGACATTCGTCGAGCACGACGGCTTCGACATCGACCAGCGAGGTGCCCACTTCGCCGATGCGGGTGCCGTAGAGCATGTTACGAAAGACTTCGGTCGTCATCACCACCACGGCGGCATCGCGGTTGATGGCGATGTCGCCTGTCAGCAACCCGACGTTGTCAAACCCAAACTGCTCGCGAAAGTCGCGTAGCTTTTGATTCGAAAGGGCTTTAAGGGGGGTCGTGTAAAAAACTCGCCTGCCAGTGCTCAAGGCTCGATGGATCGCGTATTCCCCAATCAACGTTTTGCCAGAGCCCGTGGGGGCACAGACGACCACAGATTTGTCCTCGTTCAGCGCTTGAACGGCCTCTTTTTGGAAGGAATCAAGGGAAAAGGGAAAGAGCGTTTCCAGATTGAGCACTGGATTATTCACACAACTAAATAACTGCGTTCTATTTTAGTCGGTCTTACGGAGAACGCCGGTCTGCTTGTAAAGATAGGCGTTTTGTCAAGATTCGCATCACTTGGTGGTCGTGGGGCGTGGGCAGCGGTGGCGACCAGGCCAAAACTTCGGCAAACCCTAACCGATGTTGGGTGGCAATAAAGTTATCGACGGCGATCGCGCTGCCCACCACAATGACGCGAATGCTGTCGTCGTTGGGCGCAGCGGGGACGGAAAAAGCAACGGGCTCAGAGTTGGACATGGATTGAATGACAATAAAGGACGAGCGATCGCTGGGCTCAATTTCGCACGCTTGCCGGACATTTGTCAATATCTAACGAAAGGAGTAGAGGGAGCAGGGGGGCGAGGGAGCAGACTGTGGGGTGGTGAGTTTGAGACTTGGTGAGTAAGTGAGTGCTTTGGGGCATGGGCGATGGTTTAGCCAGGATGAAATTGCGACTGCGATCGCTGTGAGCTTGGTACATAAAAATGGCCTAATCTCTTCCCCGTTGCTTCCCTCTACGCCCTACCCTGTCACTTCTCCACGCTCTTCCTAGCGAGACTTTGGTGTTACGCCAGTCCCTCGTCAGCGTCATTCTCAGATCGTGGCTGACGATCAGGGGCAAAGGCTTCCTTTTCGGCCACTAAGCCGAGATGTTTGGTGGTGGAGCGATCGGGCTCGTAGAGGCCGTTTTCCCATTCGCTGATAGTTTGGCGACGTACCCCCAGTGTTTCGGCAAACTGCGACTGCGTCAGGTGCATGTGTTTCCGCAACGCGCGAATCGCGGCCTGATCCCATTTGATGCCGCCATTTACCCGTTGAATTTTGTATTCAGCTTGAAAGCGCTTAAACGTGATCGTTTGTTGTTCTAGGTCGATCGCCTCGGTGTGATAGCCCGCCATGATCCAGGCGTTGGCCTGCAGCGCCCCTTTGCTGCGGTTACTCCACCACGATCGCTGCGTGCGGGCCGTTTCGGGTAATGTTCCCCCAACCAAGGCGGAAATGTCGTCAATCGTGAGGGTGAGCGGGTCGGCCTCAGCTGCGGCCAAACGCTGATATAGGGGATAGTATTTGCTGCCCGGTTTCATGGCGATCGCTCAACCCATCTCAAATATGCTTGGCTCTAAAACAGTCACCCGGCAAAAGAGCGCTAAAGACCTGACTCCCCCACTCCCCATTTCCCCACTCCCCAACGTTTCCCCGTGGCCTGTGCAGCGCCAAAACCGAGCGATGGAATCAGGCGTGGCGTAGCTCAATAGTACTCAGTCTCTCGGCATCGGCGACGACGTGGCAAGGGCTGTGGCGGTAGTTAGTGATGGGCATCACGCGCACTCAGGCAATCATGGCGGCTTTCTCAGATTTCTCAGGCAGCTATTAAG
>JBHJJI010000382.1:0-10176 GCA_050042805.1 Leptolyngbyaceae cyanobacterium
TGTTGACATTAATTTAATGACAGCAGATTCGCAGAGGGAACTGGGCAGTTTAGTATTGACGAAAGTCGGCAATGGGCTAAGCCCTTATATAAAGGCGATTGAGGTTGATTGCACGACTGCTCTGGCACTTCATCACGACAGACGGCCATCAGTAAACATTGATATTAGCCCGTGAAACAACTGCACCGCAGTCTCGATGTTTTGAGACAACGTACCCAGACAGCAATTCGTAATTCTTCGTTGCACTTGGCGTTTACGTTACCGGTCTTGGTGCAATTGTTTGCGGCGGTCGGTTTAGTGGGCTATCTTTCTTTTCGCAATGGTCAACAGGCAGTGCAGGTTTTAGCCTCACAGTTGCGGAGTGAAGTGTCAGCCCGCATTGAGGGTGAGTTAGAAAGCTACTTAGGTGATCCCCATGCGATTAATCGCCTCAATGCAACCGCGTTTTCTAACGGCGATTTGGATATTGAACAAGCAACCAAAGGGGAACATTTGCTGTTTCAGCAAATGAGAATCTATCCCAAGATCGCCTTTGTGTATTGTGGCAGTGCTCGCTCGGGAGAATTTTTTAGCATCTTAAGATCGCCTGAGACGGGGCAGTTAGAGCTGTCTTACAGCAATCCCGACACGAGTTTTCTCCGTCAGCACAGCAGCTTAGATGTGAGAGGTTATCGACAGCATTTTTTAGGTCAGACCGAGCCCACGTATGATGCGCGGGTGCGGCCTTGGTTTCAAGCGGCCACCAGCACCGAAGGCCCTACTTGGACGGAGGTCTATCTCGCGTTTACCACCGGCTTACCCAACGTGACGGCCAGTCTGCCAGTTTATAGCCGAAACGGTCGTCAACTGTTGGGTGTCTGTGCGGCAGATGTGGTGCTGCCAGAAGAGTTTCGGACTTTTTTGAAGCAGCTAGAAATTGGTCAATCAGGGCAGGCCTTTGTCATTGATCGCCAGGGCAACTTGATTTCGAGCTCAACGGATGAACCGCTCATGTCAACGGTTGAGGATGATCCCGAGTTGTTGGCTGCGACCCAAAGTCAAAATGCTCAAGTTCAGGAATCTGCTACCTATTTGCTCAACCGTTTCAGTTCCTTTGGCAACATTCAGCAGAGTCAGCAGCTCACATTTTCCCTCGATGGGCAACGCCAGTTTTTAGAAGTCTTGCCCTTCAACGACGGGTTTGGTTTGGACTGGCTGATTGTGGTGGTGGTGCCCGAATCCGAATTTATGGGGCAAATTCGACTTAACAACCGAATTACGATTGTGCTTTGTGGTTTGGCGCTGGCGATCTCCCTGATCGTGGGGACGCTGCTCGCTCAACGCCTCACCAGTCCGATCTTGAAACTCAACGCTGCCGTCAAAGAAATCGCCGCTGGGCGTTGGCAGCAGCGAGTTGAGATTGATCGCAGTGATGAATTGGGAGAACTCGCGGACTCAGTGAACCAGATGGCGGGGCAAATTCAACAATCGTTTGAGCATTTAGAAGAACAGCGCAATGCCTTTTCGCGATTCTTTCCGCCGGAATATCTCAAGTTCATGAAAAAGCAAAGTGTCACTGAAGTCAGACTTGGTGACCACGTCAGCAGAGAGATGACGGTGATGTTTTCTGATATTCGCGGCTTTACCAACATGGCCGAGCAGATGAGCGTACGAAAAACGTTCCAATTTATCAACACCTATCTGCAGGGCATTTCGCCGCTGGTGAGAACGCACAATGGGTTTGTGGTGAAATATATGGGGGATGGCATGATGGCCGTTTTCCCCTATGCTGCCGAGCATGCCATCGACTCCGCGATCGCCCAGTTTCAAAAAGTTCAAGAACACAATCAGCAGATTGATACCCAGTCACAAAGCACCTTTGCGATCGAAATCGGGATTGGCTTGCATTTCGGCAAAGTGATGGCGGGCATGATTGGCGAACCGGATCGGATGCAACCCGATGCGATATCCGATACGGTTAATCTGGCTGCCCGACTAGAGGGACTCTCCAAAGTTTATGGTGCGGCGCTGATCATTTCGGAGACCGTGCGCCGTCAATTGAAAGACCGTGACCGTTACCAACTCAGGTTTTTAGACCGAGTCGTTGTCAAAGGGCGGACTGGAGAAATTGCCATCTATGAGATTTTAGACGCTGAGCCTGATACAAGACGCCGCCATAAGCTAGAGACACTGCCAGCGTTTGAAGCCGGTATTGCCGCCTATACAAATCGGGATTTAGATACTGCCGCTAAGCATTTCAATACGGTGTGCACCCAACATCCCGAGGATAAAACTGCACAGCTCTATCAGCAGCGCATTCAGCACTTACTCAGGGAGGGGATTCCCAACAACTGGAATGGTGTGTGGGAGTTAGACCATAAGCGATAGGGCCAGCAATAACGCCAGGGATGTGAGCAGATTTTGCCCTAACGACCAAGCCACCTCGGCAAATTGCCCGGCGTCTCGGGGCCTTGCAGACAACTGTGAAGGGCGTGGAGCCCAAAAATCTTGACCAAAGAAAATACCGTCATCGTTAGCTGTGTTACGGTATGTAACAAGCAGTTGCGCTAACTTGGCTTTTAACCGTTTAGGAATTAATCACAATGGAAAGCGAAAACAAGTTCGGTTTTGTTAACTTTGCTGAGACTTGGAATGGTCGTCTCGCTATGTTGGGTTTTGTCATTGGCCTCGCCACTGAATACCTGACGGGGCAAGGCATCCTTTCTCAAATGGGCTTGATGTAATCACCGCTGATTTTACTCAGCCTTGCATACCGGGGTGGCGATCGCCACCACGGTATTGTTGTTTCAGCTCATCGGCGTTCTAGAAAGCTGAACTTGAGGGGTGATCGCCACAAATCAGGGCTGCTCAACGAGAGCTGTTGATACGGACTCCACCTTTTCATCAGAACCGCCTTTCGCAAAGAACATTATGATGGAACTTATCGCGATTTTTGGCAGTGACTTATGACTTCAGTGGTTACCTCTAATCAAACTCAAGGCATGGAAGACGCCAAGCACGGCATGCCGGTCACCATCATTACGGGCTTTTTAGGTAGCGGCAAAACGACATTGCTGAATCATATTCTCAGCAACCAAGAAGGCCTAAAGACGGCGGTGCTGGTCAACGAATTTGGCGAAATTGGTATTGATAATGATCTGCTGATCACCACCGAAGGCAGCGACGACAACATGGTGGAGTTGAGCAATGGTTGTATCTGCTGCACAATTAACAATGACCTGATGGATGCTGTCTATAAAGTTTTAGAGCGGCAGGATAAGATTGACTACCTGGTCGTCGAAACCACGGGACTTGCCGATCCGTTACCGATCGCGCTCACCTTTTTAGGCACCGAACTGCGAGATCTGACGCGTCTCGACTCTATCGTGACGGTCGTTGATGCGGAAAATTACAGCCTTGATTTGTTCAACAGTCAGGCTGCCTACAACCAGATTGCCTATGGCGACATTCTCTTGCTGAATAAAGCGGATCTAGTGAATGAAGCTGATCTCGATCTGCTGGAAGTCAAGATTCGTGAGGTTAAAGAAGGCGCACGCATCATGCGCACGACCAAGTCAGAGGTGCCCTTGCCGCTCATTTTGAGTGTGGGCTTGTTCGAGTCAGATCAATACTTTGGCAAAGATCCCGAGTCTGAACACGACCACCACGACCACGATCATGACCACCATGATCATGAGGCGCATGACCATGAAGATCATACTAACTGCGATCACGATCATGACCATTGCGAACATGATCACGATCATGGCCATGAGCACCACCACTCCGATTATCTCGCCATCGACGGATTCACCTCCCTTTCATTTGAGAGCGATCGCCCCTTCGCAATTCGCAAGTTTCAACATTTTCTAGATAACGCGCTGCCAGAGAATATTTTTCGAGCTAAGGGGATTTTGTGGTTTGACGAAAGTCCAAAGCGGCATATCTTCCATCTCAGCGGCAAGCGATTTTCGCTCGATGACGATGAATGGAAAGGCAATCCCAAGAATCAAATTGTTTTGATCGGCCAGAATCTTGAGCACGACAAACTCCGGGCTCAACTGGAGAGTTGTGTTTGTTTGCCGTCTAGCAACCGCGCTCAAGGATTCGGCAAATAGCGTGTGAAAGTTCTCTCTGCCCAGGGAGCTGTTCTCTGCCGAGCGTCAACCTTGCATTGATAAGGAAACTTTCAATGTAGGGAGCTGGTATTGAGCGATTGGGAGTCATCGACTTCTTGTGGAGACGATGCTGACCAGTCTGGCTAGCGCCGCCGTGAGAGGACGGTTACTGAAACTGCATAGTCCTAGAGCCGAGCTGGCAGTTTGATTGATAGAAGGTAGGAATCGAAGCGATCGCTCAAGCGGTAGCGCCACACCCGTTAAGGAGCAGCCGTTTTGTAACAGACCTTGAGTAATCGAGTAGCGCTCGCTTCCACAAATCGTAAGATTGTCCTGTCACTGATATAGCAGGCAATAGTATTAACGGCGTCTTGCAGCGATTTTCAGATGTCTAACCCTTATCTCAATAGTCACCAGCCGATTCCTGGCTGCTTAGCTTGCCAAATGGTGAGCGGTGAGCTGAGTGCGCCTGGTGGCATCATCGCCGAAAATGCCTGGTGGATAGCCGATCACTGCTTGGGTAAACATGGGGCTGGAGCTGTGATCGTTAAAACTCGCGCTCATCGAGAAAACTTTTGGCAGCTGACGCCTAATGAAGCTGCGTCACTTGGCCCTTTCTTACAGCAGATGACCTATGCCATGCAGGTCGCCCTCAAAGCTGAGCGCATCTATATCAACTCCTGGGTTGATCAGCCGCCGTATCATATTCATTTTGTACTGCAGCCTCGTTTTGCTGGTAATGAGGAACTGGGACTGCAGGGATTAGAGCTGCAGATTTATCGATCGCTCCAGGCTGAGCCCAACGAAGCGGAAGTCATCGCCATGGCTGACAAAATTCGCCAGGCTTACCAAACGGTCAGCAGCCAGTCGTCTCTGAGCCGTTGATAAAGTATGCGGGTCTTAGTGCAGCGGGTCAGTCATGCTCGCGTGGCGGTAGAAGGGCAGCTGAAAGGCGAAATCACTCAAGGTCTAACCCTATTGGTGGGCATCACCGACACAGACACCATCGCTGAAATTGAATGGATGGCGAAAAAATGCCTGAGCTTGCGACTCTTTGAGAACGAGGCGGGAGATCGGTGGGCTGCTTCCGTGCAAGATATCGGCGGAGATATTCTTGTGGTCAGTCAATTCACTTTATATGGTGACTGCCGAAAAGGTCGCCGACCTTCGTTTGCGCAAGCCGCCTCACCTAACAGAGCCGAGCCCCTTTTTGAGCAATTTGTAACTGAACTTATCAAAAGTGGGCTTAATATCATTACAGGCACCTTTGGCACCGCAATGATGGTGGATATTCATAATGATGGGCCAGTAACGCTCTGGCTTGAGCGTGATGCTCCTCATAAGTCGTAATAGCTAGCTTATCAAAACAGCATAAGCAATAAACCAAAGCTATATGAGACCTGCTAATACTCACACCATTTTTGAGACTGGACTGCTAAGGTTAAGATACATTGCAGCAATCTGTAATAACAATTAAGGTTACTTGCCTTATGCAGGATGTTATTAGTCGATCTTCGTTCCAACTGTCTAAAGGGGCTTGCCCATCCGGCCTGCTGCCGACGGGCAGTACGCTTTTTTGCGACTTTGACGGCCCGATCGCCGACGTTTCCAATCGCTATTACAACACTTACCAGCTGGCCCTAGCCGCGACACAAGTCGACTACACTGCGCAGGGGCTCTCGCTGCCCCTGCGGCGCTTAACCAAAGGTCAGTTTTGGTACATGAAACAAAACCGACTGCCGGACACCACCATTGCTGATTGGTCGGGCTTGTCGGGGTCGCAAATTGAGGCTTTTCTCGCCCATGTTGATCGGTTGGTCAACTGCTCTAGCTTGCTGGATCAAGACCTGTTGCAGCCTGGGGTCAGAAGTGCCTTAGCCACGCTACAAGACCGCCAAATCAGAGTCGTGATTGTGACGCTGAGGCAAGCCTCGCAAGTTCTGGACTTTTTGCATCAGTACGGCCTAGCGACGGCCATTTGTCAGATATATGGCCCTGACAGTGCCGAAATTGCCTACGCCAATCGAACCCAACACAAAATTGGTCAGCTCAGAGCGGCGATCTCTGACCAAAGTCTTTTAGGTGTTGACACGACCCACAGCTGGATGATTGGGGACACAGAAGCGGATGTCTGTGCCGGTCAGGCGGTCGGGTTGCCCACCTTAGCGCTGACCTGTGGCATTCGCAGCTCGATTTACCTCAAAGGGTTCGCTCCGACTGGCGTGCAGCGTGATCTTGAAAACGCTGTTCGCTATCTCACCGCTCCCATTCAGGATTGAAGAATATAGGACGCTGCCAGGCGGTGGCTACGAAATCATCGCGTTGAGTCGAGAATTGACGGTGGTATCGGGAGAGGTTTCGATCTGAGTCTCAGAATTCAAGTGGTTGAGCGTTTCTGTAAAGTCTTGAATGCCCTGAAACTGCCGATACACAGACGCAAACCGAATGTAGGCGACCTCGTTCACCGTTTTGAGTCGTTTGAGCACGATTTCACCGATCTCGGTACTTTCGATTTCGCGACGCGCTCGTTGCTGCAAATCGGCTTCAATATCATCTACTAACGCTTCTAGCGTGTTTGCCATCACTCCTGTCTTTTCGCAGGCGCGCACGATCCCCCGTAGCACTTTGGAGCGATCGAACGACTCGCGATCGCCACTTTGCTTAATCACCGTAATGGGGACATATTCGATCCGTTCATAGGTGGTGAATCGACGTTGGCACTCTAGACATTCGCGCCGGCGTCGAATGCTTCTGCCGCTCTCGGCTGAACGAGACTCTAACACACGGTTATTGGGATGCTGGCAGAAGGGACACTGCATGCAGCTAAATGTCTCCGGTAGAACTCAACGGGTTTAACAAAGCCCTCAATGCTTTAAGTGAATGTGATATTCACCTTCAACTTAAAACAGTCTTAGGATATGTGCCTTCACCAATAGTATCTAAATCTAGAAAAATGAAGCGACGACCCGTATAAAAACAAGTCGTCGCTGCTCAGTCGTATTCACGTACTCACAAAGCGCGCCTGCTGAAGCAAGCGCCATCGTGTCATTAGTCTTTCGAAATCTTGGGGGGTTCACGGAAGGCGATCGCAAAGAACAGAGTTCCGATCACACAAGCAAAAATGAAAATGTAAGCAACGGCTTCCATTGAAAGAGCCTCCTACTATACCTAAGTTACTTTTAGTCTAAGGGATCCTGATAATAAAGCGTCCGACCATTAAGCACCTTGCGGTAAGGGACAACAGTCGGACACCTTAAATCATGACCAGTGATGAACAAAGGCTGTTAAACAGTCTCTTTGCTACGGCTAGAACGGTCACCCACCTTCTGGAAGAAGCCCCATTCCACCTGCTCGGCAGAAAGCTCGGGGTCAATACCGGCAAACACATCGCGGTAGAGGGTTCGAGAACCGTGCCAAATGTGTCCAAAGAAGAAGAGCAGCGCAAACACCGCATGACCATACGTAAACCAACCCCGAGGACTGGTGCGGAAGACCCCATCAGATTCAAGGGTTTCACGGTCAAACTCAAACGGTTCACCGAGTTGCGCCTTACGGGCAATTCGCTTCACCTGAGCTGGGTCAGTCACGGTCTTACCCGCTAGCTCACCGCCAAAGAAGGACACGGTAACGCCAGTTTGCTCAAAGCTGTACTTTGATTCAGCCCGCCGGAACGGAATGTCAGCTCGCACGATGCCATCTTTGTCAGTCAGCACCACAGGGAAGGTTTCGAAGAAGTTGGGCAAACGACGTACGTTGAGAACGCGACCTTCGCCATCCTTAAAGACAGGATGTCCCAACCAGCCCCGAGCAATGCCGTCGCCTTCGTTCATGGGCCCCACACGGAACAAACCCCCTTTAGAGGGACTGTTGCCGACGTAGTCATAGAAGGCGAGCTTCTCAGGGATCGTTGCATAGGCCTCTTCAGCAGAAGCACCGGCGGCGATCTCAGATTGTGCGCGACGCTGAATTTCTTCTTGGAAATAACTGCTGTCCCACTGATATCGAGTGGGGCCAAACAGTTCAATCGGCGTTGCTGCATTGCCGTACCACATCGTTCCTGCGACCACAAAGGCAGCAAAGAAAACAGCGGCAATACTGCTAGACAAAACCGTCTCGATATTACCCATCCGTAGTGCTTTATAAAGCCGTTGGGGTGGGCGTACTGTTAAGTGGAATAAGCCAGCGATGATACCGACGATGCCAGCCGCAATGTGGTGAGCCACAATACCGCCAGGGTTGAAGGGATTAAACCCATCTGGCCCCCACTCTGGGGCAACCCCTTGCACGTGCCCGGTCACTCCGTAAGGATCAGAGATCCACATGCCTGGGCCCCATAGCCCCGTCAGGTGGAAGGCTCCAAAGCCAAAGCACAATAAGCCAGAAAGAAACAGATGAATACCAAACATTTTAGGCAGATCGAGCGCCGGCTCGCCGGTGCGCGGATCACGGAACAGATCTAGATCCCAATAGACCCAGTGCCAGCAAGCAGCTAGAAATAGCAGACCTGACAAAACGATGTGAGCAGCGGCCACACCTTCAAAACTCCAGAAGCCGGGATTAGTTGCCGCTTCGCCCGTAACGCTCCAGCCACCCCAGGATTGGGTAACCCCGAGACGCGACATAAAGGGAAGGACAAACATCCCCTGACGCCACATGGGGTTTAGAACGGGATCGCTGGGATCAAAGGTTGCTAACTCAAACAAGGCCATGGAGCCAGCCCAACCCGCCACTAATGCAGTGTGCATTAAGTTGACAGAGAGCAGACGACCGGGCTCGTTCAATACGACCGTATGTACTCGGTACCAGTGCAGTCCCATCGACTACTCTCCTCCTCTTACTTTTCGACAGTTCTTTTGCAGATTTATTAAGAGTCACGATTATAGACAGCCTACCAGACTTGCACCCCCTGCAGCGTCTAAAGTGAGCACAGGCAGCTTGTTCACACGATGACCAAAATTTGGATCACGTCAAAATAAAGTTTTCTGGCTGGCCAGTTGACTCTCTTGATGATAAGTCTTGTAGGCAAGATATAAAGAAGTGTAACCAGTGCCACATCCCCACGCAATGAAGCTCGCGATAGTTAAGTCGATTTTGCCCCTAACAGCACACAATTGAACCTGGCCACCGCCCTCATAAGCGGTTGAAAGTCAACGGATTGGACTGATTTAGTTCCTTGAGGAGAAAACTGATGGCGGTTATTAAGTTTCTTGAAGAAGGTAAGGAGGTCATCGCTGCAGATGGGGCAAATCTGCGATTCAAAGCGATGGAAAATGGCATTGACCTCTACACCTTTTTGGGGAAAATGACGAATTGTGGTGGGTATGGGCAATGCGGCACCTGCGTTGTTGAGATCGTCGAGGGTATCGAGAATGTGTCGCCTCGCACCAAGGTGGAAGAACGCAAGCTCCGCAAGCGGCCCGAAAACTGCCGGTTGGCCTGCCAGACGATAGTGAATGGCCCGATTACAGTGCAGACTAAGCCGAAAAAGTCTTGAGGGTTGTCAGGCATGGCAGTGCTCGACCCGTCTTGGCTTATGGGCATCGGTGGGAAATTCACCCGGCGATCAAGATGGCGTAGACTGTAGTCGTGTCGATGTTGTGCTGGAGAGATAAGGCTTTAAATCATGGAAGTCAATAGCTTAGGGTTTGTTGCCAGTATTTTGTTCGTCTTGGTACCCACAGTCTTTCTGCTGATTCTGTATATTCAGACATCCAGTAAGAAAACGGGTGCGTAAATACTGTCGAGGTTTAGCCCCGATCGCTTGATTGAGGATTGTGGCTAGACGAAAGTTGCGGAGGTCATGGTGATGGCAATGGGTTCGCCAGGTCACTGCTGACAATTTATGGGGCAAATAACTGCTCCCGATTAGGGCCGCTGCGATCGCAGCGGCCCTAATTTTTGGGTCATTCACACAGACGAGCAACCCTCACACAGGCGGCTAGTTGAGTCTGGCTTGAATCAGGCTACCATCTAAGAGTTGACTTTGAGGTTCCTGTGATGGCACGTCTCGCGCCCGCCCCACTGCACCTCACCGACGCAGAACGAGCCGAGCTTCACGCCCTGCTCAATCGCCATAGTA
>JBHJJI010000383.1:0-8574 GCA_050042805.1 Leptolyngbyaceae cyanobacterium
CCACCATACTGACTATGGCGGTGTTGTGTGGCATGGCACCTACATCAGCTGGATGGAAACCGCCCGGATTGAGTGTTTGCGATCGCACAACATGGATTTTGCCAACTGGGTTAACTGTGGTGTCGATTTGCCCGTCGTGGATTTGTCATTGCAGTATCATCAGCCGTTGCGCTTAGGCGACGAAGCCGTGGTGATCACCTGGCTGCAGCCACGACGCGGCATTCGTCTCGTCTGGCAATACCAGATTCAAAACCGGGCAACTCAAGTCACCTGCGTCACGGGTGTCATCACCTTAGTGCCCGTCAATGCCGAGCAGCGCAAGATTTTGCGGCAACTCCCTGAGCCCGTCCAATCTGATCTGGATCGCTTATATGCCTCAATGCTCTAGAACCGATATTGAATTGAGTTGTCAGGCAGTCCCTAAATGCTGCCTGCTTGCTCGACGACCAAAATGCGGGCTGCACCGATGGGGTGGGCAACATGCTCGGTGCCCACAGTGGCAAAGGCAATATCGCCCGGCTGCAATCGCGCCACCTGCACGACCCCATCTTGCC
Organism: Leptolyngbyaceae cyanobacterium; assembly: GCA_050042805.1. GTDB lineage: Bacteria > Cyanobacteriota > Cyanobacteriia > Phormidesmidales > Phormidesmidaceae > Halomicronema. The sequence continues at coordinate 555 of JBHJJI010000383.1, forward strand.
GGTAATGCATATCCACAGTGCCATCCAGCACAACAAACACCTCTTCGCCATCGTTGACATGCCACTGATAGGGCTGATCAGTCCAGTGCAGGCGCGTGGTGATGCCATTCATGTTGGCGATGTCGATCGCACCCCAGGGGCGATCGGCTTTGAAGGCTTTGCTGTGGATGATTTTCACAAAAGTGAGCGGGCTCGGTTAAAAAGGCAGATTGACCGATTCTAAAAGACTGATGAGACCTTTCGTCATTCTTTGCCCCAAGATGGCGGACAAGAGACCACAAACTAGGGGTACGGCGATCGCGCCCACCTGTTGGCTGTGATTGAGGGCCGCCCAACTGCCATAGGTCATGTCTACCGAGAGAGACGCGTAAACAAACACGACCAGGCCACTGATCGCCGTCCCAATCAAAAAGTTTCGCAGCAAGTCAACTGCCGTCGAGGCCGCTGAGTCGGGCTGATCAGCGTCGTCTGATACTAAAGGGGAATCGGATTTAAGCGACATAGCATAGACTCTCAGAGGGGTGATGTCAGCATAGGTGACGTGGTGGCGATCGGCCTTCCTGCCATTGGGTTCACCAAATTGGGTGAGGGGAGTGCCGCCAAAGAATGCCCCAGACACAGATAGACGTCGTTTGCGATCGGGGACTCTTGGATATATCCAACTTTGCCCCAGCTTCATCTAAAAAAAGAAGAGCATAAAACTCTAGTGAGTATACGGAGAAACAATCACAATCACTTCAATGCAATCCGCTGTTCTCCGACCTATCCGACTTATCCGATCTCATACCAAATTCATCCTCAGAAAGGATAATCAAAAACCCTCCTAAGCCATTCAGAGCAGCGGTTTCAGTCATTTTAATGCGATCTTCGACATATCCGACTTTGCCCCAGCTTCATCTAAAAAAGAAGAGGCATAAAGCTCTAGTGAATATACGGAGAAACCGTTTCACTTTTAAATCTTTTACACAAATATGTAGTGGTTGAAATCGCTATGAGAGATATCTCAAAATGAAACAAATATTATGCATGGCTACTGTGGGCGCATCATTGATGGCTTTGAGTGCAGGCGGAGCAGCTCAAGCAATTATAGTGACTGAAACCACTGATTTTGGGAACTCAGTTGGGACTGAATTTATTCTGCCGGAAGGTACTACTGAAGTTCTGGGAACGAATTTTGGTGCAGAAGATGGAGACTTATTTCGGTTTGCCTACGACACTTTGACCACGGCAACCCTGAGCCTGGACTTTTTTACTGGTGACGCCAACCTCCTACTGTTCAATGGTGCAGGCAATCCCCTCTTTGGTGATGATGATGGCGGGCCTGGATTTGACTCTGAAATCACGTTTACATTCAACCCAGGTGAATACCTTGTGGGGGTTGGTCGGAACAACTTTGCGGGCTTTGATGCTAGCGGAAATGAAATTATCGATAATGACCATGACTTGTGTGCCACCAACTCGTCTTGCAACGATGCCGGAATTCTAGCTTTCGTTGATAGTGAATTTGGCTCGACAGGCGGCACTCCACATGACTACCGATTAACTTTCTCGGTACCCACATCGGGTGTTAGTCCTGAATCCGAATCCGTTCCCGAACCCACAGCTATCTTAGGTCTACTTGCTCTAGCTGGGGTTGGTACAGCCACTCTTAAGCGTCAGCAACGAACGGCTGCATAGTCTGGTTATTGGCAAGTAGCACAAGTCAAGTGCGTGCAGATGGCATAATTTTTGCCGCTGCACGCCTCAGCGATATGGCTAAACCCAGCCAATGTTGAGTACCCTGTCATCAATTGTCTGCAGCAATCCGCGATTCGATTACCCAGGCTGATTGCCCACACAAAATGTTTCCGTGTCATAAGTCTGCGGTTTCAAGATAGCCCAGCAGGGTTTTAACACCATTTAAGGTGCTCTGTCTTAGCATGGAGTATAGTGCTCTTTGCCTAGTCACCATGCCCACGATTCCTCAAACTCAAACGCTGCCGTACCTACAGCTGGCCAACTGGATCTTTCGACCGTTGGCCTATATGAAAGCGAACGCTCGGCGCTATGGCGATTTCTTTTTTGCCAAATGGGGGCTGCTGGACTGGATCTTTGTCAGCCATCCGGAGGCGCTCAAAACCATCTTGGCTCAAGACATGGGGCCAGTCATCACGGCCCCTGGCGATGCCAACAAGATATTAGAGCCGCTGCTGGGCAAGCATTCGGTCATTCTGTTGAACGGTGAGCAGCACCAGCAGCGCCGCAAGCTGATCATGCCGCCCTTTCACGGCGAACGGCTGAAGGTTTATGCCGACTTGATTCAAACCATCACGCGATCGCTGATGGACGAGATGACCGTCGGCCAATCCTTTCGCGCGCGGGACGTGATGCAAAAAATCACCATGCGGGTGATTTTGCAGGCGATCTTTGGGCTGCATGAGGGAGAGCGCTATCGTCGTCTCGAAACGCTATTGGCCGAACGCCTCGACATGCTCAGCAGTCCCCTAGCGTCCACAGTGGTGTTCTTTCCGCTGTTGCAGACCAATCTGGGTGACTGGAGTCCCGGCGCTAAGCTGGCCCAGCAAAGCCAAGAGATTGATGCGCTGCTCTATGCCGAAATCAGCGATCGCCGGACCGCGCCAGATCCTGACCGCGACGATATTTTGTCCCTACTGTTGCAAACCACCGATGAAGACGGCAATGGGCTAAGTGACGAAGAACTGCGCGATGAGCTCATGACCCTCTTGGTAGCAGGGCATGAAACCACCGCCACGGCCCTCACCTGGAGCCTGTATTGGGCGCACCACCAGCCTGCGATCAAAGAGCAGGTGCAGCAGGAAATTGAGTCGGCAGGGGCAGGCGATGACGCCCTGGCGCTAACCAAATTGCCCTACCTGAGCGCGGTCTGCAACGAGACCCTGCGCATTTATCCGGTAGCGATGCTGACCTTTCCCCGGCTGACCCATAAACCGATGGAGTTGATGGGGCATCCCATTGCCCCCAACACGCTGCTGGTGGGCTGTATTTACCTCTTGCATCACCGCGAAGATCTGTACCCTGAGCCCGACAAATTCCGGCCAGAGCGGTTTTTAGAGCGGCAGTTCTCGGCGTTTGAGTTTATGCCGTTTGGGGCCGGGGCGCGGCGCTGTGTCGGCTATGCCCTGGCCATGTATGAGTTGAAAATTGCCCTGGGGACAATGCTGACCCACTATGACTTGGCACTGGTCAGCGATCGCCCCCTACCGCCCGAACGGCGCGGCGTCACCCTGGGGATGAAAGGTGACGTCGAAATGGTCTTTAAAGGCAAACGCGCGATCGCCTCCCCCGTTTTGGCTCAAATCTGATCCCCCTCTACTCACTCGCGGCTTTCTGCTAGATACTGAAAACAGCAGCTTTCACAGCGTGTAAGACCATGGCAGACGGCAAGCGACAATGGGGATGGGCAGTGGCAGGCATCATTGCCGTTGGGGGCTTGGCGGGCCTGACCTGCTCGGCGACTCCGCCACCCGCCGAGGTCGACGTGCCCCCCGAAAGCGCCTCCCCCGAGGAGCCCGAAAAAGCGCCCCTCACCCTGGCTTTTGAGGCCGCTAGTATGGCTGCTCAACAGGCCCAGTCAGCCACAACCGCTGCGGAATGGAGTGCCGTCGCGACGGCTTGGTCAGAAGCGATTCAAGCTTTGCAGGCCGTCCCAACCGATAGCCCGCAATGGTTGTTTGCCCAGCGTAAGACCCGTGAATATTTGATCAATCAGGAGATTGCCCTGGCGCGGGGCGAAGCCGCCGGAGCGCCGACGGTCTTTCCGCCCTTGGGGAACGCCGTGCTGGATGAACAGTTGGCGGTGTAGCTGTCCTATGTCGCGACCTTCGGTAAGCCTGATGTGTTGGTGATTGGCAGTTCGCGAGCGCTGCAGGGCGTCAATCCCCAGATTTTGCAACAGCGGCTGTCAGCCCAGGGCATCGACTCGCTCAAGGTCTACACATTTGCCGTCAATGGCGCAACGGCCCAGGTAATGAGCTTTGTCTTGCGGCGGTTGCTCACGCCCGAACAGATGCCACGCATGATTGTGTGGGCGGGTGGCGCGCGCTCGTTCAACAGCGGTCGAGTCGATCGCACCTTTGCCAGAATTTTGGAATCACCGGGTTATGCGGCGTTAGAAGCGGGCGATCGCCCAGATATTGGTTGGCTCGATGGCGAAGCCGTGGTGGATGACGAGCCCGCAGACTTGGCCATTGCGACCGCCATTAACGGCTATGGCTTTTTAGAAGTGAGTGACGTTTTTGACCCGGCGATTTACTATCAAAATTTCCCCCGCGTGTCGGGGCGATACGACTCTTCCTACCAAGCCTTCAACCTCGACGGCGTGCAGACTGTCTCCTTTCGAGCGATCGCCACGTTTACGAAAGGCAACCAAATTCCTTTAGTGTTCGTCAACCTGCCCCTCAGCACTGACTATTTAGATGACACGCGGCTATTTTACGAGCAGGCATTTCAGCAATATTTAGCGACTGAGGCCGAGCAGCATGGTTTTGTGGTGGTGGATTTGCTGCAGGAATGGCCCGACCTGAATAATATTTTTGCTGACCCCAGCCATCTCAATCAGGTCGGCGCGGCTCAGGTGGCCATCAAACTGGCGGAAGACCCCACCGTGCCCTGGCATATTTTTGATGATGAGCCGACCAGTGAGGCCTCAAACCCACCGACAGGAGAGGCGAATTCGCCCGGAGAGTCTACCCCAGGCGCTGACGACGGCGACGATGACGCGCAAAACGGTGATGCTGATGAATAAGCCAACATTGGCGATTTGCTAACTGAGCCCCAGTCCGGTTACCCGGTTGCCCGTGCTGTTGCGCTGCGGTGAGTTGAGTCTTGGCCCCCGAGCATCACGTGCGACCCGAGGCAGGACTGAGCCTCAAGCTCACTTTTCTAGCCGGATAGCAAACCACTGCATTGTTTGACCGAGCTGTAACTCAAAGTCGCAGGCGGTGTTAATCAGTGACTGAGCCTGGGCCTCAACAGTGGGGAGTTTGGCCAGGTCACGGGGCAGATCAGATTGGCGATCGCGCAAGATTGTCTCTAGCCGCTGCTGCAGTTCTGCTGCGGTCAAAATCTCTTCGGCGGCTCCCGGTACCAGCAATACAAAGTGATCTTCTTCATACATCAACGAGCGATCGGGCATGGGGAATTCTCCACAAATTGAACAGGATCATCAAACCGATATCCAGTGACCAATTTACTGTAACCAAGAGCCGGTGAAGGACTTTGAGAATCTGCCTCTAACCAACGCTGTCTCAATCAGCCCAGAGACTGACTGAAGGCTCAGCGAGGGTGACCTGGCAAGGCATGATGTCAGTGGTTAGTTGTGCAGTGGGGAGTGGTTATGACCGTCATACAGGTGGGAGCATTCATCGTTTCGGGGTTGTTTGCCGGGGTACTCGCCGGCTTTTTGGGCATTGGCGGGGGCACGGTGCTAGTGCCAATTTTGATTACGCTCGGTTATGCCCCCATTCAAGCGGTGGCCACCAGCAGCCTGGCGATTATTATCACGTCACTGTCCGGCAGTTTTCAAAACTGGCGAATGGGCTACCTGGACTTTAAGCGCGTGGCGCTGTTAGGGTTGCCCGCCATGATGACGGCGCAGTTGGGGGTGTTGGCCGCCAGTCGGCTACCCGAGCCGCTGTTGCTGGTGGCCTTTGCGCTCCTGCTGGCGCTCAATATTTATCTGGTGGGGGTGCGCAAGCGGCTGGCCCAACAGCCCAACTCAGAGGGGGCACCGGCCCCTCGTATGAATCCGGTTGGAGCACGATTGCTCACGGGCGGCATAGCAGGCTTTTTGGCCGGCCTACTGGGCATTGGCGGTGGAGTCATCATGGTGCCCCTGCAAATGTTGCTGCTGGGGGAAACGATTAAACGCGCCATTCAAACCAGCTTGGGGGTGATTGTGCTGACCGCGATCGCCGCCACCGTTGGGCATGCAATTCAAGGCAACGTGGTATGGATTGGGGGCATTATCTTGGGCTTGGGCGGCTTGGTGGGTGCCCAGCTGAGCACCCGAGCCTTGCCCAAACTGCCAGATCGGATCGTGTCCCTGTTATTTCGCGCCTTGCTCGCTGTCCTGATTGTCTACACGCTGTGGCAAGCCTGGCAGCAAAGCGCCGCGTCGTAACGCCCGTTCTGAAACAAAGCGGGCTCCCCTCTCCTCAGCTCCCCCTGTGTGGGCTAATCCTGTAGGGGTTTCCAGGAACCTCATATTACTTAGCTTTCGGCTTCCATAATGGTGGCGGCGATCGCCCTTTCCGGTCGGCTCAAGTCCTGTAGACAACCGGTCGGGTAGGCTTCCAGCCTGCCTCCATAACCAGCTTTTTCAAGGGTTGCGGGGCGTTCAGGACGGCCAGGATGGCCATCGAACAAGAGCGCACCGAGGCAGCGATATCAGAGCTGCATTGCCAAACCCCTACAAGGTTAGCTGTGTGGGAGGCATGGCGATCGCCGCGCAGAGGTTGCCATCGCGTCGCGAATTAACGATTTAGCGCCTTGTGGATGGCCTGCAGCAAATCTTCAACCGCGTAGGGTTTTGGCAAAAAGGCATGAATGGTGAGGTCATCTTGGTTAGACAACTCATTGACCGATACGACGCCACTGGTCATCACCACTTTGAGCTGTGGGTTGATCTGCTGTAGCGCTTTGAGGGCCGTCGTCCCTGACATGCGCGGCATCCGCATATCCATCAGCACGCCGTCAATATCTGCCGATCGCGCCTCATACACCGCGATCGCTTCTACGCCATCCGCCGCCGTCAGCACGCGATAATTGTGGCTTTCGAGCAAAGCGCGGGTGACGTAGCGAATTTGGGGCTCATCGTCGACCACTAAAATGAGTTCGCCCGAGCCGAGGGGCAGCTCGCGCTCTCCACTGGGTGAGGGCGATTTAATCGCCGCCGCCGGGAGAGAAATCGTAAAGCGAGTGCCCTTATCGATCTGGCTGTTCACCTGCAGCAGGCCGTTGTGACTTTTCACAATACCGGCCACGGTCGAGAGGCCCAAACCAGTGCCAGCACCGGGCTCTTTCGTCGTAAAGAACGGATCAAAGATTTTGTCGATTAATTCTGGCGGCATACCGGTACCTGTATCTATCACGTCAATCACCACATAAGAGTTGCTGCTTGGCTCGGTCGAGGACTCGGCGCGGTCAATCTCCAGGTAGGTATTGCGCGCTGAGAACGATAGCACCCCGCCGTCGGGCATGGCGTCTCGGGCATTGACGCACAGATTCATCAGCACTTGGTAGAGATGGGTGGCATCGCCCATCAGCATCCACAAGTCAGAGGGTAGGTCGACTTTAATGGCGATCGCGGGGGGAAAGGTTTTTTGCACAAATCGCTTCACTTCAGTGAGCAAATAGCCAATATTTAAGGCGGTGAACTCGCTCGTGGCCCCTTGGGCAAAGGCCAAAATCTGTTTAGAGAGGGCCGCGCCGCGATGGGCTGACTTGCCGAGGATATCGATCAGCTCTGCTGTCGTCGGATCGTCCTGGGGCAGCTTGTAGGGCAAAATCTGAGCAATGCCCAAAATCGGGGTCAAAATATTGTTGAGGTCATGGGCGATGCCGCTGGCTAACGTGCCCAGACTTTCTAACCGTTGAGCACGGAGAAATTGAGCCTCTAACTGCTTGCGATCGGTGATGTCAGTATCCACCGACAGGATCGCTTCGGGCTGCCCGGCCGAGTTGCGCACCAGCGTCCAACGACTCTCAATGATGCGCAGCTCGTGGGTTTTGGTGTATTTCTGGATCTCGCCCCGCCATTCCCCCTGGCTGAGCACCGTCTGCCAGGCCGATTGCACCTGCGGCGAAGGCTCATCCGGGTTCAGCAGAGTATCCACGTTGCGACCCAGCACTTCCGCCGATCGCCAACCGTAGATCTGCTCGGCCCCACGACTCCAACACAGGAGCCGACTCCCCCGATCCCCCACCAGGAAGGCCTCCGTGGCGATGTCCATGAGTTTGGCCTGTTCTTTACGGGTTTGCTCGATGCGCTTGCGCGCCC
>JBHJJI010000384.1:0-14492 GCA_050042805.1 Leptolyngbyaceae cyanobacterium
TCGAGAAATTCGGGCCACGCCTGCTATCGGTGAGCCGTTACAGACGGTCTTTTTTGGCGGGGGCACGCCCTCGCTGCTGGCGGTGGCCCAGGTGGAACAAGTCTTGAAGACGCTGACCGCTCAGTTCGGGCTGGCACCCACCACAGAAATCTCGATGGAGATGGATCCGGGTACCTTTACCCGTGACGAGCTGCGCTCGCTGCAGCAAGTTGGGATCAATCGCGTCAGTTTAGGCGTGCAGGCATTCAACGACGAGCAGCTCGCTGCCTGTGGCCGCACCCATCGCGTCAAGGACGTGCATCAGGCGATCGCCGATTTGACGGCGGTGCAGATACCGGCCTGGAGTCTCGATTTGATCTCGGGCCTGCCCCATCAGACGCTAGCGGACTGGACAGCGGCGCTGGAGCAGGCGAGCGACTACGCCCCGCCCCACCTGTCGGTCTACGACCTCACCGTGGAGCCCGGCACCGTGTTTCACCATCGCTACACTGCTGGGCAGTCGCCGTTGCCCAGTGATGACCTGACGACTGAGATGTATCGCCTGGCCCAACAGCACCTCACCCAGGCCGGCTATCAGCATTACGAAATTTCCAACTACGCGCGACCGGGGTACCACTGTCAGCACAACCGCGTCTATTGGGAAAATCGGCCCTTTTACGGCTTCGGCATGGGCGCGGCCAGCTATCTGCAGCAGCAGCGCTTTCAGCGACCGCGCACCACCCACGCCTATGAAGACTGGGTGGAACAGTATTGTGCCACGGGTTTACCCCAGGAAGCCTCGACCTTGGGCGATCGCTGGCTCGATCGCTTGATGATGGGCCTGCGGCTCAGCGAAGGGGTGAGCTTAGATGCCTTGACCCAAGAGTTTGGCGGCGATCTCGTTGAACGCCTGCGGGACTGCCTGCGGCCTTATCAGCACAAGGGGTGGGTGATGATGACCGAGCCTCCCACCGCCGTCGTCAAGTTCACCGATCCCGAAGGATTTCTGTTTTCTAATGTGGTCTTGGTCAAACTGTTTGAGACGTTTGATGATGCCTAATCCCCGCTAGTCTTGCCAGTCTTTCCAGCGCTGCCAACCGCTTTGAGCTTGGGCCTGACTGCGATCGCCCACCCCCATCAGTTCGCAGCGACCAACTCGATTCTGCTCGCCTCATCTCCTCCCCTGGTTGATCACGGCCCGGAGTATCCGCCGTGTCGGGGTTGCGGTCATAGAGTAAAATGACACCTGGAAAATTCCTGCAACAACTGATTTTCAGCCGCTCTCATGAGCCGTTTGAAAACCCTCCAGTTGAGTCATTTTTTCTGCTCCACAACCCTCATTATTTATCCCTGACAGCACTATGCCCAAGGTTCTCGTCTCCGACCCCATCGACCAAGCTGGCCTCGACATCTTGTCTCAAGTCGCCCAGGTTGATGTTCAGACCAAATTGCCGCCCGAAGAGCTGGTCAAGATTGTGGGTGAGTACGATGCCCTCATGATTCGTTCGGGCACGAAGGTCACCAAAGCCGTGATTGAGGCCGGTCAAAACCTCAAAATTATTGGCCGGGCGGGAGTCGGCGTTGATAATGTGGATGTGCCAGCGGCGACCCGTCGCGGCATCGTCGTTGTGAATTCCCCCGAAGGCAATACCATCGCCGCTGCCGAACATGCCCTGGCGATGATGCTGTCGCTGTCGCGCTACATTCCCGTTGCCGATAAGTCAGTTAAAGAGGGCAACTGGAACCGCAAAGCCTTTACCGGGGTAGAAGTCTATAAAAAGACCCTGGGCGTCGTCGGCTTGGGCAAAATTGGCTCCCACGTGGCGACGGTGGCGCGCGCCATGGGCATGAAGCTCTTGGCCTATGATCCCTTCATTTCTGTGGATCGGGCGGAGAAGCTGGGCTGTCGCCTGGTCGATATTGACCTGCTGTTTCGCGAAGCGGATTACATCACCCTGCACCTGCCCAAAACCCCGGAAACGACCAATATTGTCAACGCCAAAACCCTGGCGGCCATGAAGCCGACCGCCCGCCTGATCAACTGTGCGCGGGGCGGCATTATTGATGAAGTGGCGCTAGCTCAGGCTCTCAGTGACGGCGAAATCGCCGGGGCCGCACTAGATGTCTATGCCGAAGAGCCGTTGGGTGATTCACCGCTGCGATCGCTAGATCGCAGGATCATTCTCACCCCACACTTGGGCGCTTCGACCGAGGAGGCTCAGGTCAATGTGGCCACCGACGTGGCGGAACAGATTCGCGATGTGCTGCTGGGGCTGCCGGCGCGATCGGCGGTGAATATTCCCGGTTTGCGGGCGGAAGTGATGGAGCAGATGCGGCCTTATCTGCAGCTGGCTGAAACGCTCGGCAATTTGGTGGGGCAGCTCGCCGGGGGCCGGGTCGAGTCGCTCAACGTGCAGATGCAAGGCGAGCTGGCCCAGAAGGATGGCCAACCGGTCGTGATTGCGGCGCTGAAAGGATTGTTGTCCCACGCGCTGCAAGAGCGCGTGAATTATGTGAACGCCAACATTGAGGCCAAAGAGCGCGGCATTCACGTGATTGAAACCCGCGACACGGACATTAAGGACTACACCGGCTCGCTGCGGCTGACGGCCATCGGCTCCCTCGGTGAGCATTCAGTCAGCGGGGTGCTGCTGGGCGGCAGCGAAATTCGGGTCACCGACATTGATGAGTTTCCGATCAACGTGCCGCCGACCGATCACATGCTATTCACGCTGCACCGCGATATGCCGGGCATTATCGGCAAGATTGGGTCGCTGCTCGGTAGCTTCAACGTCAACATCGCCAGCATGCAAGTGGGTCGCAAGATTGTGCGAGGCGATGCGGTGATGGTGTTGAGTATTGATGACCCGCTGCCAGAAGGCATTTTAGATGAAATCACCAAGGTGCCGGGCATTCGAGATGCCTATACTGTGGATCTGTAAGGGGATTGATTGAGAATCTTTAGGGCGATCGCTGCTGTTTAGAGATAGTCGAGCACTTTGGTTAATAGCTGGTGGGAAATTCAGGTTCTGTGTGATCCGGCTTTGGAGGACACCGTTTTCTGGCGGTTTGAAACCTTTGGCGGTCACGGTACGGTCAGTCAGCGGCGCAATAAACAACGGCAGATCCAAGCCTATTTTCCCCAAGTCGATTTTGAGCTCTTGGATGTGGCCGCGATGGCGTTGCGCATCCGCCAAGATGCTCTCTGCGCTCAATTGCCGAATCCCCATACGAGCTGGCAGCTGATCGAAGACGAAGATTGGGCCAGAAGCTGGAAAGATCACTGGTCGCCGCAACCCATTGGCGATCGCTTCCTCGTGAATCCAGCCTGGCTGCCGGTGCCAGAAAAACCGGATCGCCTGGTGCTGCGACTTGATCCCGGTGCGGCCTTTGGCACCGGCACCCATGCCACCACCCAGCTCTGTTTAGAATCTTTAGAGATGCGCGTCGGCAGCGATGATGCCAGCCGCGTGGTGGCCGACATTGGCTGTGGCTCGGGCATCTTGTCGATTGGGGCCCTGCTGTTGGGGGTGACCCGCTCCTACGCGGTCGATATTGATACGCTGGCAGTGCAGGCGACGACCGAAAACGCCGCCCTCAATCACCTCACCGCCGCCGATATCAATGTGCAGCAGGGCAGCCTCGAAACGCTGATGGAGACGCTATCCGAGCCGGTCGATGGCATTCTCTGCAATATTTTGGCAGAGGTAATTGTCGACCTGATTCCGCAATTGGGGGAGATTGCTCATCCGCAGACCTGGGGCATTCTCAGTGGCATTTTGCTAGAGCAGTCAAAGCTGGTCGCCGACACCTTGGAACAGCACGGCTGGGTGGTGGCAACGCTCTGGCGACGTCAGGAATGGTGTTGTCTCAACGTCAGGCGAGCCGGATGAGTCAAACGACCGGGGCCGCTCAAATCGGGTTTGTGATGAAGGTCATTGGGCTCTCGACCCTGATCGCGATCGCATTTAAAACCCTGGCACCGCGCCTCGCGATTCCAGCCACCAACGCCGTCAGTTTAGCCCTGGTGTTAACGCCTTCTTTCCTATTGGGGGCCTTTCTGACCTGGCAATGGTGGACTGCGCATCCCCCTTCTCAGTAATCAGACTCCCCAGGCAATCCGGGCAGCGTAGAGACCGGGGGCTAGCGTTATCGTCTTTTTTCAGAGAATTGGTGTAGCCATGTCGACCCAACGCACCCTCGACACGATTAACGAGCGCATTCGTCGCCAAACCATCGTCGTCGAAACCGCCGAAACCTTTAAAGCGCGAGCGTCTGAGGACGGTGTGGCAAAGGCCTTTGAGGCGGTCGATATCGTCACCACCGGCACCTTTGAGCCGATGGAATCTTCCGGGGCGATTCTCAATCTCGGCCATACCGACCCGCCGATCAAGATTCGTGATTGCCGTATCGACGGGGTGCCTGCCTATGCGGGCTTTGGCGCGGTCGATCTGTACATCGGTGCCGGTCAAGCCGCTGAAAACAGCCCTAACGACAGCGGCCCGCTACGGGAGCGCGGCGGCGGCCACGTGATCGCTGATTTAATTGCGGGCAAAGCTTTGCCGCTGCAGGCGACGGGACAGGTCACCGATTGTTATCCCCGCAGTCGGTTAACGACGACCATTACTAGCGAGACGATCAACCAGTTTTATCTGTTTAATCCACGCAACCTCTATCAAAATTTCATCGTCGGGGTCAATGGTGGCGATCGCCCGCTAGCCACCTATCTCGGCCCCCTACAGCCCAATCTAGGCAATGCAGTCTATGCCAACTCGGGAGCCTTGTCTCCCCTGATGAACGACCCCGAACTTAACGTCGTCGGCATCGGCAGTCGCATCTTTTTGGGCGGCGGAGTCGGCTATATCGCTTGGGAAGGGACGCAGCACTTTCCCAAGCAGCGGCGCTTGCCCAATCAGACCCCGATCGGCCCCGCCGCCACGTTGGCTCTGATTGGGGATGCCAAACAGATGCAGCCGCAGTGGGTGCGAGGCTGCTATTTCAAGGGGTATGGCCCTTCGCTGATGCTGGGGGTGGGCGTGGCGATGCCCCTACTCAACGAACGGATCGCCGCCCACTGCGCCGTGCAAGACCAGGATTTGGTCGCCCCCGTGATGGATTTCTCGATTCCCCGGCGAGTGCGGCCCACCTTTGGGCTGGTTAGCTATGCCCAGTTAAAGTCGGGTCAGCTCATTCTGAATGGTCAAAAAGTCCGCACTGCCCCCCTCGCCAGCATTTACCTCTCGCGTCAGGTGGCCAGCGAACTCAAAGACTGGATTACCGCTGGCCAGTTTGAATTGACGCAACCGGTCGCGCCCCTCGCCCGCGATCGCGCCTTCCTCTCCCAAGACACATGGAATTCGCAGACTTGATTGTCTCGGCCATCACGGCAACGGGCGATCGGCGACAAACAGCGCAAACTCGTGAGCCGGCATCGGTCGCGACCACAGATAGCCCTGACCATAGCGGACGCCTCTTTTGATCAGAGTCTGTCGTTGCGCTTCGGTTTCGACCCCTTCCGCCACCACCGTCATCTGGAGGCGATGACCCAGGTCGATAATGCCCTCTAACACCGTGGCCGTTTGGGCTGTGACGTCATTCCCAGAGACAAATTTGCGATCAATTTTCAGATAATCCACATTCAGCTTTGACAGATAATTGATCACGCAGTAGCCGGAACCAAAGTCATCTAGTGCGAGTTTGGCCCCACAGCCCCGAATATTCGCCAACGCCTCAGGAATATGCATCTGGGCATCTTCAACCAAGACAGTTTCAGTGATTTCAAATAGCAGCTGAGGGGCCAGTTCTGGATAGGTCTTTAACAGGCTGAGAATGCGCTTGCTATGTACGTCTGAGCTAATCTGCACCGGCGATAAATTGACGGAAATGTAGAGGTGAGGATTTTTTTGCAAAAAGTCTGACTGGTTTTGCATCACCTGTTTGACCACCCATTCCCCAATTTTGATAATCAGCTTGGTCTTCTCCGCTAGGGGAATAAAGGTGCCGGGCAGCAATAGCCCTCGAGTGGCATGCTGCCAGCGCAGCAACGCTTCCGCCCCGACGCACTGCTCGGTCTCAATATCCAATATGGGCTGATAGTACAGTTCCAGCTCATCATTGGCGAGAGCGTTGCGTAGATCTCGCTCCATCGGCGCTTTGAGCGCCACAAAATGGTTGGCGGCGATCGCCATCAGACCACTCGACAACAAGGCGATGGGTACGCCGAGATTAAAAAAGCTCCACCAATCTTGCAGAATCCACTCTCTCGAAACATTGACCACAATCGTCACGCCAATGTTATCCAGAGACTGACTCAGCTGTAGGCGATCGCGCGCCGGTTGAGCGGATAGCAAATTATCCTCACGGGGCAGCTGTCCCGCGCCGTCGATAATTTCTTGATCTGCCGTTCTGACAAAGGCAATATAGCCGTCAGGCCCTAACTCTAGGCCGTTGATTTCCAGCCAATGACTCAAGAGGATAGGGTCTACCAGAATATTGATTTCCCCTTGATCTTGAGTCGGCAAGGCCAAAACCAAAGACCGTTCTTGCATGACCTGCGTGGTCAAAGGCCCCAAGATCTGCAGTTCTTTTTTCGACAAGTCCAGGCGAGCCCGGTCTTGCAACAAGATGGGCGGCTCGATAAACCCCAAACTCGTCAAATATAAAGCCCCCTCCTGATTGACCACACCGATTTCTCGAAACCGAGGATCTCGGTAGACCGTTCTCTGCAATAGCTGCAAGTGCCGAGCATCATTGAGTTGATCCTGACTGAAGTAGGTTTCTAGGTCCTTTAACGTGATTTCGGCGGCTCGAATGAGACTCGTCATCTGTCGAGCACTCAACGATGTCATGGACTGCAATTGGTCATGTTCGTAAGTGAGGGCGTGAAAATAAGACAGTCCCAACAACGCCATCTGAGGCAAGAGGGTAATCCCAAAAGCCCCCAGCGCCACGACCTTGGAATCCCTAAACCATTGATAACGCAGGAGCTTTTGCAGCATCATTGAAAATCAACTATTTCTGATTAAAAAGGATTGCTTCCAGGGGTGCTAGCAGCGACACAATACCCGCAGATGGATGCCCCCAAAGGAACCTCAGTCCGCAACGAAGTCGCTGAATTCAGCAAACAATTCAGTTCCTGTCGGCTGGAAATATTCCGAGAATTACTCTAACCCCTCTCAAGATAGTCAATAAAGGCCTAGTTCGAGGCCCGATGCGGTCTACCGCCCTAGTTCAACATCCTGCAAACAGGCTCTAGCCGTTGAATGTCCAGGGTTTTCGGTGACTGCGATCGGACTTTAGGGAACGCCGACGGCAGGTGAACTCGTGATGACAGAAAAATTTCGCTTAGGAGGATATTCATCATTTAGCCTCATCATCCTCAGTGATTACTGATCGCTATTGGGTGATCTAAATCACAAATAGACGGAGAGATCGGCATGATTAATGACCGCCAAAAATAGACTCTAAAATCCGTTCCTTGCCCTGGCGCCAAATTGAGTCAATTGAGGCAGCTCCTGAGTGACCATTCAACATTATTGGTCAGACGTTAATTCTGGCCGCTGTTCTAAAATCGCCTGCACCTTTGACCACAAAAAATTCTCCTGTTGATAAAGCCGGAGCGCTTCTAACGCCGCTTTTGCATCTCTCAATGAGCCCTCGGCTAGCAGTTGCAGTAGCCACTGCAGGGCATCATCTTGGCGCAGCGTCGCGATCGCCAGCAGGCCCGTTTCCCGCAGTTCCCGATGGGTGATTTTTTGCCACCAGGTTTGCAGCACCGGCAGCGCTGCGGGCAGGCGCGACTCGCCGAGCACGAGGGCAATCACCTCGGCTCGTTCGATCGCCTCGCGCGGGTCAGATTCTCTCATGCCTTCATGGAGCAAGACCGCCGCCAACGGCAAGGTGTCGGGTACCGATAGCTGCAGTAACGCCGCCATGCATTCCCCCAAAACGGTAGGCGTGTCGCCCACCTTGATGCGCAACCGCAGTAGCGCGACGCCAAACGGATTTTCGCTGTAGGCGATCGCGCGGGCGGCCCCGATGCGGGCTTCGATTTCGGGGTCAGCGAGCAGGTCGGCCAGTTCGATCAGGGCATTACCGTAATTCATCCGCACCAGGCCCAACGCACAAGTGCCGCGCAGCTGGGGGGCCGTATCGACCTGCGCGCCCCAGGTAGGCTCCCACTGTACATGGCGAATCCCCTGCAGAAAGAGCGTCTCGTCGGCGTGTTCGAGTCGATATAGGCTGTCGGCGATCGCGGCTTTGCCCCGACAACCGGGATCACGGTCTTTAGCCTTCACCATGAGTCGGTCAAAGGCATTTACCAAGTCGGGAATCAGGGCGCGAATTTCGAACTCTCCGACTAATCGCGCGGCTTGGGCGATCGCGATGCTGTGGCGACTGGCAATAATTTGCCTCAAAGTGGCCAGGCCCAGCTCAGAGGTGGGGTCAGAGCGAATTTGGTTGAGTTGGGCGATGAGCGCTTCGAGCTGGCGTGACTTGGGCATGGTTCACAGGGGGCGCTTGTGAAGACAGGGCTCCCGGCCTTCTCCCAAACTGGATCGGGTGGGAAACGCATTTTTGAAGATAGCTCCAGCATAGTTCATCAGTACTTGATTCGGGATATGCAGAGAGGGCGATCCGAAAGGCGATCGCCGCCCCTGCCATGTCGAGGGGAACGCTGTCCGTCAACATAAATCGGGTAGGATGACCGCGATCGCAATGGATAGTGGAGGGGCGAAGTCGATGCTGCAGTTTGGTCGAGAGATTTGTGGTGATTTAGCGACGGCGGCGACCCGTGAATGGCTGGTGACCAATGGCATCGGCGGGTATGGTTGCGGCACGATCTCGGGCCTGCTCACCCGGCATTACCACGGACTGTTGATTGCGGCGTTGAAACTGCCCCTGGGCCGCACGCTGCTGGTGACCAAGCTGGATGAAACCGCCATCTACCAAGGGCAAACCTGGGCGCTGCACTGCGATCGCTGGGCCAGCGGGGCGATCGCTCCCCACGGCTACCACTCCATTGAGCGATTTGAGCTGCAGGGCACAATTCCCACCTGGACCTATGGGCTGGCCGATGCCCAGCTGGTCAAACAAGTGTGGATGGAGCAGGGTGCGAATACCACCTATGTGCGTTACCACTTGCAGCGTGGCAGCGGGCCGATACAGCTAGCGCTGAAGGCCCTGGTGAACTCTCGCGATCATCATCACAGTACGCGGGGGGCCGACTGGCAGATGCAGATTGCGGCGTTGCCCCACGGGGTCAAGGTGCAGCCCGCTCCAGACGCGGCGGCTTTTTATCTGGTGAGCGATCGCGGCCACTGTACCCCGCACCACGACTGGTACACGAATTATGACCTGGCGATCGAACGCGAGCGCGGCATCGACCCCCACGATGACCATCTGCACGGGGCGACTTTTGGGGTGACGTTGGCGGTGGGTGAGACGATTACCTTCGCTGCCACAATGGAGCCCCCAGACACGATCGCGTTTCCAGACGCCATGACCCGACAGCGACAGCACGAACAGCGGCTATTGGAGGCTTGGCAAACTGACGTGAAGTTGCCTCAACCGGCCCCAGCTTGGGTGTCGCAACTGGTGCTCGCAGCCGATCAGTTTGTGGTGTCGCGATCGGTGGCGGGGCGTGCGGGCAAAACCGTCATCGCGGGCTATCCCTGGTTTGGCGACTGGGGCCGCGACACGATGATCGCGCTGCCTGGGTTGGCGATCGCGACCGGGCGACCGGCTATCGCCCGACCGATTCTGCACACCTTTGCTCAATATATTGATCAGGGCATGTTGCCCAATACGTTTCCGGAAGCGGGGGCAGCGCCAGCCTACAACACGGTTGACGCGGTGCTCTGGTATTTCGAAGCGCTACGCGCCTATGTCGCCGCCACCGCTGACCAGGCGCTCATCGAGGAACTGTTTCCGGCCCTGGCAGACATCATTCGCTGGCATCAGCAAGGCACCCGCTACCACATTCACCTTGCTGAAGACGGTCTGATTATGGCCGGAGAACCGGGTTCACAGCTCACCTGGATGGATGCCAAGGTGGGCGATTGGGTCGTCACCCCGCGCGTTGGCAAACCGATTGAAATCAATGCCCTGTGGTACAACGCGCTGCTGATTATGGCTCAGTTTGCTGAGCAGCTGGGGCGTGATGGTGCTCCCTATCGTCAGATGGCCGCCCACACCCGCCAGGGCTTTCAGCGGTTTTGGTCAGACGAACTGGGATACTGCTATGACGTGCTCGACAACCCCCAGGGTAACGATGGTAGTTTGCGTCCCAACCAAATTTTGGCGATCGCCCTGCCCACTCCCCTCAGTTCACACAGAACGGGGACCGTCACATCCGCTGCTCCTTTGCTCTCACCGGCGCAGCAAAAGGCTGTGGTGGATGTCGTGGCGCGTCAGTTATTGACGTCCCATGGGTTGCGCTCGCTCGCCCCCCACCATCCCGATTATCAAGGCCACTACGGCGGCACCCCCCGCACCCGTGACGGTGCTTATCATCAGGGCACCGTCTGGAGCTGGCTGATCGGCCCCTTTGTGCAGGCACATTGGCAGGTCTACCGCGATGCGGCTCTGGCCAGCAGCTTTTTAACGCCGTTTGCTGATCATGTCCGCAGCGGCTGCATCGGCACCGTCAGCGAAATCTTTGACGGCGCCCCCCCCTTTGCCCCTCGAGGAGCCTATGCTCAAGCCTGGTCGGTCGCGGAAGTGCTGCGGGCCTGGCGGTTTTGTGCTGAAGTGGGGCGATCGTCGGGTATCCGAGTCAAGCCTTCTGAGTGATCTAGTGATATGAACGCAGGGGGCAAGCGGCGCAGGGGGGCAGATGAGTTGTTTGGTTGCAGAGAATGGGTCGATCGTCACACAGTTGGCCGATCTGGCATGAGCGATGAGCTGCCCTCAGACTTTGTCAACGCCTCAGCCCACAGAAAGGTGAATGATCTGCCTTATGGCAGTAGGATGACCCTATAAAGCCCACCTTTGTGACGTCGCTGTTTCAAAATCATGGTCAACTTTCCCCCCCCTGGCCCCGAACCCAACGACCGACAACCCCCAGCCCGCCGCCGCGACAACGATGAAGCGATCGCAGTGGCGATCGCCCTCTTATCCATTGGGACAGTGCTTTGGTGGGGATGGAGCCGCGGCTCACAATCGTTTCTATCGTCATCGCCGTTGCCCACAAACTCTGCACCTGCCCTAGTCGAAGAAGCGCCTCTTATTGGTTTGGAGGAAGCTGACCGCGATCGCGGGCCGAGCGATCGCGACTCCGCTCGCATCGGTGCAGACGTCGAGACCGATGCCGAAGCTTTAGCGTCAGAACGTCAACAAGGGCAGTCAATTTTCACCCCCACTCCCCGGCAAGATAGTTTATCCAGAGGCGGGCCTGAGGCAGGGGCATCGTCGAGTGCGGTAACGGCTCCCGAGCCCAACCTTTCCACCTCAGAAGCGGCGCTCGGCGGTGAGCCCTCCGAGACTACCGGCGAGCCCTCCGAGACCGACACCCCGCCGCCCCTTGATATTTCCGACGTCCCCCCTGACTATTGGGCCTATCCCTACATTGTCAGCCTTTACGAACGGGGACTGCTACCCGACCTGCCGGAGGGTCAGCTCAATCCCGATCAAGAGATGACCCGAGCCGAATTTGCCGCCCTGCTCAACAGTTCCTTTGTGAAAAATGAACCGGTCCAGCGATCGCTGAGTTTTTCTGACGTGACGCCAGATTTTTGGGCAGTGGTTGCGATTGATCAGGTGGTTGACGCTGGCTATATGACCGGTTTTCCGGACGATACCTTTAAGCCGAATGAGTTGGTGCCTCGCTATCAAGTTTTAGTGACCCTGGCGACAGGTCTCGATTTGGCCGCTCCGGGTGACGTTGATGGCCTGCTTAACCGGTTCAATGGCGGCAATGACCTGCCTGACTGGTCAAAAGCCAAGGTTGCTGCCACGATCGACCGGAACGTGATTGTCAATCATCCCGAACCCCAAGACTTAGCACCGCAACGACCCGCCACCCGAGCCGAAATCATTGTCATGATTCACCAGGCATTGCTGGCTCAAGGGGAAGTCGATCCCATCGAATCACCCTACGTGAGCCCGAGCAACTAGGGCCTGTCATCATTTAGCGGCCAAATCCTTTCAGCAAAGGAACGACAGCCCCTAGCCTGCGTTCACGTCTTGGTGGTTTAGCTGGTAGGGCAGGAAGATAGGAGCCCAGAGTTCTTAATCGAATTCACGTTGCAAAAATGTCCAGTTGGTTGATGTGGTGAAAAGAATGGGTTGATTAAGCTGCTGAGCAGTCGCTGTGGAGTCACGTCTCTCAAGCCATGTTCGATCAGCACGTGAGACCAGCCACCCTCTGCCGCCGATGGATGGGATTCGGTCTATCGCTTTCTTTAGCTTTATCAGCTTGTACGTTGGGCACGTCTGAGCCAACGATACCCGCAACTCCAGCGTCTGAGAACAACGAGAAAGTCGAAGACATCAATGAATTAACGTCCCAATCTCAAATCACCTTTACGGGCATCGGGCCGATTCAAATTGGCATGACTGTTGCTGAGGCTGAAGCAGCGGCTAACATCGAGTTGATCGTCAGATATTTTGACTATGAAGGAACCGCTGAGCCCAGCCGTTGCGCCTATGCCAGACCGTCAGCGGGGCCACCCGAATTGGCTTTGATGGTGATTGACGATCGCATCGCCCGCATCGACATCAGTTCCCTCACTCGCCAAGAGGTCGATGGTCAGTCAGTTGCCGTTGAAGTCGAAAGTAGCCAGATCACGACTCCTGAAGGAATTGGATTATGGGCCTCAGAAGCCGACGTGCTCGCTGCCTATCCAGCAGCGGAGGTCACGCTGCATCCCTACGTCGAAGGTCACTATCTCACTGTGACCGACCCGAATCCGCCCTATCACAGCCTCATCTTTGAAACCAACGCCAATCAAGATAATCAAGTGATGAATTTTCGGAGTGGGCGATCGCCCGAGGTGCAATGGATCGAAGACTGTAGCTAAACCTGTCCAGCCATAGACTCCTAGTCGCAATACCTATTCCCTGACCTGCTCTCATCTACTTAGATTGGCGAATGACAGGAACCGCGCCAAACCCAAGGAATTGCATCGGCATGCGGGGGGCGAAACCCAAACTGAGCGTAAAAATCGGAGATGCCACTGCAGTCGTTCAACGTCACAGAAACGTAGTTTGACCGCCAAAGATAAGCAAGGACGCCGAGCATGCAACGGGTCGCAATCCCTTCCCGGCGATAGAGAGGATGAGTCATCACATCCAGCACTTGAGCGACGTAAGGGTCACCGCAAACTCTCGCAAACCCCACCAAAAGATTATTCGCTGCGTAGGCGGCAATGTAGTAGTGACTCAGCCGCAGCATCTCTGCTGTTTTCTCATCGGTTCTCTGTTCTCCGGCATCCCAGTCACAAATCTGATAGAGAATATTGAGCTGATCAACATCAACGTCTTCATTTTCGACAAAAACAACATCGGTTAACGTAACGCAGGCTTGCATGGTATTTACACCAGTCTGAAACAACAAATTGGTTAACGGCGATCGCCGCTGCCGGGCGCTAAGGGCAAAACACATCAGTTCAGTGTGTTCATCACCATAACCAGCCCCCATAGGGCTTTAGGGCCAGTTGCTAAATCAGCAACGATAAACCGACAAAGGATGAATCGGGTAATACTACGGGCATTGCCAGACCAGGTTTTGAGGCGTTTTTGGTGGGGACAGAGATCGCCGAACCGGATTCACGATTCCAGGCCCAGACCGATACCGATGAAGGCTTGTCACCGATGTCTAACCCGCGATCGCCAGTCGAACTCGGCCACGAAACACCCTGGAGAACGGAGCTGAGTTGCGGTTCGTCATCGGGGCACAATTTTCCCAGACTATCGATATGAGGCTGCCAAAAGCACTTCACTGCCAGCTGATCCATAAAACTGTCCTCACCTAAAGCCGACCGGGGAAAGTCTTGGCCCCGCCTTACAACTGAGCAATCTTAGAAAATATTCACTGCTCAGCAAATCACCCAACTGGCTATTTCTGGCCACAGTTGGGTGAGTACGGGTGGCATCTCAGGAACTTGTGCGTATGCTGAAGGCTGCCCTTTTGCGATCGCTCCCGGTTGGATGGGGCGCGGATGATGGGGTGTGTTGAGTCACTGCGCCTTAAAAGCAGCGATATCCCTTTCAATGCAAGGGTTTGGGCGACAAGGCGGCTTTAGAGATCCGCGCATCTCCTGAAACCCTTTTGAGTCCAGGCTTTTGGGCTGAGGCCGACATAAATTTTGATGACAAAATGCTGGAGTCAACGCCGATTATGGGAGATTCGCGCATAATGGTTCTAGAACCTCAACAATTGAATGGTTTCAAACGACTGCGGTCACAACGACCAAATTCCCCGCAAGGGGATTGAAACAATTACAGGCTCACCACACTCAGAGCAGTGTCCGCCGACACAACGACCATATTCCCCGCAAGGGGATTGAAAC